>CAZEEC010000103.1:0-7564 GCA_964511105.1 uncultured Mesorhizobium sp.
GCCTGACCCCGATGACCGAGCCCGTCCGCGTTCTCTATATCGATGATGATCCGGCCCTCGCGCGCCTGGTGCAAAAGCACCTGCATCGCCGCGGCTTCGTCGTTGAGCATTCCAGCGACATCGACCATGGTATGGCCCGAATCGACGCGACCGCGATCGATGTCGTCGTGCTGGATCATTACCTCGCCTCAGGGACGGGACTGGATGTTCTGCAAGCGCTCAAGAATCGGGCTTCGGCACCCCCGGTCGTCTATGTCACGGGCTCCTCGGAAGCGACCATTGCGGTCGATGCGCTGAAAGCGGGCGCTGCCGACTATGTGCTGAAAAGTGTCGGCGACGATTTCTTCGTGCTGCTTTCGAGGGCCATCGACCAATCGCTGGAGAAAGCCCGCCTGCAGCGTGAGAAGGAGGACGCCGAGAAGGACGTGCGCAATGCACGCGATCGCGCCGAGATCCTGCTCGCCGAAGTCAATCATCGGGTTGCCAATTCGCTGGCGCTGGTCGCGGCCCTGGTGCGGATGCAGGCTTCGGCCGTCTCCGAGCCGAAGGCAAAGGACGCGCTGGCGGAGACTCAGGCGCGGATTTCGGCGATCGCCGGCCTCCACCGCCGGCTCTACACGTCGGAAGACGTGACGATGGTCGATCTTGATGCCTATATCTCCACGCTTATCAAGGAGTTGGACGGATCGATGCAGGCAGCCGGACACGCCTCGCGGATCCGCACCGATCTGGACTCGCTGACGGTCCCGACCGACAAGGCCGTTTCGATCGGGATGATCGTCACGGAACTCGTGACCAATGCCTACAAATACGCTTATCCCGGCGATGCCCAGGGCGAAGTGCGTGTCCTGATCCGTCGTGAGGGCGCTGATTTGGCTGTCCTTCGCGTCGAGGACGACGGCGTGGGCTGGAACGGTCAGGGAAAGCCCAAAGGCACCGGGCTTGGCACGCGCATCGTCAAGGCCATGGCGACGAACCTGAACACCTCGATCGTCTATGGCGACGGCATCGGCGGCACGCGCCTGTCCATGGAACTGCCGATCGCGCGTTCGAAATCGGAATAGCCTTGCTCAAATCGAACTCCCGCCAGAGAGCCAGCCAAGCACCAGCATCTCTTCGTCGTCGAGCCCCTCGAGCGGCTCGCTGCATTGCCTGCCGGCTTCGGCGAGTTCCTCGGCAAGCGTGCCTTGCGACCATGAATCAATGACCCGCGGATGGATATAGCAGCGCCGGCAGACGGCGCGCGTATTGCCCAGCCGCGCCGCGACCTTGTCGATCAGCGCGTTCAGGATGCGCGCGGTCTCGCGCTTGTTTTGCGGCCGTTCGATCTCCGAAAACAAGGCGGCCGCGCTTGTCGTCCCGCCCCAGGTCCGAAAGTGTTTCGAGGAGAAATCCTCACCCGTCGCAGCGCGGATATAGTCGTTGACGTCCTGCGAGCGTACCAGATGGCGCCTCCCCTCCTCGTCCTGGTACTGGAAGAGGTGCTGGCCGGGCAGGTCGAGCATGCTCTTGAGGATGCGCGCCATCCGCTTGTCGACGAGCTTGAGGTTCCATTCCTTGCCCGATTTGCCCTTGAAGGCGAACCGCAACCTTGAGCCCTCGACTTCGACATGGCGCGTGCGCAACGTGGTCAGGCCGAAGCTCTTGTTGTCGCGTGCGTAGGCCGGATTGCCGACGCGGATCATCGTGTTGTCGAGCAGCCAGACGATCGAGGCCAGCACCTTGTCTCGCGGCAGTCCGTGTTTGCGTAGATCTGCTTCCATCTGCGCACGCAGCTTGGGAAGGGCCGACGCAAAGGCGACCAGGCTTTGATACTTTGCTTCGTCCCGATATTCAGCCCATCGTGCATGATAACGGTATTGCTTTCGCCCTTTCTGATCCCGGCCAGTCGCCTGGATGTGCCCGAGCGGATTTGAGGAAATCCACACATCGGTCCAGGCAGGCGGAATGACAAGCGACTTGATCCGCCCAATCTCCGTCTTGTCTGCGAGTTTCGAACCGTCCGGATCGATGTAGCTGAACCCCTTGCCCGCGCGCTTGCGCCTGATTCCCGGTTCGGCATCGCTGACATAGGTCACGTCATCCGGGCGGTCGATCGCGATCGGCAATTCCTCGGCAGACAGAAGATTTTGAGATTTCGAGATGGTATCGAGCACGCGAAGACGCTCCTGATGGGTCCCCTCAAATGCACTGGCTCATTCAAAGTTCCTCTTGGGAAACCAGCCGCTTGGAACCGGCAAGCCGCGGCCGCGTTTGTCAGGCGCCCGTCCAAAGGGCCGACCCAAAAGACCATCCTCTAAAAGAATACAGGCTTTGTTCATGGACCACCGCGACCGGCTTATCCTTGCCCTCTCCGCTCTTGTTCGCGCCGAGCGCGAAGCCCGCAGCGCCTGGGATGCGGTCATCACCGCCAACGCGCTTTCTCCCCAGATTATCAAAGCGGTTGGTAGTGATCCCAAGCGGCTGATCGACAGCGACGACATCGAACTGGCGGAAGCCTTCGTGTCGCCGTCTTCAACCAAGGCCTCCTCCCGCGCGCAATTTGCCTGAGCTGCAGGCGGCCCCGTCCCCTCCGCGCTCCCCAACGTTTTGTTGATGCCCAGCTCTTGGAACGTCGGCCCGCCGGCAGTATCAGGCTTCAGCGAATTCTTTGGGGACACAGACATGACATCCGACCTGATCCACAAATCGGCGTGCGACATCGTCGATGGACTGCGCGCCGAGACGATCACCCCGCATGCCTTGCTCGATGCGCTGGAAGAGCGGGTCGCAGCTGTCGATCCTGTCGTCAACGCGCTGCCCACGCTGGCCTTTGATCGCGCCCGCGCCCGTGCGGACGATTTGGTTGCGCGCCCTACACGCGAGCGCGGTCTGCTTGCGGGCCTTCCGGTAGCGATCAAGGATCTGACCGAGGTCGAAGGCGTGCGAACCACCCACGGCTCGCGCATCTACGAAAACCACACTCCGGAGCGCTCCGACGTTCTGGTCACTCGGCTCGAGGACGAAGGCGGCCTGATCTATGCCAAGACCGCGACGCCCGAATTCGGCGCCGGCGCCAACACCTTCAACGACGTGTTCGGGGCGACTCTCAACCCTTGGAACACTTCGCTCTCCGCCGCGGGCTCTTCGGGCGGTTCCGCTGTCGCGCTCGCCACCGGCATGGCCTGGCTGGCGCACGGATCCGATCTCGGCGGATCGCTGCGCAATCCAGCCAGTTTCTGTGGCATCGTCGGCCTTCGCCCCTCGCCCGGCCGCGTCGCCTGCGATCCCGGCCTCCTCGTCGACGACATCTTGTCGGTTGAAGGACCGATGGCACGGACCGTCGAAGACTTGGCCCTGTTCCTCGACGCCATGACGGGCGAAAATCCCGCCAATCCGATCTCCCTGCCGCGCGACGGAACGAGCTATCGAAAGGCCGCCTCGAGCCGCGCCCTTCCCCGGCGGGTGGCGTTCTCGCCTGATCTCGGAATCACTCCGGTCGACCCTGAAGTGGCCGAAATTTGCCGTCTTGCCGCCTACCGCTTCACCGAACTTGGCGTCGAGGTCGTCGATGACCATCCCGACCTGTCGGACGCAGGCGAGACGTTCCAGACCCTGCGTGCGGTCAATTTCGCGACCGCCCATGCCGGCAAGCTTGAAACGCATCGCGACCTGCTCAAGCCCGAAGTCATCTGGAACATCGAGAAGGGGCTGGCGCTGACGGTGGGCGACGTCGCCAAGGCCGAAGCACGTCGGGCGGCCATCATCAAGCGCGCGCTCGCCTTCTTCGATCGTTACGATCTGTTGATGACGCCGGCGACGATCGTTCCGCCCTTCCCGGTCGAAAACCGGTACGTGACCGAATGCGCCGGCAAAAGCTTCGAGACTTATATCGACTGGCTGGCGATCGCCTTCGCGATCACCTTGACGACCGGTCCTGCCTTGTCCTTGCCGTGCGGCTTCACCCGTTCCGGTCTTCCGGTCGGTCTGCAGATCGTCGCGCGGCCGCGCGGCGAGGCGCGGCTGCTCGGCGCGGCCACCGCCCTGGAACGCCATCTGGACCTCGGCACGGTGCAGCCGATCGACCCGCGCCGGGGAGCCTGACGCTATTCGGCGTCGTTGGCTTCGAGCCACGCCTTGAGCTGGGCGATCTCGCGCTCCTGCGCCTCGATGATTTCCTCGGCCAATTGGCGCATTTCGGGATCGTCGCCCTCTTCGATCTGGATGCGCGCCATGTCGACTGCGGCCTGGTGGTGCGGAATCATGCCGCGCGCAAAGTCGATATCGGCATCGCCCGAATAGTCCATCGCCATCATGTCGGCATGCATCGTGTCCATTGCGTCGCGATAGGCGATCGTGGACGCGCTTTCCTCCGATGCGATTGACGCACCATCATGGTCATGGGAGGTTTGCGCCATGGCCGGAGCGGTTAGGAACAAGACTGAAGCTGTAAGGGTGAACAGAACGCGCATGTCGGTCTCCTCGATCAGAACGAACGCGAGTCTAGACCTTCCAGCAGGGGGAAGATCAAGAGCGGCAGTCAGCCGAGCCAGAAGATGATGACGGCGCCAAGGCCGGCGATCCACGCCGTTTCCAAAACGACCAGCAGCATCGCCTTCGGCCCGACCTTCATGACATCGCCGAGCATGGTCTTGACCCCCAGTGCCGCGATGGCGGCGACCAATGCCCAACGTGACAGGTCCGACACGACGGCCTGCACCAGCGTCGGGATCAGTCCGAGACTGTTGATGATGACAAGCGCGACGAAGCCGACAAGAAACGTCGGCAGGCGGGCTTTCGCGCCGCCCTCTTGCCCCCGGGCCACGATGACGGAGAGCGCGAGAACGACCGGCACCAGCATCGACACGCGCAGGAGCTTTGTCAGAGTCGCGGCATCTCCCGCTTCGGTCGAGATGCTGTAGCCGGCGCCGACGACCTGCGCGACATCGTGAATTGTGGCGCCCAGAAACAGTCCTGCCTGAACGTCGTCCCAGCCGGAGCTTTGCAGCACGATCGGATAGGCGATCATCGCAATCGTGCTCAAACTGGTGACGGCGATCACGGTGAAGATCGTATCGCCTTCCTTGCCTTTCGGCAGGATCGATGCGATCGCGAGCGCTGCCGAGGCGCCGCAAATGCCCACCGCCCCGCCGGTCAGGACGCCGAAACGGGCGCTGAAGCCGAGCGCCTTTGCAAGCGCGAGGCCGGCGCCAATCGTGGTGATGACACCAAGAGCAGCCAGCAGGATCGGCACCGGGCCGAGGCTTGCCGCCGCGTCTATGGTGATGCGCACGCCGAGCAGGGCGACGCCTAGCCGCAAAATGGTGCGCGCGGTGAAGTCGATTCCCGGCCGGCACTTCGGGTCCGACGCCAGAAAGTTCAGCGCCATGCCCAAAAGCAGCGCGAACAGCATGACAGGCCCGCCATAATGTCCCGACAAGAAGGTCGCCGCAAGCGCCACGATTGCGGCGATGAGGAACCCGGGGAGCAGCGCGAGACCATCATCGAAAAGGGCCCGAACCATGGACGTCCCACGAATTTTCTGATGTTTAATCTTGAGGACTTGAGCGTCCCGAGGAACGCAAAGGACCAGCGCCGGTTCACACTGGCTGAAGAACCCTAGGACCACAAGTGCTCCACGCATTTTGCGCGCCGGCGGAACAACTTCTGCCGATGCTGGTTGAGGGCGGCGTTTGATCCCATCGGGCAGATAATGGGCAGGAGACGTTCATGGCAAGACGCTATCGTCCGCGCCGCGCTTGCGGTGCCTGGACCGTCGAGGACAGTTTTACCGGCTGGACCGTCGAGTTCTACGGCAAGCCGGCAGTGGAACTGGGTGCTGGAGAGGCGAACGAACTCGCCGAAGATCTCAATCTGTTCGACGCGCGGCGTCTGTCGCGTCGGCCCTCGAGCGGTTTACCCAACGTTCAGAACGCAGCCCCCACGCCGAGAATGCAGGGCTGACAGGTTCCCGTTTCGCGCGGCACTGACACCCGATCTTCGTCGGCCGCGGCCATCGATTGGAAGAACTTATGTGGAGTTGGTTCGTCGAAAACGGCAGCGGCGTGTCGGCCCTGACGAGTTGCCTGATGCTGGCCGTCTGGGGCTTTTACCTCCACTTGTTCTACAACAGCTATCGCAATCAGTTGCGAGCGAAGATCCTGATCAACCGCGGCGCGGGCCATAACGTCTCATCGCGCTGTATCGTGACGAATATGAGTTCCCAGACGGTCTATGTGGAGGCGATCATCGTCGCCGTGACGGCAAAGTCGAAAGAGCACATCTGCTCCTTGAGTGATCTCGACCGTCTGGCCGAACCTTCTGGCGACAGGCGGCGTGATCTCTTCCAGGGCCCCCTTGGCAGTGGCGAGTATCTCGACCTCGGCATGTTTGGCGATCTCTTCGAGCTGGCGCTTCAGCATGAACCCGAAGCGCTGCGGGATGTCACATGCGCGAACATCATTGTCGCCGGACGCTATACCTTACACGAGCAAGTCGTCGCCGCACGGCGCGCATTCGAAATTACGCCTTCCAGCGATTACAAGGAGTTGCGGCCGAAGGGGCCCACCCGGCAATTGCGCACGCGACGAGAGCTCAAGGCGGTCGAGGTGACATTGGCCGAGCACTCCGCGGGCGATGCCAGCATTGTCCGCGACGCCTTGCAAGAGAACCATCCGCGGCAATCCGAAGCGTAAACGCGAACGGGGTGCCAAATTTGGGAACACTTCGCGCCTGGCGGGGTTTGCCCGCCGAACGCCAGTCCTGGAGCACTATGAATATCCGATCGGACATCCCGGAATTTGCACTCAGGCAGGAAATCGACCGGCTCAAGCCCTGGTTCCAGAACCTGCGGATCAAGGGGATCGAAACCGCCCCGGATCATTTTTTAGGCGACTATCCGCGCTTCAAATGGCAGGGCTTTTCACATGTCATCCCTGAAGATCTGACCGGATGGAGCGTCCTCGACATCGGCTGCAATGCCGGCTTTTACGCGCTCGAGATGAAGCGGCGCGGGGCGGCCCGCGTCGTCGGCATCGATACCGACGAGCGCTATCTGAGCCAGGCTCGTTTGGCCGCGCAGGTCGAAGGCCGCGACATCGAATTCCATCGCATGTCGGTTTATGAGATCGCCGAACTGAAAGAAGCGTTCGACCTCGTCATCTTCATGGGCGTGCTCTATCACCTGCGCCACCCGCTCTTGGCGCTGGATCTGATCAAGGAACATGCCGCCGGCCGCCATATGCTGTTTCAATGCTTGCAGCGCGGCTGGGACACGGTGCCCGAGATCGAGCGCGACTACCCGTTCAGCGAATGGAGCATCTTCGACAAGCCAGACTTTCCCGCCCTCTACATGATCGAACACAGCTATGCGGGCGACCCGACCAACTGGTTCATTCCCAACCGCGCCGGCGTTGAGGCGCTGTTGCGCAGCGCGGGATTTTCGATCGAGAACCATCCGGAACGTGAAGTCTACTGGTGTTCCGTCGCTGACCCACCGACGACACAGGCCAATGGAGGCGGCTAAGGAAAATGGTGGGCCCGGAGGGACTCGAACCCCCAACCAAGCGGTTATGAGCCGCCGGCT
>CAZEEC010000104.1:0-7542 GCA_964511105.1 uncultured Mesorhizobium sp.
CGGTCGCGACTTGCGGCGAGAACAGCGGCACGGGTGCAAAGGAGGAAAGATCTTCTTCCACCCGGTTCCGCCCCGCGCGTTTGGCCTTGTAGAGGCCGCGGTCGGCCACTGTGAAAAGGTCGTCGAATGAAGAACGTTCTTCCCCTGACACGGCAAGGCCGGCGCTGGCCGTCGTTTCCATGCCTGCATGAGCAAAACTTTGTCCCGCGGTCTCGAAAGCAGCCAGAATCCGGTCCGCCACCTTGCGCGCGCCAGCGGCGTCCGCCCCTGGGAGAAGGGCGGCGAACTCCTCACCGCCAAGCCGACCGAACACGTCATTCGGCCGCAGATGCGTTGATGCGATCCAACAGAAAAGTTTCAGGACCTCATCACCGGATTGGTGCCCCAGGCTGTCATTGATCTTCTTGAAATGGTCCAGATCAAACAAGAGGAGGGCGACGGTGCGATCATCGCGGCCGACTTTCGCCATGACCTGTTTCGCCGAGTCGACGAAGGACCTCCTGTTGAAGGCTCCGGTCAGCGGATCGATACGAGATGCCATCTTGTAGCGCAATTCGACACGCTCCTTCGCCATGGCGAGAAGCAAAAACGCGGCTGCAATATTATGAATCGTCCCCTGGAACGCGATGTAAATGAACCAGAAGCCACCAAGAGGCTGAGCGCTTTCGGTGGCTGGGCCGAGCATCACGGCTGGTATGTGCACGAAGAATACAAGAGCGTGAAGGACCAGGCACGCCACGACAGCGGGGCGAGATGAAAGCGGTTCGGTTCTACGCCAAAATTCCCATGCCGCCAGCATCGCATAGCTGCCGATCAGCACCGAAAAGAGACCCGCCCTTGCCGGCAGTGACGCGTAGAAGGCATCGAACTGACAGGCCAGAAGCCAGATCGCCGCTCCAAGCATCAAGCCTGGATGCACCGTCCGCCCATTGAAGAGGCGTGCTCCACTCCAGATCAGCCCGTACGCAGCGATCAGGAGCGCGTTGGACGCATCGATGCTCAGCCCGTCAGGAATAAGGCCGCGAAGGAAAATGAGGGCTGTGCCGAGCGCCTCAAGAAGTAAGGCCACGCTCCACCATGCGAGCGCCTTGACGTCTCGATTTTGCAGCCAGGCCCAAAGGAGAAGCAGCCCGATCACCGCCATCACGACAATTGTTAGAACGAAAAGTGTCGGTGCATCCAGCTGCATGATCGCGCCCCGTTTCCCTGCCACGACATACAGTGATTTTCTATGCTCGGAGTTAAGGTCCGCTCCAGATGCCACCAGTGTCACCGGGATCGCCTGAAATGAGGCCGTTTTCGGCCGATGGCGGCTGTTGCTGCCGTCGTTCTACTGAAGCGTCGAGGCCTTGCCGGTCGAGAAGGCCGAGTTGGCGGCCGCGGGCGGGGCGGGCAGAGGCGCGGCCTCTTCCATCCGCCTGCCGATCCCGCGCACCGTGCGGAACGCCAGGATGACGCCGGCGACGCCGAAGAAGATGACGCCCAAGCCCCAGCCGGCGATCGCCCCCTTGGCGCCGTAATATTCCGCGCCGAACCAGACGAAGGGGATCACGCCCAAGGTGGAGCGGCCCCAGTTGAGCATCGTCGAATAGGTCGGATAGCCGAGATTGTTGAAGGCGGCGTTGGCGACGAAGAGGGCGCCGTTGAAGAGGAAGCTGCCGGCGACGAAGACGCAAAAGAAGACGACGAGCTCGCGCGCCTCGCCCGTCGCGCCGAAGATCGACGCGATCTGGCCGGAGAAGACGGCAAGCAGCGCCCACACCGCCAGCACATAGAGCATGGTGAAGATCAGCGCGTCGCGCAGCGCGTCATAAACGCGGTCATAGCGCCGCGCGCCATAGTTCTGGCCGAGGATCGGACCGACCGCGCCCGACAGCGCGAAGACGACGCCGAAAGCGACCGGCGTCACGCGGCCGATGATCGCCCAGCCGGCGACCGCCGCGTCGCCGAAGCTGGCGATCTCGATGGTGACATAGGCATTGCCGATCGGCGTCGCGATCTGCGTCAAGACCGCCGGCAGGCCGATGCCGAAGAACGGGCGCAAGGCGGCCTTGAAGCCGGCAAGGTTCGGCATCTTCATCAGCCGGTGGATCTTGTGGGCACCGTAAAGGCCGACGCTCAAGAGGACGACGCGGGAAATCACAGTGGCGAAGGCCGCGCCATCGAGGCCGAGGCCGAAACCGAAGATGAAGATCGGGTCGAGGATCGCGGTCGCGACGCCGCCCGACAGCGTCACATACATGGCCCGGCGGGCGTCGCCGACGCCGCGCATGATGCCGGTCGTCGCCATGCCGACGGCGATCAGCGGGGTCGACGGGATGACGATCTGCAGGAAGCGGGTCGTCAGCGCATGCGTTTCGCCAGTCGCGCCGAGGAAGCGCGCGAGGTCGGACAGAAACGGCCAGACCGCGGCGGTGACCGCGACCATGGTCACGGCCATATAGAGGATCGACGCGCCGCCGACCCGGGCGGCGTCCTCGCGGTCGCCGCGGCCAAGCGCGCGCGAGACCAGCGCCGAGGTGGCGATGGTGAAGCCGATGGCGACCGAGGTGATGAAGAAGCTGAGCGTTCCGGCAAAGCCGATGGCGGCGGCCAGTTCCTCGACGCCGAGCATCGAGATGTAAAACAGGTTGAGCGCGTCGACGATGAAGACGGCGATCAGCCCGATCGAGCCGGTCATCGTCATCGTCGCGACGTGCTTCATGGTCGAGCCGGTGACGAATTTGCCGACCGGGCGCGGCTGGACCGCGCCAGGAGGTGATGCGTCGGCCGGCGCGGCCTTCAATGTGCGAACACCCCGTCCAGGGACTTGAAGCCCTTGAATTCAAGCGCGTTGCCGGACGGGTCGCGGATGAAGAGCGTGGCCTGCTCGCCGGGCTCGCCCTTGAAGCGCACCTGCGGCCTTTCCAACCAGTCGACGTCGGAGCGCGCTTCCAGGCGTTCGGCCAGTGCCGTCCAGTCCGCCATTTCCAAGACAACGCCAAAATGCGGGATCGGAACGGCGAGGCCGCCGACCTGCCCGTCGCGCCTGGCCTCCTGCTGGTCCGGGCGCAGATGCGCTGACATCTGGTGGCCGTAAAGGTCGAAATCGACCCATGTGTCGGCCGAGCGGCCGATGGCACAGCCCAAGACGTCGGCGTAAAAGGCGCGCGTTTCTTCAAGATCGCGGACGGGAAAGGCGAGATGGAATGGTGTCACGGAGAAGTCCTTGCAAGGTTCGAAAGGGGCTTTCACCACCCGCGCGGGCGGCGGCCGTGCCGCCAGCCATTGCACATGTCGGGCGCGAACAATAGATGGGGCAAACACGCACGCCGACCAGCAAGGACCTATCCATGAGCCAGATCGAGACCGCCAAGCTCGCCGACCTCGTCGCCTCGCTGGTCACGGCGGCGCGGCGTGCCGGCGCCGATGCGGCCGATGCGGTGGCGGTGCGCTCTCGCGCCTCGGAAGTGACAGTGCGGCTGGGCAAGGTCGAGGGCACCGAGGCGGCGGAAAGCGACGACATCTCGCTGCGCGTCTTCATCGGCCAGCGCGTGGCGAGCGTCTCGGCGGCGGCCGGCGCCGATGTCGATCAACTGGCGACGCGCGCCGTCGCCATGGCTAAGGTCTCGCCCGAGGATCCGGTGCAGGGCCTGGCCGACAAGGACCGGCTGGCGCGCAGCTTGCGCGACCTCGACCTGTTCGACGGGGGGCAGATCGACGCGGCGCGCTTGCGCGCGGACGCGCTTGCGATGGAAGACGCCGCCCGCGCGGTGACCGGCGTGACCAATTCCGGCGGCGCATCGGCGAGCGCGGGCATCGGCGGGCTCGTGTTGGCGACGTCCCACGGTTTTCTCGGCGAGTATATGGCGACGCGCTTCACACGTTCGGTCAGCGTCATTGCCGGGGAGGGCACCGGCATGGAGCGCGACTACGATTTCTCCTCGCGGCCGCATTTCGCCGATCTCGACGCCCCGGACGAGATCGGCCGGCGCGCCGGGGAACGCACCGTGCGGCGTCTGGGCGCGCGCAAGGCCAGGACCGGTCCAGTGACCGTCATCTTCGACCCGCGCGTCGCGCGCGGCGTCGCCGGCCATCTGGCAAGCGCGATCAACGGCGCGTCGGTGGCGCGCAAGACGAGCTTCCTGCGCGACCGGATGGGTGAAAAGGTCGCCGCCAGCGCGATCACCGTGACCGACGATCCGCTGCGCATACGCGGAGCCGCCTCGCGTCCGTTCGACGGCGAAGGCGTGGAGGGCTCGGCGCTGACCATGATCGAGGACGGCGTTCTGAATCACTGGTTCCTCTCGACCTCGGCCGCGCGGGAACTGGGGCTCGTGACCAATGGCCGCGGATCGCGCTCCGGCTCCTCGATCAATCCGAGCTCGACCAATCTCGCGATCGAGCCCGGCGAGGCGGCGCCGCAGGACCTGATCGGCAGCCTCAATTCCGGCTTCTACGTGACCGAGGTCTTCGGGCAGGGCGTCAACATGGTGACCGGCGAATATAGCCGCGGCGCATCCGGCTTCTGGATCGAGAACGGCGAACTGGCATTTCCGGTGTCGGAGGTGACGATTGCTTCGAACCTGAAGTCGATGTTCCTGAACATGACGCCCGCCAACGATCTCGACCACAATTTCGGCACGGCCGCGCCGACGCTTCTGATCGAAGGAATGACGCTTGCAGGCGAATGAACTGGCCGCCGAACTGGCACTGATCCGCGACGCCGCGCGTGAGGCCGGCCTGATCGCGATGCGCTATTTCGGCAAGACGCCCGATGTGTGGATGAAGACCGGGCAATCGCCCGTCTCCGAGGCCGACATCGCCGTCGACCGCTTCCTGAAGGCCGAACTGCTCGCAGCGCGACCCGATTATGGCTGGCTGTCGGAGGAAACGGTCGCCGATACGTCGCGGCTTTCGGCACGGCGCACCTTCGTCGTCGATCCGATTGACGGCACGCGCGCCTTTATCGGTGGTCAGGATATGTGGTGCGTCTCGATCGCGGTTGTCGAGAAGGGTCGCCCGATCGCCGGCGTCCTCGACGTGCCGGCCCGGAACCAGATCTTCGAGGCGATGCTCGACGGACCAGCCCTGAGGGACGGGATGCCGATCAAGGTCCGCGAGGCAGGTGATCTGCCGATCGTCGCGGGGCCGAAAACAATGACGCGCTCGATGCTGCCGGGTGTCGGCCAGACGGTGAAGGTTCCCTATATCCCCTCGCTCGCCTATCGCATCGCGATGGTGGCCGATGGCGAGCTCGACGCCACGTTCGTCAAGCCCAGCTCGCATGACTGGGATCTCGCGGCCGCCGACCTGATCCTGATGCGCGCCGGCGGCGAGGTGCTGACCCCCAACGGCAACCCCCCGCTCTATGCCGGCAAGAGCCCCCGCCACGGCTCGCTGGTCGCCGGCAGCGGCATGCTCCTGGAGACCATGGTGCGCCACGCCCGCGAGGCCGACTGGTCAAAGGGCTGGTAGTTTCAAAATCGACCGAACTGATTTACAGGTGTGCGCGCACTGTCCGCATTGTGATGCATAACAACCAGAAGCGATCGTCCGATGGCTGAAGAAACCACGAACAAGCAGCTCCTCCATCTCGTTTTCGGCGGCGAACTGACGTCGCTCGACGGCGTGGAATTCAAGGATTTGGACGGGCTCGACATCGTCGGGATCTTCCCCAATTACAAATCCGCCGAATCCGCCTGGCGCGCCAAGGCGCAGGAGACGGTCGACAACGCCCAGATGCGCTACTTCATCGTGCACCTGCATCGTCTGCTTCAGCCGCAGGGCTGACGCCCCCTCCGATGGAAAGCAGACCGATCACCAGCGCCGATCCAGATGTGAAGGCCGGGGCACCGGCGCGCCGACGGCCGCTGAAGACTTTCTGGCGCAAGGTGCGCGGACCGATTGCCGGTTCGCCGGCGGTCAAGCAGGCGCTGGCGTCAGCGATTACCGGCGTCCTGCGTTTCGTCAAGGCGACCAATCGGGTGGTGGCGGGATCGAGCGATCCTTATGCCTATGTGCGCCCGCACGAGCCGGTGATCGTCGCGCTCTGGCATGGGCAGCATCTGATGGCGCCGGCCTATACGCCGCGCGACATCAAGGTGACCGCCCTGTTTTCAAGAAGCGCCGATGCGGAGTTGAACGCGCTGGTCGCCGAGAAGCTGGGCTTTTCCGTCGTCCGCGGCTCCGGCGGACGGGGCGGCCACGACGCCCAAAAAGGCGGCGCACGCGCGCTGATCGTGTTGAAGCGCATGCTCGATGAGGGGCGCAACGTCGCCATGATCGCCGACATTCCGCACGGCACGCCGCGCGAGGCGGGACTCGGCATTGTCACGCTGGCGCGGCTTTCGGGCCGCCCGATCCTGCCCCTGGCGGTGGCGACCAGCCGGCGCAAGGTGCTCGAGAAGAGCTGGGACAAGACCGCGATCAACCTTCCCTTCGGGCGCGCCGCCATCGTGCTTGGCGATCCGGTCTTCGTCGCCGCCGATAGCGACGCGGAGGCGAAGCGGCACGAAGTGACCGGCGCGCTCAACGCCGTCACGCAAAAGGCCTATGGCCTCGTGGATGCCGCGCTATGAGCGAACGCTGGGCCCGCGCGCTCTTGACGACCTATCGGCTGGCCGGTGCGGCCGCCTATCCGTTCGTCGGCGGCTATGTCGCCTATCGCGCAAGCCGCGGCAAGGAAGACCGCAAGCGCAGGCGCGAGCGCTACGGGATCACCAATGTCGCGCGGCCGCACGGCCCGCTGATCTGGGTCCATGCGGCAAGCGTGGGCGAAACCCTATCCGTGGTGCCTCTGATCAAGAAGATCGCCGGATCCGGCATCCGGGTCGTCTTGACGACGGGAACGGTGACGTCGGCGAACGTCGCCACCGAGCGGCTCGGCGACCGGATCATCCATCAATATGTGCCGCTCGATCTGAAGCCGGCCGTCGACCGCTTCCTCGATCATTGGGCGCCCGATCTTGCCATCATCGCGGAATCCGAAATCTGGCCGATGACGATCCTCGAACTGGGCGCGCGGCGCGTGCCGCAGGTGCTGGTCAACGGGCGCCTGTCAGACCGGTCCTTCGCGGCCTGGCAAAAGCGGCCGCATCTGGCCGAAGCGCTGTTCGAAAACCTCGCTCATGTCGTGGCGCAGTCGCAGACGGATGGCGAACGTTTCCTGGCACTGGGCGCGCGGCCGGTGACGGTGTCGGGAAACCTCAAGGGCGACACGGTGCCGCCGCCGGTCGATCCGCCGGCACTGGCGACGCTGAAAGCAGCGCTGGCCGGACGGCCGAACTGGGCCGCGATCTCGACTCATGAGGGCGAGGAGGAAATCGCCGCCAACGTTCATTTGGCGCTGAAGAAGCGGCATGCGGGCCTCGTGACGATCATCGTGCCGCGCCATCCCGACCGCGCCGACGCCATCGCCGACATGCTCGCCTCCAAGGGGCTGAAGGTGGCGCGGCGCGCCACGCACGATCCGGTCGAGGCCGATACCGACATCTTCCTGGGCGATACGATCGGCGAGATGGGGCTTTATCTGCGGCTGACCGAGATCGCCTTTGTCGGCCG
>CAZEEC010000105.1:0-7511 GCA_964511105.1 uncultured Mesorhizobium sp.
ATTCCAGCTGGATCATGAACGGGATCGAGCGCGTCTCAAGCATGGCCCAGAACGCATCATGATCGGGGTGTCCCGGCGACCGTCCGCCCGACGGCATCGGTGCGACGCCTACTGCGCCGGCACCGGCGTCGATGGCGCGCTTTGCTTCCGCAAAGGCCATTTCGGGGTTGTCGAGCGGGATGTAGGCGACGTTCACGAGGCGCTTGTCTCCGTCGCAGAACGCCTGCTGCGCCTTGTTGGAAGCGCGAGCCAGAGCGTATTTTTCCTCGTCGCTTTCGGCCTTCTTCAACGACGCGAGCGAGGCGGTGGTGAAGACCAGCTGGCTGACGAAACCGTACTTGTCGAGCATCCGCGTGCGCTCCGAGGTATCGAAGGCGCCGAATGCGGCCCAGCCCTTGTCGCCGGCAATGGGATTTTCCGCAGCCGCCGCATCCGCCGCCGGGTCGCCCGCGCGGTCTTTGGCCTTCTGGATGATGCCGACCACACGCCCAGATTTGTCGGCCTTGTAAAGATGACCGAACTTCTCGCGCAGATCATCATTGTCAAGATAGTCGTAGATCCACTCATCGGTTTCCATGGTGTGGCTGTCAGCATCGTTGATGACGCGCCCATATTCGTAAGTCATTTCCGAATCCTCCGTAAAATTGAACTCCCGAGCACCTGATTACAGGACTCTTGGTGTGCGTGTCAATTTGTCTCAGGGGCGGAGCCGCGCCCTGAGGGTGATGCCGGCCTGTCGCTCCTGGTAGCGCGAGAGATACTGCGAATAACCGCCGTTGGTATCGGCCGAGTTGGGCGTGATCAGATTGGTGTAGGACGTGTCGGCGATGTTGCGCACGAACCCCCGCAGTTCGAACGCGCCCTCGTTGAACGAGAGGCCGGCAGACGCATTCCAGATGCCGTAGGCAGACTGGATCGTGTTCGGATCACCATTGGCGCTGAACTGCTCGTCGTCGCGCCACGAGTAATCGGTCGCCAGCAGCAGATCGATCGTCGAGGTGAGCGGCGTTTCGTAATTTGCCGCCACGAAGAACTTGAACTCGGGAGCGTTCGCAAGGCGATTTCCGTCTGCGCTGATGACCGGCCTGCCACCGACGATCCGGCAGCCCCCGGTCAGCTGCGGAACCGTGAATCCATAGGGGCAGGAGAGGCCATCGAGATCCTTGTACTGGGCATCGACGAAAGCGGCATTCGCCATCAGGCTCAGTCCCTGCGCCGGACGCACCGTCGCCTGGATGGTAGCACCCTTCGATTCCAGACTGCCCGCATTGGTGGTGCGGAAGCCGGGCGGATTGGTGCTGGTGTCGTAGATCTGCGTCTGGAAGTCGCTGAAGTCTTCGTAGAAGGCGGCGACGTTCAGGGTGGCGAGCCCGTTGAACAGGGTCGACTTGATGCCGATATCATACGCCATCACCGTCTCGGGACGGATCAGCGGGTCGACATCGGGGTTCAGCACTCCCGAGGACGCCAGGCCCGGACCCTTATAGCCGCGCGCCGCGCTGGCGTAGACCATGGTCTCGTAGTTGAGGTCGTACTCTGCGGTGAGCTTCCACGAAAAATCGTTCGCGCCGCCACGTTCCGTGGTGTCGCCCGCGATCGAGCCGATGATTGCCGACGAGCCTGGCAGGGTTCCCGGCATATCATAGGCGACCCGGCGGGCCTTCAGCTCATCATGGGTATATCGCCCGCCGGCGCGCAAACGAAACGCATCGCTGACATTCCAGGTAACCGAACCGAACCCTGCATAACTCGCATTGTCGACGTCCGTTTCGATGATCCCGACGATCAGAGGCCCCGCTTCGACGATCAGTCGCCCGCCGGCGCGGTAGAATATCTCGTTCGTCGAGCTGAAGAAATACAGGCCGCCCAGCCACTCCAGGGTACCCCCCGGAGCGGAGGCTACGCGGATTTCCTGGCTGAATTGCTGGTATTTGTAGTCTCCGCCATTGTAGTCGAACCGTGCCAGCGGCGTTTGGTCACCGTCGAAGTCGAGAGCATAGTCGTTCCTGCGATAGGCGGTGATCAAGGTCAGCGTAGCGCTGCCCAGTTCGATATTGGCTTCGCCCGTGAGACCCTTGTAGCGGCGCAGGGGATCGGTTCCCAAGGCTCCGGTTGGCATGCCGGCCACGACCGAAGTGTTCTCGGTTCCCGGAACGATGCCATACTGGTCCAGAAAGCTCGCCAGACGAGGGTTGTCGCCCAGCTCGCGGACCGTCGAGAAGCAGCAGATCGCCGTGTCCTCGTAGAAGTCCCCGGTGAGCAGGAAATTGAATTCCGAGCTCGGCTCGAAAAAGAGCTTTCCTCGGAAGCCGAAATTGTCTTCGCCATTGTAGCTTTCGTCGAGCGCCTCGTTGTAGATGTAGCCGTCGGTCTCGTTGCGAAAGCCGACAAGCCTGACCGCCAGGTCTTCGCCGATCGGCACATTGACGACGCCATGGGTGCGAAACTCGCCATCGGTTCCAAAGGTGACGGATGCGTCCGCTTCGAAGGCGCCCAGCCGGGGCGAATTGGTGACGATGTTCACCAGACCCGCCGATGCGTTCTTGCCGAACAGCAGCCCCTGCGGGCCTTCCAGCACCTCCACCCGATTGATGTCGATGAGAGATGCCGCGGACTGGGGCTGGCCAAGCACAACCCCGTCGACAACCGTCGATACGCTCTGCTCGATCGTCGACGAGAAAGAGGAGGTTCCGATTCCTCGAACCGCAAAACCGGACGACATCTGCATCGGGTTATCGCGAAAGGTCAATGCCGGGGCGATGCGCGTCAACTCAGTAGGACTTACAATCTGAAGAGTTTCGAGAGACTCACCAGTAGCGACGGTGATCGACTCGGAAACGTCCTGCACGTTTTCCGCACGCTTGCGCGCCGTCACGATGATCTCATTGCCGATTACGCCGGCTCGGGGGGCGGTGCCCTGAGTGTCTGCGTCCTGCGCCGCTGCGGTCTCGGAAAGCGCGCACAGCGCGAAAACGGATACGCTCAGGCTAATCGCCAAGCGAAAAACTGGTCTTGTCATCCTCTGCTCCTTGCCGGTCGGATCTTGTTGCCAACCATTGTTATCACTGCAGCGTTGACGGCTATTTGGTGCGCCTGTCAATGCCAAACCCGTTGCGCCCCTCGCATTGAAGCTCTGTTGTCCGCTTGAACAGCAGAATCTGACGCGGTAGTGGATTGGGTTCTATATGTCTTCCACCGCCAATCCTTCCTTGCCACTTGGGACCCGGATTCGTGAAGAAGAGCCACCTCCCACAGTTATAAAAGCTGCTGGCAAGTTAGCGTCTGGATAGTTGCAGGTGAAAGTGCCTGCTGTTCCGGGCTCGGGGCGGACGGACGGTCGATCGAGATCGCCGGGCAGCGCCAACATGCCCTCCCATCTCAAGGAATTTAGTTGACAGGCGAACCACATACAGGCGATTTTGCGCGTCGGCGGCCCGATTCCAGAGGTTCGCGGAATTGGAAGAGGCAGAAAATGGCGACCGCCGAACCGCTGGCGCGCGTGCCACGCACCAAGCTTGTCGAAAGTTCGCGCATCCCGTTGGGAGCAAGATTCTCGTACGGGTTCGGTTCGGTATCGACGGCGGTAAAAAATGCCTCGTTCGGATACTTGCTCCTGTATTACAATCAGGTCGTGGGCGTGTCGGCCGGCATCGTTTCCCTGGCCATCGCCGCAACTCTCATCATCGATGCGCTTGTCGATCCGTTCATCGGGCGCTGGTCGGACATGACGCGATCGCGTTTCGGGCGCCGGCATCCCTTCATCATCGGTTCGGCCATTCCAACCGGCATATTCTTCCTGATGATCTGGAATCCCCCCGGCGGGCTCTCGGATATCCAGACAGGTCTGTGGATTTTCGCGACGGCAGCGCTGACCAGGGTCGCTGTCAGTGCCTACGATGTACCATCGGCCGCCATGGTCCCGGAACTCACCGGAGATTATGGGGAGAGGACGCAACTCTTCTCGCTTCGCTTTTGGTTCGGTTATGTCGGGACATTTGCATTCGTTGCGTTCAGCCTGACCTTCTTCTTCGTCGAGACGCCAGAATTTGCGACCGGCCAGCTCAATCCCGACGGCTACTTCAAGTTCGCGCTTGCCGGGGCGTTCGTGATGACGATCGCCATCCTGGTATGCGGATTTGGCACCGCTTCGCAGATACCCAAGATGCGCGATGCCGATCCGACCACCACCCACAAGATGAGTTTTGCTGATCACCTTCGGGAGATATTGACCGCTTTTCGACACCGGGGGTTTCTCGCGATATTCGGCTTCGGGGTGTTGAAATTCACGGCTATCGGGCTGGCAAGCGCGGTGACCCTGTACTTCAACACATACATCTACGATCTGAGCGCAAAACAGATTGCGCTGCTTGCCCTGGAAGCGGTCGCGGCAGCCAGCCTTGCCGCGCCGCTTGCTCCGAGATTCTCGCGCTGGCTGGGCAAGAAGCGCACGGCGATGTTCATGGCGATCGTCGGCATAACGATAAATCTGGTGCCGCTGCTGCTGTTCTACTTTGGCCTATTCCTGCCGAAGGGTCATCCATGGGTGGTTCCGGTTCTCCTGTTTCAAGGCACCATAGGAGGCGCGATGATCGCGATCTCGCTGATCAACACCAGTTCGATGCTCGCGGATGTCGTGACGGATTATGCAGCAAAGACCGGCAAGCAACTGGCCGGGGTCTTCTTCTCCGCATCCAGCTTCATGCAGCAATGTTCCGCCGCGTTGGGAGTGGCCTTTGCCGGCTTCGTTCTCACCGCGTCGGCATTCCCGCAGAAGGCCAGTCCGGAGCAGGTAACGCGGAGCAGCGAAATGGCGCTCGTGGCCCACTATGTCCCGACCGTCCTCGCTTTGTGGGTGGTAGGTGCGCTGTTCCTGTTGCTTTACGATATCGATGAAAAGAGGCATCGGGCGAATATTGAGCGGCTGGCGCTAATGGCGGCCGAGAGAAAATCGGAAGAGCTGCAGACGGACGGCCTTGTCCCTGGCGCGCTGTGAATTGCGGGGAAACGTTCAGTCGGCTTAGAGGCATCGCATGACGGCAGATCGCAGACAGGCTAATGTCGCCGGGCGAATGAAGGCGGAAGATCGCGCGGCGTCGATCGTGCTCGAGGCCGACTTCCAGATCAACGAACGGCGATCCGCGCGAATTTCACCTGTCGATCTTGCCGCCAGTCTGGGCACCAGCCGCTCTCTGGTCTATTCCTACTTCCCCGACACGGACAGGTTGATAGGCGCCGTCTTGAATCGCCATGCCAGCCTGCTGGTCGAAGCGGGCCTGAAAGAGGCGCTGGCCAAGGAAACCCTCGAACTTGCGCTGCTGGAAAGCGCGGCGATCTATTGCGATCACATCATAGACCACGGCGCGGCTATCGAATTGTGCATGCGCGAACCGCGTTTCGCCCTGAAGGTCGAGGGAGCCATGCGATCGCTGGCTTTGGCCAGCTTGCGCCGGTTGGGACGGCTGGCGATGAAAGAACTGTCCTACGGAGCCGCAGAAGCCCTGGCGGTCGTCCGGATTTTGCAGATCATGCCCGAAGATGCGGCGCGTCTTGTGCGAGCCGGAAGCGTGTCGCGCGGCGCGGCCCACAGCGTTTGCAGACGCCTGCTCGCTGCCGCTGTCGATGAACTTAGGCCTGCTGCTGTAAACTAGAAACGGCAGCTCAGGCGGGATTCCCGCGCCTTTCGGCACTATTGCTGCGTACGCAGCCCATGACCATCGGCAGACACAGGCGCATCGCCGATTCCAAAGGCAGGGAACCGCTCGATACCAGGCCTCCCGTCCGGAGGCAGAGCGCCGTGATCAACCAGTTACTCGCCACCGCCACCTCGCGCGTCATCCCCGCTTCTTCAGCCAAAGACTGGATGATCGGTTCGGTGGTCAGATTGCGGGCGATTTCATGTTCCCCGCGGAGGATTTCGCGTACTTCTCTTTCCAGCAGCAAGGACTGGATCAGTCCCCCACGGCGATCGGCCATTGCCAGGTAGTTCGCAGTCGACAGAACAATCCTCGTCATCCGGTCCTGTCCACGCACCACCACACCGCGGCGCGACTCTTCGAAAGTCCTCACTTCGCGGCGAGCCAGCGCAGCCAGTACATCGATCCGCCTGGCGAAGCAGTTGTGCGCCTGTGCTTCCGAGATGTTCGCTTCGCGCGCCAGGCGGTTGAGCGTAACGGCTTCGGTTCCTTCATCGGTAACAATGCGCGCTGCGATATCGAGCAATTGCGCACGGCGCTCCTCGATCGGCATCCGCAACCGCTTTGGCTGAGGGTGCTTGTTCGACGGCTTCGAGTTCTCTGCCGCCAGCGACATGTCAGGTCGTGCTTTATGCCGGGCGTCACTCGGCAGCCGCCAATGGTTGCGAGATGGCCGGGGAACACCCAGGCGATCGCACATCTTCGCCAATCCGTTCGCCGTCATGCCGAAATCGGGGGCGACTTGAGTTAAGGGAGCGGACCACACGGCCTCGAACAATACGTCACGATCAACGCTGTGCTTGTCGTCTTTCACTAAGCTTCCCTTTTACAGAACCGCTGTTCTACCGACGGAACTTCGTAAAGGGCAAGGGCGCGATGTTGTCTCTCTGATAGCCACCCGGGACTCCTGGCCCATGGCTTATTGCCGTGAAACGGTCGATCTGTGGTTTGCGACTTCACCCCATGACATGCCGGCACGGTCTCGCCGCGAGCCAGTTTCGTGAGCACATTAATCCGTGGGTCACGCACGTAGTCGCGGAACCTGCCGTTTGTTCAGAGTTGCAGAAGGGCACATTCAGGCGCTGCCTTCACCCGCCCAGTCTGCGCGGCCAACAATAGGAAATAGAAAAAAAAGGAGGCGAGGCCTGACGCCCCGCCCCCTTCCTTCCTGGTCCGCAGGCATGCCCTCGAACCGGTGCGCGGCTTACCAGGAGGCCTGGACACCGGCGCGCGCGCCGACCTCGCCCGAGTCGAAGCCGACCCCGACGCCGCCGGTCACCGCGGTGCTTTCGCTGACTCGCAGCCCGAAGGACGCCGAGCCCGCGACGCGGTCGTTGTAATAGCCGAAGCCGCCGGCCACGCCGAATGTCTTGCCCGGCATGATGACCGGCGATTCCATCGCCAGCGCCAGCGCGACGCCTTCATTGGCACGACGCGCCTGGGTGCTGTTCTCCTGTGCCAGATCGAACAACACGCTCTGGCGATCCTGCAGACCCATGATCGCGCTGGAATTGCCTGCGATCAGGGCGGAATTGCCCGCGATTGCGGTGCTGTTGTCCTGGACGGCGGAGAAGCTCGCCAGATTGCTCAGCCCGGCGGAGGAGCTGACCCCCAGCGTGCCATTGGCATCCGCGGTGACCACCGCGATCGGACCGATCTGCGAGGTGCTGCTGGCACCCAGCGAGGCGACCACGACTTGGCCGTCATTGGTGGCGGTGGCGCCATTGCCGATCGCGACCGAGTTCACGCCCGATGCGACGGCCTCGTTGCCCATGGCGATCGCACCGTCGCCACGGGCGGAGGCGGCTTCGCCGACCG
>CAZEEC010000106.1:0-7122 GCA_964511105.1 uncultured Mesorhizobium sp.
AAAAACAATTGGGGCAGCCCGCAAGCTGCCTCAGTTGACGGGCTTATACTGGAGGCCCGCCGAGGCGTCAACGTCTAACCGCCTAGCGATTGCGGAAATTCGCCGACCGCTTCTCAGAGAATGCTGCCATGCCTTCCTTCTGGTCGTCGAGCGAGAACATGGCATGGAAGACGCGGCGTTCAAAGCGCAGACCTTCCGCCAATGTCGTCTCGTAGGATCGGTTGACCGCTTCCTTGGCCATCATGACGGCGGGCATGGAGAAGCCCGCGATTTTCGCTGCCGCCTTGATGGCCTCCTCGAGCAGTTCGCCGACCGGCACCACGCGCGATACCAAGCCGGCGCGCTCGGCTTCGGCTGCGTCCATCATGCGCCCCGTCAGGCACATGTCCATCGCCTTGGACTTGCCGACGAAGCGTGTCAGTCGTTGTGAGCCGCCCATGCCGGGGATCACGCCGAGCGTGATTTCCGGCTGCCCGAACTTGGCGTTGTCGCCGGCGATGATGAAATCGCACATCATGGCAAGTTCGCATCCCCCGCCGAGGGCATAGCCGGAGACGGCTGCTATGATTGGCTTGCGTAGCCGTGTGAACGCATCCCAGCCGGAAAAGAAGTCCTGCATGTACATGTCGATATAGGACTTGCTGTGCATCTCCTTGATGTCGGCGCCGGCGGCAAATGCCTTTTCCGAACCCGTCAGCACGATCGCCCCGATCGTGGGATCGGCTTCGAAGGCCTCTGCGGCCGCAACGACGTCGCGTAGAATTGTGGAGTTGAGCGCGTTGAGCGCTTGAGGCCGGTTCAGAGTGATGAGGCCAACCCGGTCACGGGTTTCGACCAGAATCGTTTCGTAAGCCAAGTTGTCCTCCTGGGAGTCGAGTGAATTCGTACCCTCGAATAACTAACGCTGGCAGGTGGAGCAATAGAAGGTCGACCGGCCTGATTGGACAATCCGTTTCACCTTCCCTTCGCAGCCTCCCCGTCGGCATTGACGACCTTCTTGATCGTAGACGCTGAAGGTGTGCTGGAAATAGCCAAGCGAGCCATCGGTCAATTGATGGTCGCGCAGCGTCGAACCGCCCGCCGCGATCGCATCGCCGATAACCGATCGGATGGCATCCGCAAGACGCGCGGCGCGTTTGCCGCGGACCGAACCGGATACTCGCCGGGGGGAGAGCCCTGCCCGCCAGAGCGCTTCGCAGACATAGATATTGCCGAGGCCTGCGATCAGCCGCTGGTCGAGCAAGGCGGCCTTGAGTGGGGACCGCCGGCCCGCAAAAAGGGCGCTCAGTACGATGCCGTCGAGCGTGTTGCCGGTCGGTTCGATGCCGAGTGAGGCGAGAAACGGGTGGCTGTCGAGTTCTCTGCCTTGGGCAAAAGCCATGAAGCCGAACCGACGCGGGTCGTTATAGACGACCCGATGACGTTCATCGTTCTGCTCAAGATGGAAAACGACATGGTCATGCGCGGCGATCTTGGAACGCTCGTAATGGAACTCGCCGGGCGTCTGCTCGCTGCTTTCCCCATAGATGCGAAACGACCCGGACATGCCCAGATGCGCGATCAGGACGGGATCGGCATCGAGGTGGATGATCAGGAATTTCGCCCGCCGGCCGACCGAGATCACCTTGCGGCCGACCAGTCTGGCGGCAAAATCGGCGGGGAAGGGAAATCGAAGATCGACGCGCCGCTGCTCGACCGCTGTGATTGCAGCCCCCTCCATGACCGGAGCGAGCCCGCGCCGCACCGTCTCAACCTCTGGCAGTTCAGGCATCGCTCGCAATTTCTGGGTAGAACGACCGGCCATGCTCGCCGGAGGACAAACGAAGATGTTCGGCCACCGTCTCTCCGATATCCGCGAAACTCGTGCGTGCGCCGACCGAACCTACCTTGAGCCCCGGACCGATCCCGAGGATCGGCACCTGCTCACGCGTATGGTCGGTGCCGTGAAAGGTCGGATCGCAGCCATGATCGGCGGTCAGGATCATGAGGTCCCCCGGCACGAGGCGTTCCAGCGCTTCCGGCAGACGCCGATCGAACGCTTCGAGCGCCGCTGCATAGCCGGGGACATCCCGCTGATGGCCAAAAAGCGTGTCGAAGTCCACGAAATTTGCGAAAACGAGATCACCGTCGCGGGCATCGGTCATGGCATCGAGAGCAGCATCGAACATGGCCATATTGTCGGACGCCTTCCGCAGCGTCGAGACCCCCTGATGCGCGAAGATGTCGCCGATCTTGCCGACGGCGAGCGTGCGGCCACCATGGTCCACGACGCGGTCTAAAAGGGTCGGCTCGGGTGGTGGGATCGCGAAGTCGCGGCGGTTGGCCGTGCGATTGAAGGTTTCGACGGTTTCGCCGAGAAAGGGCCTCGCAATGACGCGCCCGATGTTCAGGGGTTCGACCAAGCGGCGCACTGTCCGGGAGAGTTCATAAAGCCGATCGAGGCCGAAATGGCTTTCGTGCGCGGCGATCTGGAAGACGCTGTCGGCCGACGTGTAACAGATCGGCTTGCCGCCGCGGATGTGCTCTTCGCCCAAGCGTGCGATGATTGCGGTGCCGGAGGCGTGGCAATTGCCGAGGATGCCGGGAACATTGCCCTGGCGGCAGATCGCGTCAACGAGATCGGCGGGAAAGGCGGGTCCGGTCGTTGGAAAATAGCCCCAGTCGAACCTCACGGGAACTCCCGCGATCTCCCAGTGGCCGGACGGCGTATCCTTGCCGCTCGAGACTTGCTGCGCCGAGCCGAAGAAGCCCGCGACCGGAGCGGGCCGAGCAGGCTCGCCGGCAGCTAGATCGCTTGCATGGAAAAGACCGAGACGGGCCATGTGCGGAACCCGCAGCGGCCCCTGTCGCAGGCCAACTCGGTCACCGCGTCCGCTCGCGCACTCTTGGACAATATTGCCAAGTGTATTGGCGCCGGCATCGCCGAAACGCTCGGCATCGGGCGCATGGCCGATGCCAAAGGAATCGAGTACGAACAGAAAGGTGCGGCGCATTTGCGGGGGTTCGGCGATCATCGCCTGGAATAGCGCAACCAGAACCGGTTGCAAATGGATGATGCGACCTCAGCAACCGATGCATTCGATTCCTACATTGGACATGCGCGACCGCAGATAATAGCGCTCGCTCATATTGATGGAGTCGAAGGCGGAGAGGAGCCCGAGTGAAGCTTTCTGCTCGACCGTCCAGGTGATGATCGGCCGATAGTTAAGCTGAGTCGTTACGCGAATGAGATATGTGTCGCGAACGCGAAGTTCATCGGGGACTGTGGTTTCTCCATTTGTGCCTCGCTTCGTGGCTCCGTTCTCGAGCTTGCGCGACCACGTGATGTGGGCTTTCGGATTATTGGTCTTATCCTCGATCTTGATGTGCTCGATGACGATGGTCGGCTGGGACCGCCCATAGGGCTGGATGATCGCGGCGCCTATTCCCATGATCCCATCAAGATAGCTTGGTTCAACCTTGGTTTCTTGCCCAACGAGGTCGCCGACCATGTTGGCGATGCGGCCGACTTTCGTGTTGGCTTCAATCGCCTGCGAGATCTCTCCAGTCATGAAATAAAGGATGAACAAGATTGGCGCGATAAACGCGAATTCGATCGCGGCTGCGCCTTGTTTATCACGCCGGACTCTGTGCAAAAAGTTCCTGATACGCTGGATCACCATATCGTCTCACTCCGCATAGGGTTCGTTCTGCCAGGTGACGGCGGCAAAGTGCAGCGTCTTCCCGCCCTTGATGGTCGACATGGAGTAGCGCATCAGATCGGTGATGATTGGCCAGCGATAATAAACGCGCAGCATGTTCTTCGAGCCGGCATTGCCAGGAGCGGCGACGAAGTGCCTGCTATCGAGATCGCCGTTACTGAAGGGCGTTTTTAACTGAGCCCCTTTTGCAAATGTATCGAAAGTCTGCAGGTCAACTTCGAGACCGGGGCAGCCTTTGCTGACGATGATTTCCATCCGCTTGCAGATCTCCTCGCGAAGATCGGCATGCTCGAGTTGATCGGCCCTCAACTGCCCCGTCCTGTACATCCGCGCCACATCGTCGGCGGCGTTGGTCATCACCTGTTGGGCGGCAAACGAAATGCTGCTCTCGAGGATCGCGAAGACCAGAAGCGCGAAGGGGATGATGAGGATCGAAAATTCGATCGCGGTGCTGCCGTCCCGCCGGCGCAAAAAGGTGCGGAACAGGCTCCCGGCCAGCTTCCGTGGCCTTTTTGAGGATGACGGCATCGTGCGAGCCCTCTTGTTTCGTTGCGGGCCACACTAGCGCAGGCGCGTTGAAACGAGGTTTGATTGATCGCTAGAATGCCGCAGGATCGATTAAGGAAATGTTCAAGGCGATCCGATCGTCTGATCCGATCGCGATTCTGCATCGGTCGCATAAGCTGCTTCGCAGACTGGTGTGCATGAGAGCGTCTGAACCGCCGCGCGGCGATAGACGCGCACCGAGTTGACGGACTGGCGTGACACGGTGACCTGCTGGTCGACGATCGGTGCGCCCTCACTGTCGAGAACGACCAGGTTGGTGACTCCGAATCCCTTGCCGGTCAGGACGAGGGTGGAGGCATCCTGGACAGACGCATCCGCTATCTCGGGGTTGCCGACGATGATGGTGTCGGCATTGCGCGCGAGCTTGACGATCTTGGCCTGGTTGACGAGGACATGGATGCCGCTTTCAGCCAATGCCGGCGCGGCCAAAGTCATTGTCGAAATGGCGAGCGCGAAGCCGGCGATGGCCCGAATGGAATGAACTGACAACGCCACGTTTTTGCTCCCTCGCACGGTGACCTCGCTCATTTATGAACGCGAATGGTGAACTGGCGGTTAACCGCTTGCCTGCCGCACCTCATACAATTGAAACGGACAGCTTCACCAAAGCTTAAGCGCTGGGAGGTAGGTTGCTGCCGAGTTGAGGAACCGCGATGCTTGAAGCACTGATCCTGGTCATCTTCCCGTTCTGCATGGTCTATGCGGCCATATCAGACATGATCACGATGACGATTGCCAACAGGGTCTCGATCCTGCTGGTGGTGACGTTTCTTGCCGTCGCTCCCCTGACAGGGATGCCGCTGGACCAAATCGGCATGCATCTGCTCGCTGGCCTGCTTGTGTTGACAGTTACCTTTACCTTATTCGCCTTCGGCACAATGGGCGGCGGCGACGCCAAGCTTCTGGCGGCCACCGCGCTTTGGATGGGTTTGGGCGTGCCCCTCATGCAATATGTTGTCTTCGGCGCGGTTGCCGGCGGCCTGTTGACGCTGGCCATCCTGGTCTATCGCCGGTCTCCGCTATCCGATGTGACGGGCGGCTTCGTCCTCCTGCAGAAGTTCGCTGACCATCGCGCGGGCATACCTTATGGCGTCGCGCTCGGAGCCGCCGGCCTTTGGGTCTTCCCGACATCGCCTCTCGGCCTGTGGGCGATCGCAGCGCTGACGCGCTAGTTTCGGTCTTGTTCGCGACAATTGTTCGTTAAGTATAAGTGTAAGCGACCCGTTAACCTTAATTTGACGATTCCGTCGCAATGTCTGCCCTGGCTTTAGGGAACAGCCGGTAAAGGGCGCGGACATGGCTCCATCACGAGTGATCATCCTTGGTGTTGCGGTAGTTGCCGCAGCGGGAGCTGGGCTTATCGCCAGGAATATGGCGTCCGCGCCGCCGGAACAGATTTTTGTCGAAGCCGAATCCACCGAGCCGGCGATTGCGCTGACGGAAGTTCTGGTTCTTTCGGGCGATGTTCCGATGGGTGCCGAGCTTGGCTCGCAGCTGAGTTGGCAATCTTGGCCCTCCAGCAATGTCTACGATTATTTCATCCGGCGCGACAGCGAACCGCAGGCGCGCGAGGAACTGGCGAGCGCGATCGCGCGTGTTCCCATCTATGCCGGCGAGCCGCTGCGCAGATCGAAGCTGATCGGCGAGGGTCAAAGCTTCATGTCTTCGATCCTACCGTCGGGCAGGCGAGCCCTTGCCACGCGCATCTCGGCCGACACCTCGGCAGGCGGGTTCATTTTGCCTAACGACTATGTCGACGTGATCATGACGCGGCGGCAGACCGACAGCACGGGAGCGGAAGGCTACGCGACTGAAACCATCCTGCAAAACATCCGCGTTCTGGCGATCGACCAGGCGATCCAGGAAGACGAGGAAGGACGCCGGGTCAAGGTCGGCGAGACCGCGACGCTCGAGCTTACGCCCGAGCAAGCGGAAATCATCACCGTGGCGCAGCAGATGGCCGACCGGCTGAGCCTTTCGCTGCGAGCGGTTGTGGACACGCAGGAAGTCATAACAGAGCAGGCGGATCACCTGCTGTCCGGCAGCGGCCGGCGCGGTGCCATTCGTATGATCAAATCCGGGCAGGTATCCGAGGTAGAGGGGCGTCAATGATTCACTCCATCAAGACCATATTGACCGCCGCCGCTGCTGCCGCTGCCATTTCCGTGCCGCTGGCGACAGCCGGGCTTGTCGCTCAAATCGGACCGGCCTCGGCGCAAGTGAGCATCGCCTCCCAGGCGAGCAGCCAGCGCGTCAAGCTCGGGTTGAACAAGTCGATCGTGATCGATCTGCCGGCCGATGCCTACGACATTCTGGTCGCCAATCCCGCTGTGGCGGATGCGGTGACGCGGACCTCGCGGCGCATCTATCTGTTCGGCAAGCAGGTCGGTGAGACCAATATTTTTGTCTTCGGCGCCAATGGCGAACAGATCGTCAGCCTTGAACTGTCGATCGAGCGCGACGTGGCGGGGCTTGAAGACCATTTGAAGCGCTTTTTGCCCAATTCGGCGATCCGGGTTGAACTGATCAATGACAATGTCGTCTTGTCCGGGACGGTGGAAACGCCCCTCGACGCTAAGCGTGCCGAGCAGATCGCCGACCTCTTCGTCTCGGGCGGAGAAGCGACCACCGGCCAGTACGCACAGACGGCAGCCGGAGGCGCGTCAGCCGGCGGTGTCGACATCAACAATCCCGACAGCCAGCGCCGGACCAGCCAGATCGTCAATATGTTGTCGATCGTCGGTGAAGACCAGGTGACGCTGAAGGTCACTGTCGCCGAAGTTTCGCGCAATGTCATGCGGCAGCTCGGCGTCAATCTTATTGGCCAGATCGACGGAATGTCATTCAACACGCT
>CAZEEC010000107.1:0-6993 GCA_964511105.1 uncultured Mesorhizobium sp.
TTCTACGTGCGCGCCGAAAACCTGCTCGACCAGGACTACCAGACGGTGCGCGGCTTCAATACGCCGGGCATTGCCGCCTTCGCCGGGTTTAGATCGAGGTTTTGATGAAGATTGATCCGGTAGGTCGGTACGGGTGGCGTCTCCTCACGCTCGCCTGTGCCGTCGTGTCGGCTGGATGGGCGCAGGCGGCCGACCTGCCGCGCGTCATGTCCATGAATGTCTGCACCGATCAACTGGTGCTTCTGTTGGCTGATCCGGATCAAATCGCCTCGCTTTCTCATTTTTCGACCGACCCTTCGCTGTCATATCTTCACCGTCAAGCGGCGGACTTCCCCAAGAACGGAGGACGGGCGGAGGAGGTTTTTCTCGCAAAGCCGGATCTCGTCGTCACCGGCCTATTTGCCTTCTACAATACGACGAGCCTGCTCAAGCAACTTGGTTACGCCATCGAGGAATTCGACTACGACCGGACGGTCGATACGGTGGCCGACGACATCCGCCGCATGGGAAACCTGCTTGAACAGAGCGAAAAGGCGGAACGTCTCGCTTCCGAGTATGAACGGGAGTTGGAAGCCCTTCGCGGTCGCCAGTGCCCGGTCAAGCCGACCGCCATCGCCTACGAGCAAAACGGCGTCGTGCTCGGCGCCGACACGCTCGCCGACAGCGTAATCCAGGCGGCGGGCCTGGCTAATCTTGCGGCTGAACTTGGCTATTCGGCGATGACGCCGCTGCCGCTGGAACAGCTTGTCTCGACCGCACCCGATATCGTGATCCTGCCCCAGCCGGCACATGACGCACCGGCCCTCGCCGAGCAAATTGTCCACCATCCTGCATTTCAGGCACTGGAGGGGTCCCGCGTCGGCGCTTTCGTGCCGTCGGCTGCATGGAGTTGCGGTGGCCCATTCGTGATAGAGGCTGTCCGGGCGCTGAGCGAACTTCGCGAGGAGATCGCGTCCTGTCGGCCCGCCCGGTAAAGAAGCATTATGCTCAACATCGTCCTCGGCCTTGCCTGCCTGCTTCTTGCCGCCGCCTCGATGCTGGTCGGCCCGGCCGATCTTGATCTGCAGACGAGCGTGCTCGGCCTTTTTGCCGGCGGCGACGCGGCCGCAATGGTCATCATGCAGGAGATTCGCCTGCCCCGCGCGCTGCTGGCGCTGACGATCGGCATCAGCCTCGGCCTTGGCGGCGCGGTCCTGCAGGGGCTGCTCCGCAACCCGCTTGCCGAGCCGGGGCTGATCGGCGTCACCTCTTCTGCGTCCCTCGGGGCCGTCGCCATTTTCTATACGGGCCTTGCCGGCGCTTCCTTCTACGCGCTGCCCTTCGGTGCGCTCGCCGGCGCCGCCGTCTCGGTGATGCTTTTATTGGCGATCGCCGCACGGAACGGCGCGACGCTTACGCTGATCCTGGCGGGGGTCGCCCTGACCAGCCTGACGGGCGCGTTGACGTCGCTGATCCTCAACCTGTCCCCCAATCCCTTCGCCAGCTACGAGATCATCTTCTGGTTGCTCGGGTCCTTGCGCGATCGCTCGATGAGCCATGTCTGGCTCGCTCTGCCGTTGATGATGGGCGGATGGCTATTGCTGGCGCTGACCGCACGCGCACTCGATGCCCTCTCGCTCGGCGAGGAAGCGGCCGCGAGCCTCGGCGTCCGCCTGTCCGCGACGCGCCTCCTTGTCGTCGCGGGCACGGCTTTATGCGTCGGCGCGGGCACCGCCGTCGCCGGCGCGATCGGCTTCATTGGCCTTGTCGTGCCACACCTCGTGCGCCCCTTCACCGATCGCCTGCCCTCCAGCCTGCTTCTGCCGAGCGCGCTGGGTGGCGGTGCGCTTCTTCTGGCGGCGGACATCGCGGCACGGATCGTTGTCCCCGCGCGCGAGCTCAATGTCGGCGTGCTGACGGCCTTGATCGGCGCGCCGTTCTTCCTGTGGCTCGTCATGCGCAGCCGGCGGGAGCTCTTTTGATGCTGACCACTCGCAATATCGCGGCTAGCCTCGGTGGCCGTCAAATTTTGAGCAACGTGGATTTTGACCTCAAGCCGGGCGAAGTCGTCGGTCTGCTCGGCCCCAACGGAGCCGGCAAATCCACCTTGATGCGCTGCCTGGCGGGGGTTCTCCCGTCCACCGGCAAGATCAGCCTAGACAGCCGGGACGTGAACGGGATCGATGACCGGACACGCGCGCGCCTCATTGCCTTCCTGCCGCAGGCGCGGGCCATTGCTTGGCCGCTTTCCGTCCGCCACGTCGTCGAACTGGGGCGTAGCCCGTGGCGGGGCTTCGGCGGCCTGTCGCCACAAGATTTGGCAACCGTCGCGGATGCAATGTCCGCGATGGACATCGACGGATTGGCCGATCGCCCTGTGACTGAACTGTCGGGCGGAGAACAGGCACGCGTGCTTGCCGCCCGCGCCATCGCCCAGGCGACCCCCGTTCTCCTGGCCGACGAGCCCGTCTCGGGTCTCGATCCGGCGCACCAGATGACGATGATGGCGGCCTTCCGGCGCCTTGCCGGCGAAGGCCGGGCGATCCTGGTTTCGTTGCACGATCTGACGCTTGCCGCGCGCTGGTGCGACCGTCTGATCGTGATGTCGCAAGGTCGGATTGTCGCCGAAGGCAAGCCCGCCGACATCATGACGGGCGAGCGGCTGCGCGACGTATTCGGCATCACTGCCCACATCGCGCACGATGGATGCGGTCTGATCTTCGCACCGACCGGCCTTGCTGAACCCGGTCCTTGAAGGACGAAATTCAGCTCAGCGTGCGGCGCACAGCATCGCGCCAACCCGCAAGCTTGGTCTCGCGCAACTCGTCATCCATCTGCGGCTCGAATCGGCGGTCAAGCATCCACGCCCCAGCAAACTCGTCCATGCCGGGCCACACGCTGGCGCGCGATCCGGCCAGCCAGGCGGCGCCGAGCGCTGTCGTCTCGAGGATCGTCGGCCGGTCGACCGGCGCATCGAGAATGTCGGCAAGTCGCTGCATCGTCCAGTCGGAGGCGACCATGCCGCCATCGACGCGCAGGACGGTCTCGCCCTCGCCATCCGTCCAGTCCTTTTTCATCGCGTCGAGAAGATCGCGCGTCTGAAAGACAACCGATTCGAGAGCGGCCCGGGCGAATTCGGCCGGCCCGGTGCTGCGCGTCAGTCCAAAGATTGCCCCCCGCGCCTCCGCATCCCAATGCGGCGCGCCGAGCCCGACGAAGGCCGGAACGAGATAGACCTGCTGGCTTTCGTCGGCTTGGCTTGCAAGTTCCCCGCTCTCATCCGCGCGGCCGATGACCTTGATGCCGTCGCGCAGCCATTGCACCGCGGCACCGGCCACGAAAATGGAGCCTTCCAGCGCATAGGTCGTCTTGCCGTCGAGCCGATAGGCGATCGTCGTCAACAACCGGTTCTTCGAGCGTACCAACGTCTCGCCGGTATTGAGCACAGCAAAGCAGCCCGTGCCATAGGTCGACTTCATCATCCCCGGTTTGAAACAGGCCTGGCCGATCGTTGCCGCCTGCTGGTCTCCCGCGACACCCAGGATCGGTATCGCAGCACCGAACAAGCTTTCATCGGTGACGCCGAAATCGGCCGCGCTATCCATCACCTGCGGCAACATGGCGGCAGGCACGTCGAGGAGTTCGGCGAGTTCTACATCCCACGCATTCGTCTCGATGTTGTAAAGCAGCGTGCGCGAGGCATTGGTCGCATCCGTCACATGCGCCTTGCCGCCCGTCAGCTTCCAGATCAGGAAGGAATCGATGGTGCCGGCGAGCAGTTCGCCTCTTTCCGCGCTTTCTCGTGCTCCGTCGATATTGCCAAGCAGCCAGGTGAGCTTCGTGCCGGAAAAATAGGGGTCGAGCAGCAGCCCGGTTTTCGAGGCGAAGATGGCTTCGAGGTCGCGGTCCTTCATGTCCTGGCACATGGCCGCAGTGCGCCGGTCCTGCCAGACGATCGCGCGGTGGATCGGCCGACCCGTCGCCTTGTCCCAGACGACGATCGTTTCACGCTGATTGGTGATGCCGATTGCTGCAATCTCGGGCGCCCCGATTCCGGCCTTCTGCAGAGCCGTCTTCACGACCGCGAGGACGCTCTCCCAGATTTCATCCGCGTCATGCTCGACCCAGCCCGATCGTGGAAAATGCTGAGAAAATTCCTGTTGCGCAATGCCGGCGATCTTCATCTCCTCATCGAACACGATCGCCCGGCTTGACGTGGTGCCCTGGTCGATAGCGAGAACGAACCCTCCCATCCAAATCCTCCGATTGCTTGCTCGTTAGGCGGCTTTCGACAGGCCGCTCATGAACGCTTCGAGGTGCGCGGCCTCGTCCTTCGACAAAACGAGCCCGCGCTTGGTGCGCCGCCATAGCACATCCTCGGCGGTGAGCGCCCATTCGTCACTCATTAGATGGCGCACTTCGGCCTCGTAGAGATCGGCGCCGAAATGCCCGCCAAGATCGTCAAGCGACGCCGCCTGACCAAGTATCTGGCGCGCCTGCGTGCCATAGTGCCGGATCAGCCGCCGGGCCATCGACTCGTCCAGGAACGGATAGTCGCTCCGCAACCCGGCCGCCATTTCATCAAACGTGCCGACGGCAAAGTCGCCGCCGGGCAGCGCGGCCGAGTCCGTCCAGGGTTGGCCCTTCTTCCCGATCAGGCTCTCGATCTTTCCCAACACCGTTTCGGCCAGCCGGCGGTAAGTCGTGATCTTGCCGCCAAAGATATTGATGAGCGGCGCTCCGCTACTGTCCGTCTTGAGCACATAGTCGCGCGTGGCCTCCTGCGCCTTCGACGCGCCATCGTCGTAAAGCGGCCGCACGCCCGAAAACGTCCAGACGACGTCCTGGCGTCTGACGGGCTGCGCAAAATACTCACTGGCCGAAGCGCACAGATAATCCACCTCGTCGTCGGTGATCGCCGCATCCTTGGGGTCGCCGTGATAGTCGCTGTCGGTCGTGCCGATCATGGTGAAATCGTCGTGATAGGGGATCGCGAAGATGATGCGGCCGTCGGCGTTCTGGAAGAAATAGGCGCGCGGATCGTCGAACTTCTTCGCAACGACGATGTGACTGCCCTGTACGAGCCGCACATTCTGGACGCCCTCATGCCCAAGCGTCCCCGCCAAGACCGCATCGACCCAGGGGCCGCCTGCATTGACGAGGAGACGCGCGCGCACGATCTCGCGCCTGCCCGTCTGGGTTTCAAGTTCAAGCGACCACGCCCCGTCTTCGCGGCGCGCGGAGATCACCTTGGTCCGAGTTCGTATCACCGCCCCGCACTCGGCGGCAGCGCGTGCATTGAGGATGACGAGTCGTGCATCATCGACGCCGCAATCGGAATATTCGAATGCCCTGGAAAAGCTTGCTTTGAGTGGCCGGCCGGCCGGATCGGCGGCCATGTCGAGCATGCGCGTCTTCGGCAGAAGCTTGCGGCCGCCGATATGATCGTAAAGAAACAAGCCAAGCCGCAGCAACCAGGCTGGCCGCAGCCCCTTGTGGTGCGGCAGCACGAAGCGCATCGGCCAGATGATATGCGGGGCACTCCGCCACAGGACTTCGCGCTCTTTCAGTGCCTCGCGCACCAGACGGAACTCGTAGTGTTCCAGATAACGCAAGCCGCCATGGATGAGCTTGGTCGACCCGGACGAAGTGCCGCTCGCCAGATCGTTCATCTCGGCCAGAAACACCGAATAGCCCCGTCCGGCGGCATCGCGCGCGATCCCGCATCCGTTGATCCCGCCGCCGATAATGAAGATGTCGTAAGGAGTCTCAGCGCGCATGCATTCTGTCGATCTCGAAAACAAACGAAATCTAACCGAAGCATTTGCGAAAACAAGAAGGACATTGCGTCAGCGAGCGGTTTCCACGAGTTGAACGCCGGCTTCTTGACAGAGCCGCTTTACCGTTGGGCGCGGACAGAGATCGGTGACGAAACTCGACATCTGCGACAGATGGGCGATCCGCACCGGCGCCGACCGTTCGAATTTAGTCGAATCGGCGACCAGGATCACGTGGCGCGCATTGGCGATGATGGCTTGCGCCACTTTGACTTCGCGAAAATCGAAATCGAGCAGCGCGCCGTCCTCATCGATCGCAGAAGCGCCGACGACCGCGAAGTCGACCTTGAACTGGCGAAAAAAATCGACTGCGGCCTCGCCGACGATGCCGCCATCCGATCCGCGCACCACCCCGCCGGCAATGACCACCTCCATTGAAGGCTGCACGCGCATGCGATTGGCAACGTTGATATTGTTCGTCACGACCATCAGGCCTTTATGATCGGCGAGCGCCTCACTGACGGCTTCAGTCGTGGTGCCTATGTTGATGAAGAGCGACGCGCTGTTCGGGATCAGAGCGGCAGCGGCGCGTCCGATCGCCTTCTTTTCATCGGCCGCGATCCGTCGGCGTGCCTCATATTCCATGTTTTCGATGCCGGACGGCATGACCGCGCCGCCGTGGATGCGCGCAAGCAGTCGTTTGTCACAAAGTTCGTTCAGATCCTTCCGGATCGTTTGCGGCGAGACATTGAAGCGCTCCGCCAGATCATCCACCAGGACACGGCCCGTATCCTGAGCGAGTTGCACGATCTCGGCGTGGCGCGGCGTAAGAAACATCCTGGACTCCGGCTTTCGTTGCCAATTTCAAAATTTGAAAGCACGGACCCAGCCTCAAATCCAGTGTGCGTCATCGCCTTCATCTTGACGGTGACGGCTTTCGCAGCTTCGAAGATCGGAATATGGTCGGGAACCGCAGGCAAGTTGGGAGGGCAGTGCGTGGCAGGCGTCGAAATCCGTCAAGCGGTCAAGCATTATGGCCCTGTCCGAGCACTTCATGGCATCGACTTTTCGATCGACGATGGCGAGTTTGTCGTTCTGGTAGGGCCGTCCGGCTGCGGCAAGTCGACCCTTTTGCGCATGATTGCGGGGCTCGAGGGCATCACGGACGGTGCTATCGAGATCGGCGGAACAGTCGTCAACGACATGCCGCCGAGGTCCCGCGACATCGCCATGGTGT
>CAZEEC010000108.1:0-6959 GCA_964511105.1 uncultured Mesorhizobium sp.
GCAGTCGACAGTTTGGCGTGAGCTGTTCGACCCCTTCGAATGGCGAATGGAGCCCTGGGAGGTACTTCACGTCCCTCTGGATGTATCCGCGAGACGTAATGAAGGGAATGAGCCAGTCGCGGAGACCAGCGCCGATGATGCTGGCCGCGAGCTCCGAGTGGGACGCGACGACATCGGCACCGTAGAAGACCGACCGAGAACCCAAGGCGTCATTATAGATGTCTATCCGGGCGCCTTGGCGATGCACAAGGAGGAAGCGACCGCCCATGCCATCCAGCTTCCGCAGCATGTCCCCTTCCACCAGCCACTCAGCGACATTGGTGAAGATCCCGCTGCGAGCGTGGAAGGCGTCACCAATCAGAATTACCTGCTGCCCCGCCTTGGCCGCCTGCTGCACGGGAACCCGCGGATCCACATAGAGCTTCCAATCACCGACTTCCTCGCAAGTCCAGGTGCGAACAGGTCCGGGAAGCTCCCCCGTGCGGCACAAGAGAAAACCGCGCGCATACAGCAAGTCACTTGATGCTCCGTTACCGCCGCCGACCCGCGGACCCATCAACGGAGTTCCCCGCTCTGCCAGGCGTCGGATCCCGGCCCACCCTCTAGCCAGCAGTGGCCTGATCGGGTCAGGCATGGATTACGCCCTCGATATCGGATTCGCCACCAACAGCCTTCGTGCGCTGCCGATGGATCTCCATGTCGCTGTTCCACGTATGGAAGCCCTGCCGGGCGCTACGGAACAGAGCGAAATTGAAAAAGTCGAACGCCACAAAATTGATCCCAGAGGCATCGGCCCGGCGCAACAGATCGGTATCTGAACCACGGCGGCGCACAGCCGAGAAAGGCACCTCCCGCAGGACTTCGCGCTTGCCGATCAGGGTGCCGCCAGCGATGTGGATCCTCTCCTGCCGATTGGCACGCCTGTATTGCCAAGCACGCTCACTGGCGTATCGCTGGTCCCAGCGGATCTCCCGATCACCCTCCGAGTAGATGAACGCGGCAGGCTTGCCTCCCAGCGAAAAGTCGGTAGCGCGCCGGTACAGCATGATGTCGCTCAGGTAATTCGGACCGTACAGGTCATCGTCGTCGAACTTCGCCCAATAGTCAGCGTCTGTCTGGGAGGCGGCGAAGTTCAGGCACTCTCCGAGGCTAAGCTGCTTGCCAAACTGGAACATCGAAATTGGCTCACCCGGGCGGATCAGGGAACGCGCCTGTGGCAATGAGAAATCCTGGCCATGCAGGACAACCACCAACTCCTTGTGCGGATACAGGTCGGCCCGGAAGCGTTCCAGGCAACTCTCCAGCAGCTCCGGTCGCATCGTGATCAGCAGACACGCCACCGTCGCGGCCTTCCGTCCAAAGGAAACGCTGAGTCCGAGATCGGACGCAATCTGGTTGAGGCGGTCGGCCAGGCAGTTGCTGCTGAAGAGTTCGCGGAAAGCCAGATGACGCATCCGGGCGCGAGCCAGCGGGTCAGCAAGCAGCGCTTCGATCCTTGGGGCCAGCGCCTCGGGGCTGCCCTGCAATGGCAGGCTGGCCCACTGCCGACCTTGGCCGGTGCTGTCGGCGGCGATTGTCCCGCATGCAATCGAGCGCTGGATCATCTGCTCGCGTCGCCACTCCGGGATCAGCGGAGACTCGCGGAAAATCTCTGCGGCTACCATCCGCGCCAATGCAGCCTTGCCCAGGCCGGACAGGCATCCTGCCGCATTCCGCTTGAAGTCCGGAACGTCATTCAGGCGGACCCCGCCAAATTCCCACTCGCTTTCTGCGACAAGTAGACGTGAGTCCTTGAAGTGGCGCACGAGCGGATCAGATTCCGCGCCTTCCATCAGGTCCAGCCAGCCATCAAAAAGCACGCGCTCACCGAAGCCGCCGACGCCGAGCTGCTCCCATGACCGCAGGGGATTGTGCACGGCAGGCTGGATGGCCGGCGCAAGGACCGCTACCGGTCGACCTGCGAGTTCTTCAAGCGTCGATGCGATGCCGGCGGTTACCCCATAGACGCCGTCTACGTGTTTCGCCATCCAGCCAAAGTGCTCAAGTTCCCCGGCACCGGCCCGGAACCAAAGGACGGACGGAATTCCACGCTCACGGGCGTACTGAAGGACTGCCTCGATCCGTGGGCGAACCTTGCTGTCCGCAGCCATGCAGCCCCGCCACTCGCGGTTGCCCACGTGCCACACCGGCTCGAGCAGGAGCATCGAGAAATTTCCTGCTGCGAGCTGCGAACGCCATCCTTCTTCCGACAAGGCGGTGACTGCCGCTTCAAACGCGAGCTCGTTCGCCAGTTCAGGAGTTCCAAGAAAGGCAATGCGCGCGGGATCGGCTTCATCGCCAAGATACGTGGACACCGGAGCGCTCAGGACGGGCTGCCCCCCCTGGCTCAACAGCGCGCCGGGAACAATGCCTTCCATCGTCCAGTCAAGCTGCAGTATTTCGCAGACTTCGTTGGTGCGCTCCGCCTCCGCAGGCGTTCGCGCCAGCATGGATTCTGGAAGGTCGGCGGGCAGAAGCGAATCACCCAGATCAATGGCGGGAAGATCAGCAACCGCTGGCGGGAGTTCCACCTCAACGTTGGCATCAATCGGCGGAGGCGCTCCAAAGAGCGTGCGGAATCCTCGCATGGGAGCGGTTATCTTCCACGACGTGCTGGCAAGGATCTGGCGTTTGGTTTCTTCCGCCAGCTGCGCGTCCCGGAGGGCACGCGCCGCTTTGCGCTCCGCCTTTTTCAGGCGCGCCTGCAGCAGCCGTACCTCGGCCGCCTCCCCGTCATCCGCTGGTCCCGATTCCCTCGCGTCGCCCTTCATGCGCTCGCTCCTCAAATGAATACCTGATTTTCCAATGCTGCGCCGGCGCCGATCGGCACGGTTCGCTGCAGCAAGGCGGAATCTGCAACTTTCCATGTGTGGAAGCCATCTTCGCCACTCCGATACCTGGCGAAGTTGAAGGCGTCGGTCGCCAACAGGCTGTGGCCTGCCGCAAGGCACCGTTCGATGAACTCGGAGTCGGACCCGCCCCGCCGCGAACTGGAGAAACCTTCGCTTTCCAGCACTTCGCGGGTTCCCGACAACGTTCCGCCAGCCACCAGGGCCGCACTCGCCTCGTCCGGATCATGGAGCAGGTTCGCGTGCGCGGCCCACTCAGCGTCCCAGCGAAGTTCATCATCGCCCCCAAGGTGCAGGAAGGCCGGTGGCTTGCCCATGAGCGGGGCCGGGATGGCGCGGCGATAAAGCATCATGTCCTGCGTATAGGCAGGCCCATAGTGATCGTCATCGTCCATCTTCATCCAGAAGGGGGCTTCGGTGTGGGCGATTGCCATGTTCAGGCAATCGCCCAGGCTCCGAGTGGACGGCGCTTGCAATATCCGGATCGGCTCATTCGCCCGTACCAGGGAACGCGCCGCATTCATGTCCACGTGGTCGCCGTGAAGCACGACGACCAGTTCACGATTGGGGTACAGATCGCCACGGAATCGCGCAAGGCAGCGCTCCAGCAATTCCGGGCGCATGGTTGCCAGCAGGTGCGCCACCTGCTCCGGGCCGCGCTGCACGCCCTCCTTCAGCCCGAGGTCCCTCCAGATCACCGTCAACCTGTCAGCGAGGCAATGCTCATTGAGCACAGTGCGAAACGCGATATGCGCGTCACGGGCCCGGTCAAGGGAACTGGACTGGAGATCACCAAAGATTTCCGGCGCCATCTCATCCGAGATGGCTCTCGCCTTCACGGGCGCCGGTGGCTGCGAGCCCTGGGCGAGAATGGCCGCTCCGCTCGCAGCGGCCCGCAACATCCGCTCCGCCTGACGCCATGAGCCACCGTTGGACCTGGCCAGGAACAGTTCCGCGCTGCCGCTTCTCAGCAGGGCGGACTTCTCAAAGGGCGTCAGGGATCCAAGAGACAGAGGCGCGTACGTTCCGCTGTCTTGAAGCCTCGCCCACGAGTAGTCCCCCTCCGTATCCACGATGCGCAACCGTTCGCCCAGTGCACCCAGCAAGGGATCGCGTGCCCGCCCGGTAGACACGGCCCACCATCCGTCGAACAGCGCGGTGCCGGACAACGCTTTCCCACAATCTTTCAGGCCATAGCTGCGAATGGGGTTGAAGAGTGCGGGCTGGACAGCCGGCGGCAGAAGCCCGACTGGCAACTCGGGAAACCTGGTCCGCAACCGCTGATCACCTGCGGTATCCACGGTGTACACCCGCTCTACCCACGGAAACAGCCACTCCAACCGCTCGAGTTGCTCTGCGTCTTCCCTGGCCCAGAGGACCACGGGCACTTCATGGCGCTGGCAGAAATCGAACAGCGGTTGCAGTCGACGTTGCGAAGATGGGCTGCCGCCAAAACCGGCGCCCCATCCGCCTTCGGGTTCCCATGCGCCATCGAGCAGAACCACGTCAACAGGTCCGGACGCCAACTGCTCTGCCCACCTGTCCGCATGAAGCGGCAGCGTGGACGCATCGAACGACACTTCCTGCCGGAACTCCGCACTGGCTATCGTGGCGACGCGCACCGGATTGGCCTGTTCGCCGTGATAGCGGGCGGAGAACGGAGACGCTGCCTCCCGAAGGTTGCCCTCCACCACTTGGAGGGGAACGAGCGGCTGGATCGCATCATCCAGGAGCAGCGGACGGTGGCTGTCATTGAGCCGTTCGGGAGGCTCCTGGCGGACGAAACGTTTTGGAAATGCGCCAAGGGCGGGCGGCAGTCGATTGATGTCAGAAAGAACTGAATCGACTGAAGGTTGCGCGACCGGGTGCGTCGAGAGCTGCCGTCGCAGCCAACGCAGCGGCGCCGTCAGCTTGAATGAATGACTGCCGCGCAGCAGGCCCAGTTCCGTTTCGCGCAGTTCCAGCTGCCGCTCAGTTTCTCGAAGCTGCCTGCGCAGCCGTCGCAACTCCTCGGTCGTATTTGCGCCGGAATCCGTTGATCGCGAAGAGGGCGGGGACTGTGGCATCACTCAACGGCATCGGCATCGGCCGCGATCTGGGCTTCCAGCTCCAGGGCTTGGAGCCGCTTGGACTTATCGACAAGGCCCTTGTAGAACTTGATTGCCTCGGTTACGGAGCCGACGAACTCCAGCTTGCCGTGATGGAGCACGATCCCCCGGTTACACAGCCGACGCGCCAACTCCATGTTGTGGCTTGCCACCACCACGATCTTGCTGCCCGAGACGCGGTCGACCAGGCGCTCGCGCGCCTTCCGGACAAAGCCGAAATCGCCCGCCCCGAACCACTCGTCAAGCAGCATGATGTCGTGCTGGACGACCGTTGAGATGGCGAAACCCAGGCGCATCCGCTGGCCTGCCGAAAGAGTCAGCAGCCTGCGATTCTGGATATCGCCAAGCTCCGCGAATTCCAGCACCTCGCCGACCATGCCCTTGATGCGTCCGGATTCGATTCCCATCGCGGTCGCGCGCAGGAAGATGTTCTCGTGGACGGTTGCTTCCTGGTTGAAGCCGAGGCTGAGGTTCAGGAGTGCCTGGCGCGTGCCCGACACCTCGATATGTCCGCTGGTGGGCTTGAACGCGCCGGTCATCACGCGAAGCATCGTGGTCTTGCCGGCGCCGTTGCGCCCAAGCATCACCACGCGGTCGCCTTCGTTGATATCGAATGTGATTCCGTCAAGAAGGCGCGCGAACTTCCGCTTGGGTACGGCCGTGGCGGCGCTGACGAGCGTACCCAGCCAGTTCTGGGCTGCCTTCGGCGGCTGCTCGAAGTAGGGAACGTCGAGGACGACGTCGCGCACGCGGATATGGACTGTCATCTCAATCGGTCCTCAAATCCACAGCGGCACGAAACGCGCGTATCGGCGGTAAACGACTGCTGCCAAGAGCCATCCGGCCACGGTCATCACCGCGACGAACCAGATACTGGCAGAAGGAATCGGCTCGCCCAGGATCGGATTCCGGACGACGGTGATGAGATGGTAGGCCGGGTTCAAATGCACTGCCCACCAGCCGAAGGTACCCGGCGGGAAGCGGTCGCCGACCCAAAGGATTGGCGTGAGCAGCATTCCGAACCGCATCACCGTGGTGACCATTTCCGAAGAGTCGACGTGTCGCGCTCCGATCATCGACATGCAGCTGGAGAGCCAGAACGAATTGAGCATGATCAACGGGAAGGTGACCAGCACGGTCAACAGGTTGATCACTGAAGTCTGTGGAGACCAGGCGACCGCCCCGGCGATGACGACGAAGGCGCAGACGAAAAAGAAGAAAGCCTTGGCGATCGACCGGAGGACGTAGTCTGTCATCCGAACCCTTCCATCCATGATGAAGGGTTTGTGTGTCCTGAGGATCGAGCCCGACTCGGACAGACACTGGGTCATGAAGCGGAACAATACGAAGCCGATCGCCAGGTACGGCAGATAGAACTCCGGGTCGTGCCCCATGACGGTGGAGTACACCTGACCGATCGCGGCCACGAAGACCGCCGTGGGGATGATGATCCAGATGAGACCCAGGCGGGTCCGGCGGTAGCGCGTGATGATGTCGAGCCAGCTGGAGTACATCCAGAACTCCGGCCGTCGCAGGCTCTCCTTCAAGTCGGTCAACAGGTTCGACATTTCAGGCAGGATCCAGCGCCTTGCTGAGATCCGCCTGCAGATCCGCGAGGGTTTCAATCCCGACGCTCAGCCGCACCAGTTCATCCCCCAGCCCGAGTTCCTTCCGGCGCTCAACCGGAACGCTCGCATGCGTCATCACCGCCGGATGGTTCACCAGGCTTTCCACGCCGCCCAGCGACTCCGCCAGGGTGAAGAGCTCGGTCCGCTCACAGAACCGCTTCGCCGCCTCGTACCCGCCCTTCAGCCGGATGGAGACAATGCCGCCGAATCCATCCATTTGCCGCTTGGCCAGCTCGTGGTGCGGGTGCGAGGCCAGCCCGGGGTAGATCACCTCCTGCACCGCCGCGTTCCCCTGCAGGAACTCGGCGATGGCCTGCGCGTTCTCGCAGTGCGCC
>CAZEEC010000109.1:0-6823 GCA_964511105.1 uncultured Mesorhizobium sp.
TGGCCGGCATCCCTCCCGCCCAGGGACTTTACGATCCGCGCAACGAGCACGATGCATGCGGCGTCGGCTTCATCGCCAATTTGAAAGGCGTGAAGTCGCACCGGATCGTCAGCGACGGGCTAGCCATGCTGGAGAACCTGACGCATCGCGGCGCCGTCGGCGCCGATCCCTTGGTCGGGGACGGAGCGGGACTGCTTGTGCAGATTCCGGACCGCTTCTTTCGCGAGGAGATGGCGGCGCACGGCGTCGAACTGCCGCGTCCTGGCCACTATGGTGTCGGCCACGTCTTTCTGCCGCAGGATGACGAATCCATCGGCTACGTCGAAAGCATTATCGCGGAGGTGGCGCAGTCGGAAGGTATCCCTCTGATCGGATTCCGGGCGGTGCCGGTCGACAATTCGGCGTTGTCCAGGGCGCCGGACATCGCTGCGTCCGAACCCGTCCATCGCCAATTCTTCTTTGGTCGCCCCGATGGAATCGATGACGAAACATATGAGCGTCGGCTTTACATCCTGCGCAAAGTGGTCTCCGGTCGCATGTTTGAACATACCGGCGGGCGCGACAACGGCTTTTATATCGTGTCGCTGTCGTCGCGCACGATCGTCTATAAGGGCATGTTCCTGGCCTCCCAGGTCGGCGCCTATTACAAGGATCTGTCGGATCCGCGCTTCGAGAGCGCGCTGGTGCTTGTCCACCAGCGGTTTTCCACCAACACCTTCCCGTCCTGGAAGCTCGCCCATCCCTACCGCATGGTCGCGCATAATGGCGAGATCAACACGCTGCGCGGCAATGTCAACTGGATGGCGGCGCGCCAGGCGTCGGTCGATTCGGAGCTGTTCGGCAACGACATCGCCAAGCTCTGGCCGATCTCCTATGAAGGTCAGTCCGACACCGCCTGCTTCGACAACGCGCTCGAATTTCTCTACCAGGGCGGCTATTCGCTGACCCACGCCGCGATGATGCTGATCCCCGAAGCATGGGCCGGCAACAAGCTGATGAGCGAGGAACGCCGCGCCTTTTATGAGTATCACGCGGCGCTGATGGAGCCGTGGGACGGTCCGGCGGCCGTCGTCTTCACCGATGGACGCCAGATCGGCGCGACGCTCGACCGCAACGGATTGCGTCCGGCCCGCTACGTCGTCACCACTGACGACCGCGTCATCCTCGCCTCGGAGGCCGGCGCACTGCCGGTGCCCGAGGCAGATGTCATCAGGAAGTGGCGCCTGCAACCTGGCCGCATGCTGCTGATCGACCTCGACGAGGGCCGCATCGTCTCGGACGACGAGATCAAGTCGGAGATCGCCGCCCAGCACCCCTACAAAGCGTGGCTGAAGAACACGCAGTTGATCCTCGAAGACCTGAAGCCCGTCGAGCCGCGCGCCCTGCGCAACGATGTCTCGCTGCTCGATCGCCAGCAGGCCTTCGGCTACACGCAGGAAGATCTGAAGATCCTGATGGCGCCGATGGCGACGACGGGCCAAGAAGCCGTCGGCTCGATGGGCACCGACACGCCGATCGCCGCCATGTCCGACAAGCCGAAGCTGCTATACGACTATTTCAAGCAGAACTTCGCCCAGGTCACCAACCCGCCGATCGATCCGATCCGCGAGGAACTCGTCATGAGCCTCGTTTCGTTCATCGGCCCGCGCCCCAACATCTTCGATCTCGTCGGCTCCTCGCGCCGCAAGCGGCTCGAGGTACGCCAGCCGATCCTGACCAATGCGGATCTCGAGAAGATCCGCTCCATCGGCCACACTGAAGACCGCTTCGACACCAAGACCATAGACATCACCTATTCAGCGACCGAAGGCGCCGAAGGCATGCCGGCGGCGATCGAGCGGCTTTTGGAGCGGGCCGAAGCGGCCGTTGCCGGCGGCTACAACATCATCATTCTGTCGGACCGCCAGATCGGCCCGGACCGGATCGATATCCCGACGCTATTGGCGACCGCCGCCGTTCATCATCACCTGATCCGCAAGGGTCTGCGCACCTCGGTCGGCCTCGTGGTCGAATCCGGCGAGCCGCGCGAGGTGCATCATTTTTGCTGTCTGGCCGGCTATGGCGCCGAAGCGATCAACCCTTACCTCGCCTTTGACACGCTGTTCGACATGCACCGCAAGGGCCAGTTTCCTCCGGAAGTCGACGCGCAGGAGGTGGTCTCGCGCTACATCAAGTCGATCGGCAAGGGCATCCTCAAGGTCATGTCCAAAATGGGCATCTCGACCTACCAGTCGTATTGCGGGGCGCAGATTTTCGATGCCGTTGGCCTGTCGTCCGCGTTTGTCGACAAGTATTTCACCGGCACCGCAACCACCATCGAAGGCATCGGGCTCGAGCAGATGTGCGCCGAGACTGTGCAGCGCCACAAGGACGCATTTGGCGACGATCCGGTCCTGCGCGCCGACCTCGAAATCGGCGGCGCCTATGCCTATCGCATGCGCGGTGAGGCTCATGTGTGGTCGCCCGATGCGGTGGCGACCCTGCAACATTCCGTCCGTTTGAATTCCTGGGAGACGTTCAAGACCTATTCCGCCCAGATCGACAGTCATTCCGTCGACGCGAAATCGATCCGCGGCCTGTTCAAGATCCGCACGGCGGCGGACACCGGCCGCGATCCCGTCCCACTCGACGAGGTCGAGCCGGCGGCGGAGATCGTCAAGCGCTTCTCGACAGGTGCCATGTCATTCGGCTCGATCTCCAGAGAAGCGCATTCGACGCTCGCCGTCGCGATGAACCGCATCGGCGGCAAGTCGAATACGGGCGAGGGCGGCGAGGAACCCGACCGCTACCGGCCGCTCGGTGACGGATCGCGCAATCCCGAACGTTCCGCGATCAAGCAGGTTGCCTCGGGTCGTTTCGGCGTGACGGCGGAATATCTCGTCAACTCGGACATGATGCAGATCAAGGTCGCGCAAGGCGCCAAGCCGGGCGAGGGCGGGCAGTTGCCCGGCCACAAGGTCGACGCGACGATTGCCAAGGTGCGCCATTCGACGCCGGGCGTCGGCTTGATTTCCCCCCCGCCGCATCACGACATCTATTCGATCGAGGATCTGGCCCAACTCATCTACGATTTGAAGAACGTCAACCCGGCCGCCGACGTCTCGGTCAAGCTCGTCTCGGAAGTCGGCGTTGGCACCGTCGCGGCGGGCGTTGCCAAGGCACGTGCCGACCACATCACGATCTCGGGCTATGATGGCGGGACGGGCGCCTCGCCGCTCACCTCGATCAAGCATGCCGGCAGTCCGTGGGAGATGGGGCTGGCCGAAACGCATCAGACCCTGGTCCTGAACGGGCTGCGCTCGCGCGTGGCGCTCCAGGTCGACGGCGGACTTCGCACCGGCCGCGACGTGATCGTCGGCGCGCTTTTGGGTGCCGACGAGTTTGGCTTTTCGACCGCACCGCTGATCGCGGCCGGCTGCATCATGATGCGCAAGTGCCATTTGAACACCTGCCCGGTCGGCGTCGCGACGCAGGATCCTGTCTTGCGTAAGCGCTTCAAGGGCATGCCGGAGCACGTGGTCAACTTCTTCTTCTTCGTTGCCGAGGAAGTGCGCCATTGGCTCGCCGAAATGGGTTATCGGCGGATCGACGAGATCATCGGCCAGTCCGAACTTCTGGCCAAGGACGAGGCCTTTGCGCACTGGAAGGCGCGCGGGCTCGACTTTTCGAAGCTGTTCTTCAAGCCCGACGCGCCGAAGGAGATGACGCGCTGGACCGAGCGGCAGAAGCACCCGATCGACGACGTGCTCGACCGCAAGCTGATCGCCGCGGCCGCGCCTGCGCTCGACGCGCGCCAGGCGGTCGAGATCGCCGCCGCTATCCGCAATGTCGATCGCTCGACGGGCGCGATGGTGTCCGGCGAAGTCGCAAGGCGCTTCGGGCACAAGGGCCTGCGCGACGACACGATCTCCGTTACGCTCACCGGCACGGCCGGCCAGTCGTTCGGCGCGTTTTTGGCCAAGGGCATCACCTTCACGCTCATTGGTGACGGCAACGACTATGTCGGCAAGGGATTATCGGGCGGCAAGATCGTCATTCGCCCGCCCGACGAGACGCGCATCCTGGCTGAAGAGTCGATCATTGTCGGCAACACCGTTCTTTATGGCGCCACCGAGGGGGAATGCTATTTCCGCGGCGTCGCCGGTGAGCGCTTTGCCGTGCGAAATTCGGGCGCGATCGCGGTCGTCGAGGGCGTCGGCGACCATGGCTGCGAGTATATGACCGGCGGCATCGTCGTGGTGCTCGGCGCCACCGGCCGCAATTTCGCCGCCGGCATGTCGGGCGGCATCGCCTATGTCCTCGATGAAGCGGGCGATTTCGCCGAACGCTGCAATATGGCGATGGTTGAGCTGGAGCCGGTTCCGGAAGAAGATGACCTGCTGGAGAAACTGCATCACCATGGCGGCGATATCGACCATAAGGGTCGCGTCGACGTGCAGGACATGACGACCCATGACGAGGAGCGACTCTATCAACTGATCTTGAACCACGTCGGCTACACCGGCTCGGCGCGCGGCCGCGCGATCCTCGACAACTGGACCGACTACCGTCCAAAATTCCGCAAGGTGATGCCGGTCGAGTACCGCCGCGCGCTCGAAGAGATGGAGCGCATGCGGACAGCGGTGGCGGCGGAGTGATGCCTTGCCGGTAAGGGACAAATGTCATATGTTTGGGCATATGACAATGGAGGCGAGTATGGAGGCTGAAGGAGCTAAAGAACAACGTGTCCGGGTCTTCAAAAACGGAAGAAGCCGCGCGATTCGTATCCCCAAAGAATTCGAGTTCGAGGGGGATGAGGTGACGATTCGCAGGGAGCCGGACGGGCGATTGACGTTGCTGCCGGATCGCCGCGAGCGATCACCGCGCGAGGTAATCGAATGGTTGCGGAGCCAACCACCCCTTGGCGACGATGATTTTCCGGAAATCGAAGACTTTCCGCCGGAGCCGGTTAATGTCGGTCATGATGAATGAGGTTTCTTCTCGACACCAACATCCTTTCTGACATTGTCCGAAATCCCAACGGGAAAGCGGCATCCCGGTTCGCTGATGCGCAGATCGGTGAAGTGGGTACGAGCATCATCGCTGCCGCTGAACTGCGTTTCGGCTACGTTCGGGTGTCGTCGGAGAGGCTGGAACGCAAGATTGAGGCGATCCTCGCCTCAATTGAGATCGCGGACTGGATGTCGCCTGCCGATTTCGCCTACGCGTCGATTAGAACAATCCTTGAGAGGGCGGGAGTGTCCGTCGGTCAGAACGACATGCTGATAGCCGCTCACGCGGCGACTTTGAGGGTGACGCTGGTCTCCGACGACCGCATTTTCTCTCGCGTGCCGAACTTGAAAGTCGAGAACTGGTTGCGGACCTGATCCGCAAACGAAGTGGAAGAACGATGGGCAAGGTAACAGGCTTTCTCGAGATCGACCGGCAGGTGCACACCTATCAGCCGGCTTCCGACCGCATCCGCCATTTCCGCGAATTCACGCTTCCCATGTCGGAGCCGGAGGTCGAGAAACAGGCCGCGCGCTGCATGGATTGCGGCGTTCCTTATTGCCACGGCCCGACCGGCTGCCCGGTGCACAATCAAATCCCGGACTGGAACGACCTCGTCTATGCCAAGGATTGGGACGGTGCGATCCGCAACCTGCACTCGACCAACAACTTCCCCGAATGGACCGGCCGCATCTGCCCCGCCCCTTGCGAGGAAGCCTGCACGCTCAACCTGGAAGACGTTCCGGTCGCCATCAAGACGATCGAGCAGGCGATCGCCGACAAGGCCTATGAGCGGGGCCTGATCCGCCCGCAGCCCTCTAACGTCAGGACCGGCAAGCGCGTGGCGATCGTCGGCTCTGGGCCGACCGGCATGGCCGCGGCGCAGCAACTGGCGCGCGTCGGCCACGAGGTTCATGTTTTCGAGCGCGAATCGAAGCCCGGCGGGCTGATGCGCTACGGCATTCCCGACTTCAAGATCGAGAAGAAGTATGTCGATGCGCGCGTCGAGCAGATGCAGGGCGAGGGCGTCACCTTCCATTGCGGCGTCGATATCGGCACCGACAAGAGCCTTGAAGAACTGACGGCCGAATTCGACGCCGTGCTTTATTGCGGCGGGTCGGAAAATCCGCGCCCGGTCGGCATTCCCGGCCGCGACCTGCTGGGCGTTCACGATGCCATGCCCTATCTCGTCCAGCAGAACCGCCGCGTCGGCGGCGAGGGCATCCAGTCGCGTGCCTGGGCTGCTGATCCGATTCTTTCCGGCGGCAAGCATGTCGTGGTGGTCGGCGGCGGCGATACGGCCTCTGACTGCGTCGGCACCTCGTTCCGCCAGGGCGCGGTGCGCGTCACGCAGCTCGACATCCGGCCGCAGCCGCCGCTGCGCGAGAACAAGCTCACCGTTTGGCCCTATTGGGCCACCAAGATGCGCACCTCGTCGAGCCAGGCCGAAGGCGCTGCTCGCGAATTCCAGGTCGCGACGCTCGAATTCGTCGGCGAAGACGGCGTCCTGACCGGCGTTAAATGTTGCGAGGTCGACGACAAGCGCAAGCCGATCGCCGGCAGCGAGTTCGTCATCAAGGCCGACCTTGCCTTCATCGCCATCGGCTTTGCTGGACCGATCGCAGGCGGTTTAACGGACCGGCTCGGCGCGGGTCTCGGCATCGTCACCGACACGCGCGGCTCGCGCAACGTCGCCGCCAATGACCGCGACTACAAGAGCACGATCGACAAGCTCTTCGTCGCCGGCGACATCCGCCGCGGCCAGTCGCTGGTCGTCTGGGCGATCCGCGAAGGCCGCCAGGCCGCCCATGCGATCGACAAGGAACTGATGGGC
>CAZEEC010000110.1:0-6778 GCA_964511105.1 uncultured Mesorhizobium sp.
GGCCGGATTTGAGAAAAAGTATCCCTGGCAATTGTCGGGCGGGATGCAGCAACGCGCTTCGATCGCGCGCGCGCTTGCCTTCGACGCCGATCTTCTCCTGATGGACGAGCCATTCGGCGCGCTCGACGAGATCGTGCGCGATCATTTGAACGAGCAGCTTTTGAAGCTTTGGGCGCAGACGAACAAGACCATCTGCTTCGTGACCCATTCCATTCCCGAGGCAGTCTACCTTTCGACCAAGATCGTGGTGATGTCGCCGCGGCCTGGCCGGGTGACCGACGTGATCGACTCGACGCTGCCGAAAGAGCGACCGCTCGACATTCGCGAGACGCCGGAATTCCTGGCGATCGCCGCCCGCGTCCGCGAAGGCCTTCGGGCAGGGCACAGCTATGACGAGTAGCGCGGTGTCGATTGCCGCTCCGCAGGCTGCCGTCGGCCGCTCCGGCACATGGACGCGCATGAGTGAGACTACGGCGATGCCTGTGCTGATCGTCGTGGCTGCGATTGTCGCCATCTGGTACGTCGCGGCCATCTACATGAATTCCACCTGGCAGATGCAGGTCTTCGGACGCGCCGGGGGCGAGTGGACCGCGTGGGAGTTCATCCTTGGTACAATGAGCCAGGACCGCCCGCTGCTGCCCGCGCCGCACCAGGTGGCAACAGAGCTTTGGAACACCGTGGTCGGCCAACACGTCACCTCGCGGCGCAGTCTTGTCTACCATGCCTGGATCACGCTGTCGGCGACCCTGCTCGGCTTCCTGATGGGAACCGCGCTCGGCATGCTGCTCGCTGTCTTGATCGTGCACAACCGCGCGATGGACCGTTCGTTGATGCCGTGGATCATCGCGTCGCAGACGATCCCAATCCTGGCTCTTGCGCCCATGGTCGTCGTGGTGCTGGCATCGATCGGCATGACCGGGCTGGTGCCAAAGGCGATGATTTCCACCTATTTGTCGTTCTTCCCGGTCGTTGTGGGCATGGTCAAGGGATTCCGCAGCCCGGACGTCATCCAGCTCGATTTGATGCGAACCTATCACGCGAGCCAGAGCCAGACCTTCTGGAAACTGCGCTTTCCAGCTTCGCTTCCCTTTTTGTTCACTTCGATGAAAGTCGGGGTAGCGGCGAGTCTCGTCGGCGCGATCGTCGCCGAATTGCCCACGGGTGCTGCAGGTGGGCTCGGAACGCGGCTCCTGGCCGGTTCCTATTACGGACAAACGGCGCAGATTTGGGCGGCGCTGCTCATGGCGGCCGCGCTGTCGGCGCTGCTGATCATGACCGTCGGCATTGTCGAGCGGGTTGTTCTGTCCCGCTCCGGAGCGCGGCCATGAATGGGAGCCTCATCATCGGATCGGTCCTCTTCTGGCTCGCCGTCTGGGCGGTCAATGAATGGCTCGTCCGGCAGCGAGCCACGGGCAATGTGGCGCGCGCGATCAATTTCGTCGTGCCCGTTCTGTTCGGGGTCGCACTTCTCGTTCTTTGGGAAGGGCTGACGCGCGGCTTCAACGTCCCGCAAGTGCTGCTTCCCTCGCCGAGCGCGATATGGACGCGGATCACCACGTCGATGCCGACCTTGTGGGCCGACTTCAATCAGACCTTTATCCGCTCGGTGCTTCCCGGCTACGCGATCGGTTGCCTCGCCGGCCTCCTGGTGGCGATCGCGATCGACAGGTCGCCCTTTCTCAAGCGTGGTCTCCTGCCGGTGGGCAATTTCGTCGCCGCCTTGCCGCTGGTCGGCATCGCACCGATCATGGTCATGTGGTTCGGCTTCGACTGGCACTCCAAAGCGGCCGTCGTCGTGGTGATGACCTTCTTCCCGATGCTGGTCAATGCGGTCGCCGGCCTCAACGCTTCAAGCCGCATGGAGCAGGATCTGATGCGGACCTACGCGGCGAACCCGTGGCACACGCTCTTCAAATTGCGCTTGCCGGCTGCGTGGCCGTTTATCTTCAACGCGCTCAAGATAAACTCGACGCTGGCGCTGATCGGCGCCATCGTGGCCGAATTCTTCGGCACCCCGGTCGTCGGCATGGGTTTTCGGATATCGGTGGCAATCGGACGCTTGAATGTTGACATGGTCTGGGCTGAAATCGCGGTTGCCGCGCTGGCCGGCTCCGTCTTCTACGGCGTTATCGCGCTGGCGGAACGCGGGGTGACCTTCTGGCATCCATCGATCCGTGGTGGAAGAACGTAATCAACGATAAAAAGGGGAATGAGATGAACAAGCTTATCACAGGACTACTGGCCACAGCGGTTGCGGTCACGGCGTTGCCGGCCATGGCTCAGGATTTGGACCCGCTGACATTTCAGCTGAAATGGGTCAATCAGGGACAGTTCGCAGGGTATCTGGTCGCCAAGGACAAAGGCTTTTATGAGGAAGAAGGCCTTGACGTGACCATCAATCAAGGCGGTCCGGATATCGCGCCCGAGCAGGTGATCGCCGGCGGCGGCGCCGACGTCATTACCACCTGGATGGCGGCCGGGCTGGCGGCCCGCGAACGCGGCGTGCCGCTCGTCAACATCGCGCAGCCTTTTGCACGCCAGGCCCTGCAACTCGTCTGCTCGGAAGAAAGCGGCGTGGGATCGACCGACGACTTCCCGGGCAAGACCCTCGGCGTCTGGTTCTTCGGCAACGAATATCCGTTCTATGCCTGGATGGCCAAGCTCGGTCTGTCCACCGAAGGCGGCGAGGATGGCGTGGAGGTGCTGCGCCAGGCGTTCAACGTCGATCCCCTCTTGCAGAACCAGGCGGACTGCATTTCGACAATGGAATACAACGAGTTCAAGCAGATCCTCGATGCGGGGATTCCGGAAGAGAGCCTGAAGGTCTTCAACTATGCCGATGAAGGCGTCGGCATGCTGGAGGATGGTCTCTACGTCATGGAAGACCGGCTCGACGATCCCGAGTTCGTCGACCAGATGGTGCGCTTCGTGAGGGCGTCCATGCGGGGCTGGGAGTATGCGCGGGAGAACGTCGAAGAAGGCGCAGACATCGTTCTGGAGAACGATTTGTCGGGCGCACTGACCGAAGAGGGACAGGTCTGGCAGGTCGAGGTCGCCGCCGGTCTCGTGGGCGACAGTGCGGCGCTCGATCCGGCTGCTTATGAGCAGACGGTGCAAACGCTGCTTTCTGCCGTGTCGCCGGACAATCCTGCGATCACGCAGGAGCCGGAGGGTGCATTTTCGACGGTCGTGACCGACCAGCTCGATTAGGCTGTGCAAGGCGGAGTGCTTTAGGGGGGCGGGAAACCGTCCCTTTTTTAACGGTGCCGGGAGTTGCGTTTGCGGCAACCGAGGCAAGCTGACAATGTGCTAAAGCACTTCATCTATTTGGCTGCAGCCGGCTGGAAAGGATTTGGATGCGCACGCAGGTCGCCATCATCGGTTCCGGCCCCTCGGGCCTGCTGCTTGGGCAGCTCTTGACCAATGCGGGCATCGACAATGTCATCCTGGAACGCGCCACGCGCGACTATGTGCTCGGCCGCATCCGGGCCGGCGTGTTGGAAGAAGGCACGGCTCACATGCTGGACGAGGCGGGCGCCGGTGAAAGGATGCGTCGCCAAGGTCTGCCGCATGACGGCTTCGATCTAACCTTCGACGGACGCCAGCACCGGATCGATTTGCATGAACTGACCGGCAAGCGGGTCGTGGTGTACGGCCAGACCGAAGTGACGCGCGACCTGATGGATGTTCGACTGGCGACGAACGGGCTGACGATCTACGAGGCAGACAAGGTCGAGCCGCATGATTTCGGCGGGGTCAAGCCCTATGTTACTTATGAGAAAGACGGCGTCGCGCAGCGTCTGGATTGTGACTTCATTGCTGGTTGCGATGGCTTCCACGGCGCCTCGCGCAAAGCTGTTGAAGGCATGGGGCTGGAAACGTTCGAGAGGGTCTATCCGTTCGGATGGCTCGGGATCGTGGCTGACGTGCCGCCGGTTCATCACGAACTGATCTACGCCAATCATCCGCGCGGTTTCGTGCTTTGCTCGATGCGGTCGCATACGCGCAGCCGCCATTATGTCCAGTGCACGCTCGACGACAAGGTCGAGGATTGGTCGGACGACCGCTTCTGGGATGAACTGCGCCGGCGCTTGCCGCCGGAGACGGCGGAGAAGATGACGATCGGTCCGTCGATCGAGAAATCGATCGCGCCGCTGCGTTCGTTCGTTGCCGAGCCGATGCGCTTTGGCAGGCTGTTTCTGGTTGGCGATGCCGCCCACATCGTGCCGCCTACCGGTGCCAAGGGCCTCAACCTCGCGGCGAGCGACGTGCGCTATCTGTTCGATGGCATGCGTGAGCATTATCATGAGAAGTCGCAAGCAGGCATCGAAGCGTATTCTGAAAAGGCGCTCTCACGCGTCTGGAAGGCGGAGCGATTCTCCTGGTGGATGACCTCGACCCTGCATCGCTTTCCCGATATGGGGCCATTTGGCCAGCGCATCCAGGAGGCCGAACTCGACTATCTGGTCCATTCGCAGGCGGCTTCGACATCGCTGGCGGAGAACTATGTGGGCCTGCCCTATTGAGGAAGAAGCATGAGCGGAAAATCTGAACGCTATCACCAAGGACTGGCGACGCGCCGGACTGTGCTCGGTGCATCCTATGTCGATGCGGCCACCGCCAGATCGAGCACCTATGACGAGCCGTTCCAGACCCTGATCACCGAGGCGGCCTGGGGCCATGTGTGGTCGCGTGACACGATCACCAAACGGGAACGTTCGATGATGACCGTGGCGCTGCTCGCCGGGCTCGGCAATTTCGAGGAACTGGCGCTGCATACGCGTGCCACCGCCAATACGGGCGCGAGCCGCGACGACATCATGGAGGCGATGCTACATGTCGCCATCTATGCCGGCGTGCCGCGCGCCAACCACGCGATCAAGATCGTCAAACAGGTCCTTGACGAGATGGAGAGAGGCCAAAAGCCGTGAGCGATGTTCATAACTCCAACCGCAAACCCGAAACCGGCGCCTTCTTTCCACGGGATCGTGACTGGCATCCGCAAGCCTTTACGCCGTGGTATAAGACATCCGTGCTGCGCTCGCCGCAAAAGGCGCTTTTGTCGCTCGATAACACGCTATCGGAGATTGCTGGGCCCGTCTTCGGCCATAACATCCTCGGCGAACTCGATGACGACCTGATCACCAATTTCGCCAAGCCCGGCGAGAGCGCGATCGGTCCGCGGATCATCGTCTATGGCCGCGTGCTCGATGAGCGCGGGCGCGGTGTTGCTGGTGCACTGCTCGAATTTTGGCAGGCGAATGCCGGCGGGCGCTACCGGCACCGCAAGGAGAGCTACCTCGCGCCGCTCGACCCCAATTTCGGTGGCTGCGGGCGCACGATCACCGACGAGGATGGCAGTTATTCCTTTCGCACGATCCAGCCCGGCCCTTATCCCTGGCCGAACGGGGTCAATGACTGGCGGCCGGCGCATATCCATTTCTCCATCTTCGGTCACGGCTTTGCGCAGCGCCTGATCACGCAAATGTATTTCGAAGGCGACCCGCTGATCTGGAAATGCCCGATCGTGAAGACGATCAACGACCATGCGGCAATCCAAGGGCTTACGGCTGCACTCGACATGAATGCGACGATCCCGATGGATTCCCGGGCTTACAAGTTCGACATCGTGCTGCGCGGCCGGCGCTCGACACTGTTCGAGAACCGGATGGAGGGGAATTGATTTGCAGGAGGCGCCGCGTATGAATACATTGAATGCATGTATTCAACAGGAGGCTGCGATGCCCACTTCGATCAGACTGGAGCCAGAAGTCGAAGCACGCCTGGACTCGCTTGCGGCACGAACCGGGCGTACAAAGGCATATTATCTGAGAGAATTGATCCAGAACGGTCTGGACGATCTCGAAGACTATTATGAAGCGGTCGATATCTCGGAGCGTATCCGCCGCGGCAAGGAGAAGACCTATCCCTTGGCAGAAGTGATTCGCGACCTTGGCCTGGACGATTGAACTTTCCGAAGTCGCGATCAAGACGTTGCGGAAGCTCGATCGGCAGACTGCGCGCCGTATTACAGGCTTCCTGCGAGATCGTTTAAGCGAGATCGACGATCCACGCCAGTTTGGCAAGCCGCTGCATGCGGCGCTCGACGCCTATTGGGGCTACAGGGTCGGTGACTATCGTCTGATCTGCGAGCTCAAGGACGAGGTGTTGACCGTCCTCGTTGTAAAAATCGGCCATAGGTCGGACGTCTATCGCTAGGGAGAAAAGACTTGGCTCAATCGCTTAATCGCCTGAAGGAGTCCGCATCGCAGACGGCGGGGCCTTACGTCCATATCGGATTGACGCCGAACTTCGCCGAGATCGCCGGGGTCTATTCGGAAGATCTTGGGGCTTCAATGGTCAACGACAAGACCAAGGGCGAGCGCATCACGATTGTCGGGCGCGTGCTCGACGGGACGGGAACGCCGCTTAGGGACGCGCTGATCGAGATTTGGCAGGCGGATGCTGACGGACTTTTTAACTCGCCCTCGGAAATGCGCGGCTCCGCCGACGCGAATTTCACCGGCTGGGGACGGTGCGCCACGAATATGGACACCGGCGAGTTCCGCTTCGAGACGATCAAGCCGGGCCGCGTGCCGTTCAAGGACGGACGCAGCCAAGCGCCGCATGTCACCTTCTGGATCGTGGCTCGCGGCATCAATATCGGTCTCCACACGCGCATGTATTTCGATGACGAAGAAAAGGCGAATTCGGAAGATCCCGTCTTGGCGCGCATTGAACATCGCGTTCGGGTCGGGACGCTGATCGCCTCGCGCGA
>CAZEEC010000111.1:0-6773 GCA_964511105.1 uncultured Mesorhizobium sp.
GCCGTTGAAAGCTTTCGCGGCCAGGACGTGTTGACGGTCGAGACTGAAGGCCTGCGGCTCCTGTCGGAAGCGGCGTTTGGCGATATCAACCATCTGCTGCGATCGGGCCATCTGAAACAGCTCGCCCGCATCCTCGAAGACCCTGAAGCAACCGACAATGACCGGTTCGTCGCCTATGACCTCCTGAAGAACGCCAATATCTCCGCCGGCGGCGTGCTGCCGATGTGCCAGGACACCGGGACGGCGATCATCATGGGCAAGAAGGGCCGCCGCGTTTGGACGGAAGGGGGCGACGCGGACGCGCTGGGCCAGGGCGTTCTCGATGCCTATGAGCGGAAGAACCTGCGTTATTCCCAGCTCGCGCCCATCTCGATGTTCGAAGAGAAGAACACGAAGAACAATCTGCCGGCCCAGATAGACATCTATGAGGAAGGCGAGGACGCCTACAACTTCCTCTTCGTCGCGAAAGGGGGTGGTTCGGCTAACAAGACCTTCCTTTATCAGGGCACGCCGTCGCTGATGACGCGCGAGCGCCTGCTCGACTTTCTGAAAGAAAGGATCTTGACCCTAGGGACAGCCGCCTGCCCGCCCTACCATCTGGCGATCGTGATCGGAGGCACGTCGGCCGAAATGAACCTGAAGACCGTCAAGCTCGCTTCGACGCGCTATCTTGACGGCTTACCGATAGCCGGCAGCGAGACGGGCCATGCCTTCCGCGACCTCGAAATGGAAGCGGAGGTTCACAAGATGACTCAGTCGATGGGCGTCGGAGCGCAGTTCGGCGGCAAATATTTCTGCCACGACGTCAGGATCATCCGCCTTCCCCGCCACGGCGCCTCCTTGCCGATCGGCCTCGGCGTCTCTTGTTCGGCGGACCGGCAGGCCAAGGGCAAGATCACCCGGGATGGTATTTTCCTGGAAGAGCTCGAGACCAATCCGGCCCGCTACATGCCCGATATCGACGAGGAAAAGCTGACATCGCATGTCGTCAAGATCGACCTCAACCGACCGATGAACGAAATCCTGGCGCTCCTTTCGGCCCAGCCGGTGAAGACGCGCGTGTCGCTGAGCGGCCCAATCATCGTCGCGCGCGATCTGGCGCATGCAAAGATCCGTGAGCGGCTGGAGGCGGGCGAAGCCATGCCGGATTACTTCAAGAACCACCCGATCTATTATGCGGGGCCCGCCAAGACGCCCACCGGATACGCCTCGGGCTCGTTCGGCCCGACAACGGCAGGACGCATGGACAGCTATGTCGACCAGTTCCAGTCGTTCGGCGGCTCCATGGTCATGCTGGCCAAGGGTAATCGTTCGCGGCAGGTCCGCGAGGCGTGCGGTCGCCATGGCGGCTTCTATCTGGGCTCGATCGGCGGTCCGGCGGCGCGCCTTGCGCAAGATTGCATCAAGAAGGTGGAGGTCGTCGAATATGCCGAACTCGGCATGGAAGCGATCTGGAAGATCGATGTGAAGGATTTTCCCGCCTTCATCGTCATCGACGACAAGGGCAATGATTTCTTCAAGGAGTTGAACCTGTCCTGATTGACGGGCGGGTATCCCTTGCACTTGCGGTCCTGCCCCGCCATCATCTGGGAACCACCCGCTGATGTGCGACGACGGAGGAAGCCGACGATGAAAAAGGGCTACAAGGCACTGCTCGAGGAGGCCAATGCCGCGATCGAGGCCATTTCACCGCAAGCGGCGCATGAACTTGCAAGCCGAGACGACGTCGTCCTTGTCGATATTCGCGATCCTCGCGAACTGGAGCGGGAGGGTCGCATCCCGGGTACGCTGCATGCGCCGCGCGGCATGCTGGAATTCTGGATCGATCCTGAAAGCCCCTATCACAAGCCCGTTTTCGCAAGCGGCAAGACCTTCGTCTTCTTCTGCGCGGGCGGGCTACGGTCGGCTTTGGCAACGAAAACGGCACAAGATATGGGTCTTGAGCCGGTGAAGCATATCGAAGGTGGTTTCGGCGCCTGGAAGTCGGCCGGTCTTCCCTTTGATCCGCCGGTCGAACGAAAATCTAGCGCCTCAGAGTGAAGGTTACCGCATGAACTTCCCCGAACCCGGCATGATCGACCCGTTCGGCCGAGCAATCTCATATTTGCGCGTCTCGGTAACCGATCGCTGTGACTTCCGCTGTACCTATTGCATGGCGGAGAACATGACCTTCCTGCCGAAAAGGGACCTGTTGAGCCTGGAAGAACTCGACAGGCTTTGCACAGTCTTCATCGAAAAGGGCGTGAAGAAGCTCCGGCTGACCGGCGGGGAGCCGCTGGTGCGCAAGAACATCATGCATCTGATCCGACACCTGTCGCGTCACATCGAAACGGGCGCGCTGGACGAGCTGACATTGACCACCAACGGCTCGCAGCTCGCGCGCTTTGCATCCGAACTGGCCGCATGCGGCGTGAAGCGGCTGAATGTCTCACTCGATACGCTCGATCCTGACAAATTCAAGCAGATCACGCGGTGGGGCGATTTCGGCAAGGTCCTGGACGGAATAGATGCCGCCCAAGCTGCCGGCCTGAAGATCAAGATCAACGCGGTCGCGCTGAAGGGCTTCAACGACCACGAAATCCCGCAAATGCTGCGCTGGGCCCATGGCCGCGACATGGACATGACGGTCATCGAGACGATGCCCATGGGCGAGATCGACGAGGATCGCACCGATTGGTACTTGCCCCTGTCGCAGTTGCGCGCAGCCCTCGATCGCCAGTTCACGCTGATCGACATACCCTACAAGACCGGCGGCCCCGCCCGCTATGTCGAGGTCAAGGAGACCGGCGGCCGCCTGGGTTTCATCACCCCGATGACCCACAATTTCTGCGAGAGCTGCAACCGCGTCCGGCTGACCTGCACCGGCACGCTCTATATGTGCCTCGGGCAAGACGATGCCGCCGATCTGCGCGCGCCCCTTCGGGCGTCCGAGGGCAATGAACTGCTTTCGAGGGCGATCGACGAAGCCATCGGACGCAAGCCGAAGGGTCATGACTTCGTGATCGACCGCCGCAACAATCGTCCAGCCGTTTCCCGACACATGAGCGTCACCGGCGGGTGATCTGGCGTAGCCAAACCGCCGTCTGGCACGTTGCGCCTTTCCCTTGAGAAGCCTATGGCATCATCAACAGACAGATGAGCCAGCCGTGCCCCTTTCGCCCAATCTCCGCGCCGCACTTCTCATGGCCGTTTCGATGGCCGGTTTCACCACCAATGACGCGCTGGCCAAGGCGGTCATGGTCGACATGAGTGCCGCACAGTTCATGGCCGTCCGCGGCATCTTCGCCACGGCCATGCTTGGTTTGCTCGCCTGGCACGGCGGCGTGCTGCGCTCACTTGGATCGATCCGCCAGCCACTGGTTGCGCTACGTGCGGTGAGCGAAATCGGCGCCACCTTGAGCTTTCTGGCCGCCCTTTCTCAGATGCCGCTTGGGAATGTTTCCGCGATCCTCCAAGCCCTGCCGCTTGCTGTCACCATGGGTGCCGCGCTGTTCTTCAAGGAGCCGGTCGGCTGGCGGCGCTGGACGGCGATCACAGTCGGTTTCGTCGGCGTCATGATCATCGTGCGGCCCGGTTTCGCTGGGTTCAACGTCTTTTCGCTGCTGGTGCTGCTTTGCGTCGTCTTCTGCGCCATACGCGATCTGGTCACCAGGAAAATCCCGGGAGACGTCCCTTCGCTTGTGGTGTCCTTCGCCACGTCCCTGGTCATCACGACAGTCGGAATGATCCTTGTCGTGCCTTATGGCGGCTGGACGGAACTGTCCGCTTCGAACACGGCCAAGATCGCGGGGGCGGCCGTTCTGATCGTTATCGGCTATCAGTCGATCATCATGGCCATGCGGACGGGCGACATCTCGTTCGTGGCTCCGTTCCGCTATACCGCGCTCATCTGGGCCATTCTCCTCGGCCTAGTGGTCTTCGGAGAGGTGCCGGATACAGCGATGCTGCTAGGCGCAGCCGTTATCGTCGCCTCCGGCCTCTATACGCTTTACCGCGAGCGCCGCTCCGGCAAGGCACAACCGGCAGCCGAGTCGACGTCGCCAAGCATGGCGCCCGACGGCGTGTGAGGCCCTTGCTGGCAGACACCACGCAGCCTAATGAGACGGCATGACAAACGACTTCACGCAGCGTCGATGACGATCATCCCCTTGGGTCGGAAAGCATCGACGCCGCCGCACATCTTCACGCTCGTAATGGCGACCGCGAGCAGTTCGCTGGCGATGAATGTCTTCCTGCCTTCGCTGCCGGCGATGGCTCGTCATTTCCAGGCCGATTATTCAATCGTTCAGCTCGCCGTCGCGCTCTATCTCGTCGCAACGGCGGTGCTGCAGCTCTTCATCGGGCCTGCCTCCGATCGCTTCGGCCGCCGCCCGGTGCTGCTGATCTGCTTCATGATCTTTCTGGCCGGCACCCTTGCCGCCATCTTCGCGCCGACCATCGAAACCCTGCTCGCGTGCCGCATCCTGCAGGCATTTTCCGCAGCCGGGATGGTCCTGTCACGCGCCATCATTCGCGATACGGTCGGGCCCGACCAGGCGGCAAGCAAAATCGGCTATGTGACGATGGGCATGACGCTGGTGCCCATGGTCGGCCCCATCATCGGCGGCTTCCTCGATGAGCTCTATGGCTGGGAATCGACCTTTCTGCTGACACTGGCGTTCGGCTTTGTGGCATTTGTCATCATCTGGTTCGATCTCGGCGAGACAAACCAGCGGCCATCGTCGTCGCTCTTCGCCCAGGTGAAGAGCTATCCCGAACTCATCCGGTCGGAACGTTTCTGGGGCTACACGCTGACGGCGGCATTCACCTCGGGAACGTTCTTCGCGTTTCTCGGTGGCGGCCCCTACGTCGCCAGCGAGATCTTCGGTCTGTCGCCGTCCCAGTATGGCTTCTATTTCGCCTTCGTTTCGGTTGGCTACATGCTCGGCAACTTTCTCTCGGGCCGCTTTTCCATCCGCGTCGGCATCAACAGGATGATGCTCATCGGAAATGTCGTCGCCGCTATCGGCATGACCATCCCCCTGCTGCTTTTAAGTGCTGGCTATGTCAGCCCGGCCTCGCTGTTCGTGCCCGTCATGTTCGTCGGTCTTGGCAACGGGATGACCTTGCCCAATGCCATGGCAGGCATCGTCAGTGTGCGCCCGCATATCTCAGGATCGGCCTCGGGCCTCGGGGGAGCCATGCAGATCGGCGGCGGCGCGGCCCTGTCGGTGCTGGCGGGAGCGCTGCTTGGGCCGGACACGGGTCCGTCTCCCCTCCTCTGGGTCATGCTCGGTTCGTCGAGCCTCAGCATCATCGCCGCTCTTCATGTCATCAATGTCGCGCGGCGCGAGGGGCAGCTTGCTCGATGAGAATGTCAGACGGGATGGCAGCATGAACCAGCGCATCATCGGCATCACCGGTTGGAAGAATTCGGGCAAGACGACACTGACCGAGCGCCTCGTCAAGATGTTCACCGCCCGCGGACTTAAGGTTTCGACCATCAAACACGCCCACCACGCCTTCGATGTCGACAAGGAAGGAACCGATTCTTTCCGCCACCGTGCCGCGGGCGCCGGAGAAGTAGCGATCGTTTCGAACAATCGCTGGGTCCTGATGCATGAATTGCGCGACGAATCCGAACCTGGGCTAAAGGACATTCTCGCCCGCCTCTCGCCCTGCGATCTTGTCATCATCGAGGGCTACAAGCGCGGAACACATCTGAAGATCGAAACACGCCGCCGGGAAGGCCGCGCGATGGAGCCGCTTGCCAGCGAGGATCCGAACATCATCGCGATTGCCAGCGACCAGGCTCTGTCAGGCGAAACCTTGCCCGTATTCGCGATTGATGACATAGCCGCAATAGCTGATTTCATTGCCGCCCGTCTGGGGCTGGCCGACCCGAACCAGGAGGAGGAAATCGAATGGCAAGAGTTGCGTTCTTAGGACTGGGCGTCATGGGGTATCCCATGGCAGGGCATCTGAAAACCAAGGGCGGCCACGACGTGACCGTCTACAACCGCACAGCCGCAAAGGCCGAAAGATGGGTTGCGGAATTCGGCGGCCAAGCAGCGCAAACGCCGGGAGAAGCGGCCGGGGATGCGGAATTTGTCTTCTCTTGCGTCGGCAATGATGATGATCTGCGCGCAATTGCCATTGGCGAGAATGGCGCATTTCATTCAATGGCTTCCGGCTCTGTCTTCATCGACAACACGACGGCATCGGCGGCTGTCGCGCGCGAATTGGCGGCCGAGGCTTCAACCCGGGGAATCGGCTTCATCGACGCGCCCGTTTCAGGCGGACAAGCCGGGGCTGAAAATGGCGTGTTGACCGTGATGTGCGGCGGCGACCAGGCGACCTATGACAAGGCGAGGCCCGTCATCGACGCCTATGCCCGGATGGTGGGGCTGATGGGCCCGGTCGGCTCCGGCCAATTGACCAAGATGATCAACCAGATCTGCATCGCCGGCCTTGTCCAGGGGCTTTCGGAGGGCATCAATTTCGGCCAGCGGGCCGGCCTTGACATCGAGAAGGTGGTCGAAGTGATCTCCAAGGGCGCTGCCGGATCATGGCAGATGGAAAATCGCTGGAAGACGATGGCCGACGGGAAGTTCGACTTCGGCTTTGCCGTCGACTGGATGCGCAAGGACCTCGGCATCTGCCTAGAGGAGGCCGACCGCAACGGCGCACCGCTGCCGATCACCGCCCTGATCGATCAGTTCTACAAGGAGGTGCAGGCCAAGGGCGGGAATCGCTGGGATACGTCGTCGCTGATCTCGCGCCTTTCGACCTAG
>CAZEEC010000112.1:0-6759 GCA_964511105.1 uncultured Mesorhizobium sp.
CCGAATATTCAGGCCGGCATCGTTTCAAGGGGCGGCAGATCCACACCAAAGACTACCAGAGCCCCGAAGAATTCGTGGGGCAGCACGTCGTCGTCGTCGGAGGCGGCATCTCGGCGGTCCAACTCCTCGACGAGATCTCCCGCGTAACCTCGACCAGTTGGGTCACCCGCAGGGAACCAGAATTTCGCGAAGGCCCGTTCACGGCGGAACTGGGCAGGGCGGCCGTCGCGCTTGTCGAAGAGCGCGTTCGGCAGGGCCTGCCGGCGGCGTCCGTCGTGTCGGTGACGGGCATCCCGGTCACGCCCGCGATCAAGGCGATGCGCGGACGCGGCGTGCTGGCGAGGAAACCCATGTTCGCGGAGATCACCGATGAGGGCGTCAAATGGGCAGACGGGACGGAAATCCGCGCCGACGTGATCTTGTGGTGCACGGGTTTTCGAAGCTCGCTCGACCATCTTGCGCCGCTGCAACTGCGCGGGCCCAAAGGAGGCATCGTCATGACCGGCCGGCTGGCGACACAGGTCGCTAAGGACCCACGCATCCACCTGGTCGGATATGGGCCTTCAGCGTCCACCATCGGAGCCAACCGTGCAGGCGCAGCCGCGGCACGGGAGCTTTCAGCGCTGCTCGGGCTGGCAGGCTGAAGCCGAGCCTTTGCCTATGCCAGCCAGCGTTTGCGCCGGCGGTAGTGCTTGACGTTCTTGAAGGAACGGCGGCCCTCGCCGCCGACGCCGAGATAAAATTCCTTCACGTCCTCATTGGCGCGCAGCGCGTCGGCGGTGCCGTCGAGCACGACCCGGCCACTTTCGAGAATGTAGCCATAGTCGGCATAGCGCAGCGCAATATTGGTGTTCTGCTCGGCCAAAAGGAAGCTCACGCCCTCGCGTGTGTTCAAGTCGCGCACGATCTGAAAGATTTCCTCGACGATCTGCGGCGCAAGCCCCATGGACGGCTCGTCGAGCAGGATCATCACGGGGCGTGACATCAGCGCCCGCCCGATGGCGCACATCTGCTGCTCGCCGCCCGACGTATAGCCGGCTTGCGAGCCACGCCGCTCGCGCAGACGCGGGAAGTAGTTGTAGACCATCTCCAGATCGCGGGCGATGGCGGCGCGTCCGTCCTTGCGGGTAAACGCGCCGGTCAAAAGGTTCTCCTCGATCGTCAAATGACCGAAGCAGTGACGGCCCTCCATGACCTGGATGCAGCCGCGTCGCACGAGTTCGTTGGGCGTCAGGCTTTCGACGCGCTCGCCGTTGAATTCGATCGAGCCCTTGGTGACCTCACCGCGCTCGGCGTGAAGCAGGTTGGACACCGCCTTGAGCGTCGTGGTCTTGCCCGCGCCATTGGCGCCGAGCAACGCGACGATGCCGCCGCGGGCCACTGAAAGCGACACGCCCTTCAGGACAAGGATCACATGGTCGTAGATCACTTCGATATTGTTGACGGACAGGATCGTGGCGGCGGCATCCGCGTCGGGCTCGGCTGTGCGGTGATCGGCAGTCATGGTCTGGCTCATGGACGTCAAGGCCTCGTTCGTCTCAGGAGGCGTCCCCGCGAGACGAGATCTCGCGGGGACGTAATCGGCAGTCGCCTTATTCGGCGCCGCAGGGCTCCTCGCGCTCCGGCCAGGGCTGGTTGGCCACGACATATTCGGCAGCCGCTTCTTCCAGGAGCGGCCGGACGACATCGGTCATCGGCTCGAACCACTCGCTCACCTGCTCGAACTCCGTCCCGTTCCATTGCTGGATGTAGAGTTCGGTGTGGCCGGAATGGTCCGCGCAACTCAGACTGACCGGCTGGGCGAAACCTTCGAAGCCGATCTCGGCCCAACGCTCCGTGCTGATCTCGAGGTTCTCGAGACCGAGGCGCATGTCCTCGCCGGTGATGACGGTCTTGCCGGTCATCTCCTGTGCGACCCGCATCGCTTCTGCCATCAGGACCGAGTTGTAGACGCCGCGGTTGTAGAGGTTCGTGCCCACGGCGTCGGGACCGGAGACCTGGCTCAGGCCCTTCTCGACCACGTGGGTGCGGATGTCGTCGAGCGCTGCGAAGTCGGAGCCGGTTTCATGGAAGTTCAGGATCTTGAAGCCGGTCGCCGCCTCGCCGGTCTGGCGGGCATCATCCTCGCTCGGCCACCACATGGAGATGAAGCGTTCCATGGGGAAACGGATGCGGGTCGCTTCGCGGATGGCGGTCGGGTTCATCGCGCCCCACCCCTGAAGATAGACCCAATCCGGCTGATCGCGGCGCACATTGAGCCAGATCGAGGACTGGTTCTGCATCTGTTGGGCGGGAACCGGGTATTGCAGGAGTTCGAAGCCATAGTTTTCGGCCAGGCGCTCAAGCAGCGGAATAGGCTCGCGGCCATAGCCGGCATCAAGGAAGACATAGCCGATCTTCTTGCCATCGAGCGATTCGAGACCGCCTTCCTGCTCGGCAATGTGCGAGATGATGGCGGACGCCCCGTCCCAATAGGTGTCCGGCGGGTTGAACACCCAGGGGAAGGTCTCACCCTCGGCTGCCGCCGACAAGCCGTAGGCCATCGAGAGGATGGGGATCTTGTCCTGCGCGGCAAGCGGGATCAAGGGCAGGGTGATGCCCGTCGACCACGGATTGAAGACGATCGGATTGCGGCCCTTGAGCGCCTCGTAGCACTCGACGCCCTTTTGCGTTTCGTAGCCGGTCTCGCACTCCTCGATCTCGATGCGGACGCCGCCGATGCCACCGTCGCGCTCGTTCAGCATCGTCAGATAATCGCGCATGCCGTTGGCGATCGGGATGCCCGAGCCTGCGAAAGCTCCGGTCCGGTAAGTCGGCAGCGGGATGAACACGGACTCCTCCTGCGCCATCGCCGGTCCGCTTGCCAGACTGGCAAAAGCGGTCGCGGCGGCGGTCGCGAGCCCTAGGACGTATTTCGCTTTCATCTTGTTGTACTCCTCCCTGAATGAAACCGCCTCTTCGGTCGGTTCTGAAGGCCGCCCGTCAATAAGGGAACGGCCAAACCCTGAGTTTCTGCTTGGCGATCTGCCACATGCGCGCCAAGCCATGCGGCTCGACGATCAGAAAAATGATGATGAGCGCGCCGAGGACGATGAAGGTCAGATGCTCGACCACATCCGGCGCCACGGAAATGCCGAAGAGCGCCGGTGCGGCGCGCAGGAAGGCGGGCAGGATCCAGATGAAGGCGGCGCCGAAGAAACAGCCGATCAGGCTGCCGAGGCCGCCGATGATGACGATGAACAGGACCTGGAAGGACAGGTTGATGGAAAACGAGATCGGCTCGACCGCGCCGAGCCAGAAGAACACCATCATCGCGCCTGCCACGCCGCAATAATAGGACGAGACGGCGAAGGCGAGCAACTTGGTGCGCAGCAGCCGGATGCCCATCAGTTCGGCCGCGATATCCATGTCGCGCACCATCATCCAGGACCTGCCGATGCGGCCGCGCACGAGGTTCGAGGCGATCCATGTCAGCGCCACGACGATGGTGAGCACGACCAGATAGCGTGCGACCGGGCTGGCGGCCGGGCCGGTCAGCATCATGTTCAGGCCCCAGCGCGCCGGCGCCTCGAGCGCGCCGGACGGGTTGTAGTTGTAAAGCCAGGGAATGCGCACGAAGCACCATTCCAGGAAGAACTGCGCGGCAAGCGTCGCCACGGCCAGGTAAAAGCCCTTGATCCTGAGACTGGGCAAGCCGAACAGGATGCCGATGCCGGCGGAAAAAAAGCCGGACAAAAGCACCATGACGATGATGTCGACATTGGGAAAATAGGTGGTGAGCTTGTAGCAGGCATAGGCGCCGACGCCCATGAAGGCGCCGGTGCCGAGCGACAGAAGCCCCGCATAGCCCGTCAACAGATTGAGCCCGATCGCGGCCAGCGCCAAGATCAGAAATGGGATCATGAAGGAGGCGAGGAAGAAGTTCGACGCGAACAGCGGGATGCCGACAAAGGCGACGGCGAGAATGACGGCGAGCCCGATCCGGTCCTGCAGGATCGGGAAGATCGACTGGTCGGCGGCGTAGGTGGTCTTGAACTGACCGGCTTCGCGATACAACATCCGTCCGCTCCCCTATACCCGCTCGATGATGCGCTCGCCGAACAGGCCCTGCGGCCTGAACAGGAGGAAGGCCAGCGCGATGAAATAGGCGAACCAGGTCTCGATGCCGCCGCCGACCAGGGGCCCCCAGTAGATCTCGCCGATCTTCTCGCCGATGCCGATGATCAAGCCGCCGACGATGGCGCCGGCGATCGAGGTCAGGCCGCCCAGGATGATGACCGGGAAGGCCTTGAAGGCGACGATCTGCAGCGCGAAGGAGACGTCGGAGCGCGCGCCCCACATGATGCCGGTCGCCAGCGCCACGATGCCGGCGGTGAACCAGACGATGACCCAGATCTGGTTCAAGGAAATGCCGACAGACAAGGCGGCCTGGTGGTCATCGGCGACGGCGCGCAGGGCGCGGCCGATGCGGGTCTTGTTGAAGAAGATCGCGAGCGCGCCGACCATGACGATGGCGATGACGGCGGCGGCGATGTCCAGTTGCTGCAGGATGACCAAGCCGCCGAAGGGCTCGAAGTCGAAGGAGCCGGTGGGCAGGCCCAATTCGCGCGTGATCATCACCTTCGGCTCGCCGCCGAAGATGAATTCGCCAAGGCCGATCAGGAAATAGGTGAGCCCGATCGTCGCCATGAAGAGGATGATGTCGGGCTGGTTGACGAGCGGGCGCAGGACGAGGCGCTCCACCGAGACCGCCAAGACGAACATGATGCCGATGCTCAAGGCGAGCGCGGCATAGGCCGGCACGCCGATCTCGTGGAGCCCGACGAGCGACAGGACGGCGAACACGACCATGATGCCTTGCGCGAAATTGAGGACACCCGAGGCCTTGAAGATCAGGACGAAGCCGAGCGCGATCAGCGCGTAAAGAACGCCGCCGACGAACCCCTCCCACAGCACCTGCAGCAGGAAATCGGGCTGCTGGGCCATCTGCACGAACGGGTCGATGAAGATATTGTAGAAAATGTCCATGCTTCAAAATCCCCCGGCGCGGCCGTTCAAAGCCAAGCGCCCCATCAGTGGACGACCCCGAGATAGGCGTCGATGACCGCCTTGTCGGCCTTGACCTCGTCGGGCGTGCCGTCGGCGATCTTGCGGCCGTAATCGAGCACCACGACCCGGTCGGACAGGTCCATCACCACGCCCATGTCGTGCTCGATCAGCGCGATGGTCGTGCCGAACTGCTCGCGCACGTCGAGGATGAAGCGGCACATGTCCTCCTTCTCCTCCATGTTCATGCCGGCCATCGGCTCGTCGAGGAGGAGAAGATCCGGCTCCATGGCAAGCGCCCGGCCGAGCTCGACTCGCTTTTGCAGGCCGTAGGGCAAGCGGCCGACCGGCGTCTTGCGGATGTGCTCGATCTCGAGGAAGTCGATGATCTCCTCCACGCGGAGGCGATGCTCGATCTCCTCGTTGCGGGCCGGGCCGAAATGGAGCATCTGCCAGATCAGGCCGCGCTTCATCTTGAGCGAGCGGCCCGACATGATGTTGTCGAGCGTCGTCATGCCCTTGAACAGCGCGACGTTCTGGAAGGTGCGGGCGATGCCGCCGGTCGCCGCCTCGTGCGGGCGCATCTTGCGGCGCGTCTCGCCCTTGAAGGTGATGCGGCCCTGCTGGGGCCAGTAAAAGCCGTTGATGACGTTCAGCATCGAGGTCTTGCCGGCGCCGTTGGGGCCGATGATGGCGCGGATCTCGCCGCGGCGGATGTCGAAGGAGACGTCGGAAATCGCCTTGACGCCGCCAAAGGCGAGCGAGACGCCCTCGATGTCGAGCACGATCTCGGCCGGGGCGGGGGAGGGAGCGCCGGCGGGTTCGCTCACCGGCCCTCTTTGCGTCGTCATCACGTTCATTCGGCAGCCTCCAGCCGGCGTTCCGGCACGGGGGCGACGTCGGCGATGCGCACGCGCGCGCGCAACGTGCCCTTGCGCCCGTCCTCGAAGGTGACTTCGGTCGCCACGTCCTTTTCGCTGGTGCCGTCATAAAGCGCGTCGACCAGCTCGCGGTAGCGGTCGAGGATGAAGCCGCGGCGCACCTTTTGGGTGCGGGTCAGTTCGCCGTCGTCGGCGTCGAGCTCCTTGTGCAGGATCAGGAAGCGTCTGATCTGGGCGCCGGCCATTTGCGGCTCGCGGGCCAGATCCGCGTTGACCTGCGCGACGTTCTTCTCGATCATCTCATAGACCAGCGGGTGGCCGGCGAGTTCCTGATAGCTCGCATAAGCAAGGTTGCGCCGCTCGGCCCAGTTGCCGACCGAGGCCAAGTCGATGTTCAAGAACACGGTCACGAAATCGCGCTGGTGGCCGAAGGCGACCGCTTCCTTGATGTTGGGGAAGAATTTCAGCTTGTTCTCGATATATTTGGGCGCGAACAGCGTGCCGTCGTTCAAGCGGCCGACATCCTTGGCGCGGTCGATGATCTTCAATTCGCCGTCCGGCGTCATGATGCCGGCATCGCCCGTCTTGACATAGCCGTCCGGCGTCAGCACCTCGGCCGTCTTCTCATTGTCCTTGTAATAGCCGACCAGCATGCCGGGCGACTTGAACTGGACCTCGCCATCCTCGGCGATGCGCAGATCGACGCCGGCCATGATCGGGCCGACCGTGTCGGAGCGGATGCGGCCATTGGGCTGGGCGGTGACATAGAGGAAGGCCTCGGTCTGGCCGTAGAGCTGCTTCAGATTGATGCCGAGCGAGCGGTAGAAGGAAA
>CAZEEC010000113.1:0-6666 GCA_964511105.1 uncultured Mesorhizobium sp.
TCTTCAACGCGATGTGGGTAAGCGCGCTGGTCGGCGCGACCTGCGCCTTCCTGTCGGCCTATCTGATGCTGAAGGGCTGGTCGCTGATCGGCGATGCACTGTCCCACGCGATCGTGCCGGGCGTTGCCGGCGCCTATATGCTGGGGCTGCCCTTCGCGGCCGGCGCCTTCCTGTCGGGCGGGCTAGCCGCCGGTGCGATGCTGTTCCTGTCGGCGCAGACGAGGCTGCGGCAGGATGCCGTGATCGGCCTGATCTTCACCTCCTTCTTCGGCCTCGGCCTGTTCATGATTTCGCTCTCGCCGGTCTCTGTGAACATCCAGACGATCGTCTTGGGCAACATCCTAGCCATCACGCCGGCCGACACGATCCAGCTCGTGGCCATCTCCGGGATCTCCCTTATCGTGCTGATCGCCAAATGGCGCGACCTGATGCTGGTGTTCTTCGACGAAAGCCATGCCCGCTCGATCGGGCTCCGGCCGAACGTCCTGAAGGTCGTCTTTTTCACCCTGCTCGCCGCCTCGACGGTCGCCGCGTTGCAGACGGTCGGCGCCTTCCTGGTCATCGCCATGGTCGTCACGCCAGGCGCGACCGCTTATCTTCTGACCGACCGCTTCCCGCGCCTTATCGTCATTTCGGTCGCCATCGGCGCGCTGACCAGCTTCGTCGGCGCCTATGCCAGTTTTTTTCTCGACGGGGCGACCGGCGGCGTGATCGTCGTCCTGCAGACGCTCGTCTTCATCGCCGCCTTCCTGTTCGCGCCCAAGCACGGGTTGATCGCGGGGCGGATGAGAGCGCATGCGGCACGGGAGTTTGCGCCATGATCGAGACGCTCGCGATGCCCTTCCAGTTTCCCTTCATGCGGCAGGCCGTCATCCTCGCCGTTCTAGTCGCCCTGCCGATGGGGCTCTTGTCGCCCTATCTGGTGCTGAAGGGTTGGTCGCTGATGGGCGACGCCGTCAGCCATGCGGTGCTGCCCGGCATCGTGCTTGCCTATATCGTCGGGTTGCCGCTGGCGCTCGGCGCTTTTGCGGCCGGGCTCACCTGCGCCATCGCGACGGGCTTTCTAAAGGACAATTCCCGCATCAAGGAAGACACGGCGATGGGCGTCGTCTTTTCGGGCATGTTCGGCCTCGGGCTGGTCATGTTCGCCGCCGTGGAGACCAGCGTCCATCTGAACCACATCCTCTTCGGCGACGTGCTCGGTACGACCTGGCGCGACGTCGCCGAGACGGGCGTCATCGCGGGCGCGACGATTCTGGCGCTGGTCATCTTCGGGCGCGACTTGATGCTGTTTTCCTTCGATCCTGGCCATGCCCGTACCGTCGGTCTCAAGGTGCGCCTGTTGCACTATGGCTTGCTCACCTTGCTGTCGCTGACCATTGTCGGCGGCCTGCAGGCCGTCGGCATCATCCTAGCCATCGCCTTCCTGATCGCGCCCGGGGCCATCGGCTTTCTCGTCAGCCGCACCTTTGGCACGATGATGCTGACGAGTGCGGCTGCCGCCACCTTTTCGGCTTTGGCCGGGGTCTATTTGTCGTTCTTTCTTGATTCGGCTCCCGCGCCAACGATCGTCTTGGTGATGTCGGCGCTCTTCGTGCTGGCTTTCGCCTTGACCCGGCTGAGAGAGATCCGCGCCCGCGACACGCAACCGGCTCAGTAGCACGCGGTCAGGAAGAACACCGGGACGAGCGAGAAAAAGGTAGAGGCCAGCGCGGCCCACGCCGCCAGCCAGGCAATGGTTTCCAGCGAGGCCTGCAGGCCTTCCGCCGCCCTGCGAGACCTGCGCCGCCGCCGGCCAGTGATCTGCACGACGGCCCAACTGGCGGCAAGCGAGACCAGGAAAAGCGCGACGAGCACCACACGCTGCAAGGTCACCGGCCCGAGAACCGGCCATTCGTGCCAGCCGAATTCGCAGCCGATCGACAGCACCGAATAGAGCACGACAAAGGCCGCGCTCCAGACGAGGAAGCCGGCGATCAGCCAGATCAGTCGCCCGGCTGAGACAGGTTCGGCATTCATGGCGCGCCTCCCTGGATGCCGACCATCAGCGGCATGATGAGGACGAGCGCGATGCCGATAATGGTGGTGAGCGCGGTGTAGTCGTGCCACAGCTTGCCGATTCGAAGATCGAGGCTGCGCCGCGCCGAAACGAAGCCTTGCGCGATGCGCCACACGCCGTAGAGCGCGAAGACGACGCCAAGCGCGGAGTGGATCGCCGCGTAGGCAAGCGTCGCAAAGGCGGTCGCAGCATAGGCATGGCTGGTCGGCTCGGGAAGGGCCGTGTTGATCAGGTAGACGAGCAGGCCGAGTGTCAGGGCGTGGGCGCCCCCGGTGGCGAGGAGAAGAAAAGTGGCGCTCGCCCCCTTTGCATTCGCCCGGACTGCCATGCGCGCCAGAAGTGCGGCAGCGACGACGCTGAGCAGCGTCAGCGCCGGCAGCGTCACCCCGGTCGCGACCAGTTCGGCAGGCGGCCAGCCGGGCGCCACCAGCCACAGGAAGAAGACGGCGAAGATCAGCGAAGCATAGAGCGTGGCGTTGCTGGCGAGCAGGAACACCATCGCCCACCAGGAGGGCGGACCGTCGGCCTCGTAATGCGGCGGCAGCGCCAGATCGTGTCCAACGTCGATCTCGCCGTGATCATGGGTCAGGCCGCTGGTTCGGGTCCAGGCGAGGGCGAGGGCGAGAACGCCGCCGAGCGGCACGAGCGACAGCCAGTAGAACTTGAAGAGAACGCACAACACGAACGTGCCAAGCGTCGCCGCGGTCCAGAAGGGCAGGAAGGTCTGCTTCGGCAGGATGATCGTCTGGTCCGGCCGCCCGGTCGTCATATCGACGCCGAGCGTCTCCATCCAGCCATTGCGCGTAAAGCCGAGATAGCCCTCGCCGGCGGCAAGTTTCGGCCCGATCTCCTCGGGGTCGAGCGTGTCGGCGCGCCGGTCGATCGACGTCTGTGAGGCGAAATTATAGGAGGGTGGCGGGTTCGGCTGCGCCCATTCCAGCGTGCGCGCGCCCCACGGATTGCGTTTGAAGGCCGTGCCATAGCGGAAATGCAAGATGACATCGATGACGACCAGCGCAAAGCCCATCGTCATGACGAACCCGCCGATCGACGACAAGAGGTTGAGCCAGTCCCAGCCGACACCGCTTGGATAGGTATGGACCCGTCGCGGCATGCCGCGCAATCCAGTCACGTGCATCATGAAGAACGTCATGTTGAAGCCGACGAAGATCAGCCAGAAGGCTGGCACGGAGAGCTTGTGCAGGGTCATCCGGCCCGACACGTGGGGCAGCCAGTAATAGGCCGCCGCCAGCATCGGAAAGACGAACCCGCCGACAAGCACGTAGTGCAAATGCGCGACGATGAAATGCGTGTCGTGGGCCTGCCAGTTGAACGGGACCATGGCGACCATAACGCCGGTCAGGCCGCCGATCACGAAGATGAACAGGAAGCCCAATATGTAGAGCATCGGCACGCCCATGCGCGGCCGGCCATGCGCGAGCGTCGCCAGCCAGGCGAAGATCTGCACCGCCGTCGGTATCGCGACCAACGCGCTCGCGGCCGAGAAGAAGGCGAGCGCCAGATGCGGGATCCCGACCGTGAACATGTGGTGGACCCACAGCCCGAAGGAGAGGAAGGCGAGCGCAATGATCGCGGCGATGATCGCCCGGTAGCCCATCAACGTGCGGCGCGCGAAGACGGGAATGATGGTCGAGACGACGCCGACGGCCGGGAGAAAGATGATGTAGACCTCGGGATGGCCGAACAGCCAGAAGAGGTGTTGCCACAAAAGCGCGTCCCCGCCGCGCGTGGGGTCGAAGAAGGGCAGGTCGAAGGCGCGCTCGAGTTCGAGCAGGATCGATCCCAGGATCAGGGGCGGGAAGCCGACCAGGATCATGAAGGACGTGACCAGCATGTACCAGGCGAAGATCGGCATTCGGTCGAGCGACATGCCGGGCGCGCGCACCTTCAGGATCGTGACGATCGTCTCGACGGCGGCGGCGATCGCCGACACCTCGACGAAGGTGACGCCGAGCAGCCAGACATCGGCGTTGATGCCCGGCGTATAGGTGGAAGACGACAGCGGCGTGTACATGAACCAGCCGGAATCGGGTGCCACGCCCATGAGCATGGCGACGATCAGGATCGAGCCGCCAAAGGCGTAGCAGTAGAAGCCGAACGCGGTCAGCCGCGGAAACGCGAAATCGCGCGAGCCGAGAAGCTTCGGCAGCAGGTAGATCGTGAACGCCTCGAACATCGGGATCGCGAACAGGAACATCATCACGGTGCCGTGCATCGTGAAGAGCTGGTTATAGATTTCCGGTCCGACAAAGGCGCTGTGCGGCGTGGCTAGCTGCGCGCGGATCAGCATCGCCAGGCCGCCGCCGATCGTGAAAAAGATGAAGGATGCGATCAGGAACCGCCGCCCGTAGATCGTGTGATTGACGGAAGCGAGCCCTTGCAGCCGCGGCCCGGTCTTCCAGATCGCATCGAGCTCGTGATGCAGCCGGACGGCGGCGGAATCCTGTTCGTCTTTCATCGGCCGGCCTCGTCGAGTGCCGCAGCCAGGGCTGCCTCGTAGTCGTCAGGGGCGTGGGCGATCACCTCGAAGCGCATGTCGGTATGTCCATTGCCGCAAAATTCGGCGCAAACGCCGCGATAGGCGCCCGGCCGGTCGGCCTGGATCCGCAGCACGTTCTCATGGCCGGGAATGGCGTCGATCTTGCCAGCCAGCCGCGGGATCCAGAACCCGTGGATCACATCGGCGGTGGTCACCACGACATCGACGGGCTGGCCTGCCGGGATATGCATCTGGCCGGTCACCCCGTCGCTGTCCTCGTAGCTGAACTGCCAGTCCCATTGAAAGGCGTGCACGAAGACGCGCGGCGGCGCATCGGCGAGCGGTCGAGGGATCAGTCGCTCGCCGAGCACGAAGGCTGCGCCGACCAGCGCGACAAGAACCACGGTCGGCATCACCAGTCCGCCGCCGACGATCCATTGCATGGCCGTGAAGCGCGCCAGCACCGCCGGGCGGTAGAGCACAATGAAATAGAGAACGCCGACGAGAAGGAAGAGCGCGACCGCGCCCCAGAACATGATCCACCACAACGTCGCGATCGCGTCGGCTGCCGGACCGGCCGGTTCGAGCGCCGAGAGTGGTCCGGCGCAGCCGGCAAGGCCAGTCACAAGGCCCGCCAGAACGACAGCGCGTCCGCTGATGCGGCGGCGCTTCAAATGGGAGACCGGCGGATATTTGCGCATCAGGTCAGCCTCCCCCGAACATGCCGTCGATGAGTTCTCGGCCGAACTCGCCGAGCGCGCCCGGCCGCATCGCGTCCGCCGGCAGCCAGTCCCAGTGCAATTGCGGCTTGCCGAGCACGACGAACAGGATCGCCATCGTCACGATCAGCGTCATCACCGTGACAGCGACGAACCGCCAGACCGGGAAAATCCGGCCCTTGTCGAACAGGCGCACGATAACGAGGCCGGTCACGATGTGGAGGACGACCAGCAGGCCGACAAAGACCAGCTTCAGCGAAAACCATTCGATGAAGGTGCCGCGCAGAAAGATCAGCACGATGCCGCTCGCGACCGACACGAAAGCGGCCGGAGAGATCAGCGTCACATAGCTGAACCGCACCAGAGCCTGCATCCGGTAGAGCGCATCGTCGTCCTGGACATGCGCGCGTTGCAGGTAAAGGCCGGGCAGACAGATCAGCCCGGCGCACCAGATCGAAATTGCCGCCACGTGGAGGAACTTGATCCAGACCATCAGCGTCGCTTCGGTTCGGCAAAGGGCTCGGCCTGTCCGAAAAGGCGCCAGGCGATCACGAGAGCGGCGCCGAGATAGGGAAGGGCTGCCGGCACCCACATCAAAAGCCCGGCGAGCTGCTGGTCGGCAAGCGGCGTCAGTCCATAGGGCAAGGTGGTGTCCAGATGCGGCGCGTAAAGCGGCCGCGCGGCAAAGGTCAAGAGCGCGCCCAGCATGCCCATCTGCACGAGCGAGCCGAACAGCGCGGAAAGGGCGGGTCCAGGGCGGGCGGCCAGAATGCCCTGCCACATCAGGAAGGCCGAGCCGAGCAGGGTCAGTTCCATCACCCAATAGCCAGGCGTCGACGACAACGCCCATTCGTAAGGAATCGGCGCATGCCATACCCACATCAAAACCGTGTGCGCAAGGAAGGTCGCCGCGAGCGGCAGACGGGGAAAGCGCGTCGGCAAGGCGAGCGCCAAAAGCGGCGCTGCGGCCGCCACGAGCAGCAGATGATGAAAGACGCGCGCTGAAAAGAGCGCCGAAGCCAGCGCGCAAAGCGGCGAGACGAAGGCGACGAACAGGACGGCGAGCGCCGCCATCCCCCAGGGCGAGCCTGCCGCCTGCCGAAGCGTCGCGCGCGACGACAGTAGGGCGCCGGCGCCGGTAATCGTCAGGATAACGATCAAAAGCGGGTCTAAATTCCAGCTCGACCACAGGCTGGCCGGTAGCGGAGCGGGGCCGCAATAGGGCACGATCGTTTGTTCCATCTCGTTCCTCCCAGCCGATCCGCCCCCGGCACTTTACCTGATATTCCCTTTCGCCACAGCCGCCATCACACGATCAGCCGCTCATAGGCGCCCCAGCGCTGCACGATCGAACCGCGCGGAATGGCCAATACGATGAGAAGCAGCCC
>CAZEEC010000114.1:0-6597 GCA_964511105.1 uncultured Mesorhizobium sp.
GCCGTCCAATAGGTTCGCCGCCAATCCAGATACTCGTTGAGCTTCTTCTGGTTGATTGACGTGACGGTGGCGCGGCCAAAGAAGGGGATCAGATAGCGCTCGATGACGCCACGATCCGCAACGGCCAGCTTCTTGTGCCTCGGGCTCGTGAGACCCATGGCTTCCATGTGAGCCAGATATTGCCGCGCGATCTTGTCGAATGACGTTCTGCCTTCAAGAATACCCTTCTCGGCACTCCATACGGCCCTTTGATATTCCTGCTCGGCTCGTCTACCGGCTTCCGCACGATCAGGCGTTTTCAACCCGATACGCTTCTGGCCATGGCCTGGCAGCGAAAAACGCATCCAGAAATTGGGACTGTCCTTGCGCAGGAAGACTTCGTAGGGCTTCTTGGGAATATCAAGCACGGGGTCGCCACCAGCGATTTACTGTGGTGCACTAGCGCGCTAGGTGCGTGCTAATAGCACGGTCCAGCGTGCCCCTAACTTATTGAAAAATAATCAACAGGGCAAACACGTGTTAGCAGCGTGCTAAGCCTTCTTGAATGTCACAGAATGCTATTTTTCTAGCAATTTCAGCTATTTAATGGTGCTGCGAGAGAGGATTGAACTCTCGACCTCTCCCTTACCAAGGGAGTGCTCTACCACTGAGCTACCGCAGCCTGCCGATGCGGCGGTCTTCTGCCATAGCCCCAGGCCAAGCGCAAGCGCCGAAAAGGCCTTTTCAGGTTGACCGCAGGATGTCCGCGCGAAAGCTATTCACGGCCGCGTCCGTGGGCGCTAGACTTGTGCCAATGACCGAGCCCAACACCCCCTCGCCGCCGCTTACCGAAGCCGAACGCAAGCAGCAACGCCGCAAGGCACGACTTGCCGAACGCCTGCGCGCCAATCTGCAGCGGCGGAAGGCCCAGACCCGAGCCCGCCGCGCCGGCGAGGCGGACCAGAGACCGGATGGGCTGACGGCCGACGAGGACGAAAGCGGAAATTGACGGCCCGTTCCGGCACGTTTCTTGAATGCATCCGGCCGATAGGCTACATCCGCGGCAGGTCGGGACCCCAAGAAAGAGAAGATATGGATCGCATCCGCATTATCGGCGGCAATGAGCTACGGGGCACGATTCCGATCTCCGGCGCCAAAAACGCAGCCCTTCCTCTGATGATCGCTTCGCTTCTGAGCGACGAGACGCTGACGCTGCACAATGTGCCGCATCTGGCCGATGTCGAGCAACTGATCCGCATCCTCGGCAATCATGGCGTCGACTACTCCGTCAACGGCCGCCGATCGTCGCAGCAGGAAGATTATTCGCGCACGATCAACTTCACCGCCAAGGAGATCGTCGACACGACGGCGCCCTACGAACTGGTCTCGAAGATGCGCGCGAGCTTCTGGGTAATCGGGCCACTTCTGGCACGCATGGGCGAAGCACGCGTGTCGCTGCCGGGCGGCTGCGCGATCGGTACGCGGCCGGTCGACCTCTTCATCGAGGGCCTGCGCGCTCTGTCCGCCGAGATCGACATCGAGCAGGGCTATATCCTCGCCAGGGCGAAGAACGGGTTGATCGGCGCCCACTATGCGTTTCCGAAGGTGTCCGTCGGTGCCACACATGTCCTGATGATGGCGGCAACGCTCGCCAAGGGCCAGACGATCCTCGAAAACGCCGCCCAGGAGCCGGAGGTCGTCAACCTTGCCGAATGTCTGAACGCCATGGGCGCCAAGGTGACGGGCGCGGGGACGCCGACAATCGTCATCGACGGCGTCTCGCGGCTGCACGGGGCCGACGTTAACGTGATCCCCGACCGGATAGAAACCGGCACCTACGCGATGGCGGTCGCAATGACCGGCGGCGACGTCATCCTGGAAGGGGCCCGCGCGGACCTGCTTGCCACGGCGCTTGGTACGCTCGGACTCGCTGGCGTCGAGATCAGCGAAACGGAAACGGGGTTGCGCATCGTGCGCAACGGCGCGGGCATTGGACCCGTCGACGTCACGACGGAACCCTTTCCAGGCTTTCCGACCGACTTGCAGGCGCAGTTCATGGGCCTGATGACCAAGGCGGACGGCCGTTCGAGGATCACCGAGACGATCTTTGAGAACCGCTTCATGCACGTCCAGGAACTGGCGCGGCTGGGCGCCCGGATTTCGCTGTCCGGCCAGTCGGCGATCATCGACGGTGTCGCGCGGCTGCACGGCGCCCCGGTCATGGCGACGGATTTGCGCGCGTCGGTCTCGCTGGTGATCGCGGGGCTCGCGGCGGAAGGCGAGACCATCGTCAACCGCGTCTACCATCTCGATCGCGGCTTCGAGCGGCTGGAAACGAAGCTGTCGAAATGCGGCGCCGCGATCGAGCGCCTGTCGTCCTGATCCAGAGCCGTCGAGTATCACCAGCACCCTGGTTTTCGTTGCCCGGCATTCTCATCTATAGAAGAAGCGGGCTGGAGCAGCCCGAACAGTGAAGGCGTTCCGGGAGCCCGTGGAATGAGCGAACTAAAACTCGTCGCACTCGACGAAGAGGATCTGAAGGTCGTTTCGGCTCATTGCCAGGACGCCTTACTGAAGACCGGAGACATCACTTATTTCCCCGATCAGAAGCGGCTCGTCGTGGCGATGAACCGCTTCGTTTGGGACAAGAAGACCGGATTCTTCCGGCGCGATCTGGAGCGTCGGCGGGCGGCGTTGCATTTCGACCGCGTGATGGGCGTCAAACTTTCAGGCATTGATCGCACACGGCCCGACGACGTCCATGAACTTCTGGCCATCCGTTTCGCGGCCGGCGAGGCACCCGCCGGCACGATCGAGCTCACTTTTTCGGGCAGTGCCGCGATCCGCCTCGAGGTCGAGTGCGTCGAAGCGCGGCTTGCCGATCTTGGCGCCGCGTGGTCGACGACCAGCCAGCCCCGCCACGCGCTATAGGAACCGCTGACCCTCATGACCCTTCGCCTCGACACAAGCGACGAGACCTTCGAGTCCGATTTTGGACGTTTTCTGAGCGGCAAGCGCGAAGCCGCCCAGGATGTCGACAAGGCGGTGCGGGCTATCATCGCAGAGGTCCGATGCGGCGGCGACAGGGCACTCACCGATTACACGCAGAAATTTGACCGGCTCGACCTATCTTCAACGGGGTTTTCATTCACGAAGAGCGAGATCGACGCCGCGATCGCCAGCGTTGAACCGGCTACGCTAAAGGCGCTAGAACTCGCCCACAGCCGCATCACGGCCCATCACGAGCGCCAACTGCCTAAGAACGACCGCTATATTGATCCCATCGGTGTGGAACTCGGCTGGCGCTGGACGGCAATCGAGTCGGTCGGCCTTTACGTGCCGGGCGGTACGGCGAGCTATCCCAGCTCGGTGCTGATGAATGCCGTTCCCGCGCGCGTCGCCGGCGTGGAACGCATCGTGATGGTGGTGCCGACGCCGGACGGCGCCGTCAGTCCGTTGGTTCTCGCGGCTGCCCGGATCGCCGGCATAAGCGAAATCTACCGGATCGGAGGCGCTCAGGCTGTCGCCGCGCTTGCCTACGGGACCGAAACGATCGAACCCGTCGCCAAGATATGTGGTCCGGGCAACGCCTATGTCGCAGCGGCAAAGCGGCAGGTCTTCGGCACTGTCGGGATCGACATGATCGCCGGGCCGTCGGAGATCCTGGTCGTCGCCGATGCGGACAACGATCCGGCCTGGATCGCGGCCGACCTGATCGCGCAGGCCGAGCACGACGCGGCGGCACAATCTATCCTGATCACCGACGATGCCGGCTTCGGCGACCGCGTGGCCGCAGAAGTGGACCGCCAGATCAAGAGCCTGCCACGCGGCGTGATCGCCGCCCAGAGCTGGCGCGATTTCGGCGCCATCATCCGCGTCGGCGGCTTCGACGAGGCACTACCGCTGATCGACCGGATCGCGGCGGAACATCTGGAACTGGCGGTGGCCGATCCGGAAGCGCTTCTTGCTCGCATCCGCAATGCCGGCGCCGTGTTTCTCGGTCGCCACACACCGGAGACGATCGGCGACTATGTGGGCGGCTCGAACCACGTCCTGCCGACCGCGCGCTCGGCGCGTTTTTCATCGGGGCTTTCCGTGCTCGAATTCGTCAAGCGCACGTCGATCTTGAAATGCGGGCCGGATCAGTTGCGGGCGCTCGGTCCCGCCGCGATCGCACTGGCGCAGGCCGAGGGACTCGACGGCCATGGCCGCGCCGTGTCCATCCGTCTCAACGTCTGAGGAGGCCATGGGCGGCGGCACAACCACGGAAAATCGGCTAGTCGACATCGAACTCGACGACTCGATCGGGCGCTCGACGCCCGATATCGAACATGAGCGCGCCGTGGCGATCTTCGACCTGATCGAGGACAATCGTTTCAGTCCACTCGGTGATAATAAGGGCGGACCCTACAAGCTCAAATTGGCGCTCACGGACGCCCGCCTGATCTTCGGCATCACACGCGAGAGCGATGAGGCAGTCGCCACTCACATCCTCTCGCTGACGCCGTTCCGGCGGATCGTGAAAGACTATTTCCTGATCTGCGAGAGCTATTACGAAGCCATCCGGACCTCCACGCCGAGTCAGATCGAGGCAATCGACATGGGCCGACGCGGCCTTCACAATGAAGGCTCGCAAACGCTGATGGACCGCCTGTCGGGCAAAATCGATATCGATTTCGACACGGCAAGGCGGTTGTTCACGCTGGTTTGCGTGCTCCACTGGCGGGGCTAACGCCCATATGGCGCCGGACAAGCCCGAACCGCGATCGATCCTGTTTCTGTGCGGCATGAACGCCATCCGCTCGCCAATGGCCGAACAAATCGCCAAGCGCGACCTGCCGAGGGGCGTGTTCGTTTCATCCGCCGGCGTTCGCGCCGGCGAACGCGACCCGTTTGTCGATGCGGTCTTGACGGAAGATGGGCTCGACGGCATCAGCCACAAGCCGCGCATGCTGTACGATCTTGAGGACAGCTATTTCGATCTGATCGTCACATTGGCGCCCGAAGCCCATCATGCGGCTTTGGAACTCACGCGCTCGATGGCGATCGAGGTCGAATATTGGCCCACCGCCGACCCGTCCACCGTCACCGGAACGCGCGAGCAGATCCTGGCCGCCTATCGTGACGTGCGCGACCGGCTCAAAATGAAGATTCATGAACGGTTCGGGAATTTTACACCTTGATAGAGCATGAGATCGATCAAAAACCGAATTTCACTTCCCGGACCGATACTCGGTCCATTATGCATGTTCCCAAGATCGCGAACATCCTATAGGTTCCGCGCCGAACAGGGCCTATATAGGCATATCCAGCACCAACCAAAGGTTTCGAATGCCGAAGGAAGAAGTCCTCGAGTTTCCAGGCGTCGTCGTCGAATTGTTGCCGAACGCGATGTTCCGGGTCAAGCTCGAAAACGATCACGAGATTATCGCGCACACGGCCGGTCGCATGCGCAAGAATCGCATCCGCGTCCTGACCGGCGACAAGGTCCAAGTCGAAATGACGCCGTACGACCTGACCAAGGGCCGCATCACCTATCGCTTCAAATAGATCCGCTCAAGCGGCACAGGGTTTCGATGAGCATTCCCCAGAGGCTTGTTTTGGCGTCGGGTTCGCCACGGCGCATTGAGCTTCTCCAGCAGGTGCGCATCGAACCGGACCGCATCTTCGCCACGGATATCGACGAGACGCCGGGTCGCGCCGAACATCCGCGCTCCCTGGCCAAACGGCTCGCACAGGCGAAAGCCGACAAGGCCGTCGAAGGCCTGAAACGGCAAAGCGAGGAGCCGGCATTCGTGCTCGCTGCCGACACGGTCGTTGCGGTTGGCCGGCGCATTCTGCCCAAGGCGGAAACGCTGGAAGAGGCGCGCGATTGCCTGAAGCTTTTGTCGGGGCGGGCGCACCGCGTCTATTCAGGCGTCTGCGTCATCACCCCATCGGGCAAGAGCCGGATGCGGTTGGTCGAAAGCCGGGTCCGCTTCAAGCGGCTGTCGCGCGAAGACATCGAAGGCTATCTCGCCTCGGGCGAATGGCGGGGCAAGGCCGGCGGCTACGCCATCCAGGGAATTGCAAGCGCGTTCGTGGTCAAGCTCGTCGGCTCCTATACCAACATCGTCGGGCTGCCGCTTTACGAAGCGATCAGCCTGCTTTCCGGCGACGGCTTCAAGGTTGAGGGCCGTTGGCAGGCAGGGGCAACCGTTTGATGGCGCGCACTGCAGACAATGTGACGCCGCTTCGCCCGCGTCGCGCCTGTCCCGAATGCGGCAGGCCCTCGCAGCGCGCCACATTCCCGTTTTGCTCGGAGCGCTGCAAGAACGTCGATCTGAACCGCTGGCTGACCGGCGCCTATGTCATTCCGGCGAGCGAAGACGAAGACGACGGAAGCGAGAACGAACGAAGCTGATTCGTGGCGGATTTTTTTCGCCGCCTTTCGCAAGGTCAGCCGCTGGACAGGAGCGTTTGGCGTGTTATAACCCACGCGCTTTCGGCGGTTCGCCACCGCTCGCGCCCAGGTAGCTCAGTTGGTAGAGCATGCGACTGAAAATCGCAGTGTCGGCGGTTCGATTCCGTCCCTGGGCACCATCGCTCTCCATTTTCAGTGCCGCGCTCCCCATTAAC
>CAZEEC010000115.1:0-6574 GCA_964511105.1 uncultured Mesorhizobium sp.
AGCGCCTCGGAAAAGGCCGGCAGCACCGCCTCGAGTGCAAGTTCGCCCTGCTGGCGCGTCAGATTTACCTGGCGCGCGAGCAAATCGGCGGTCCGACCGTTCTGGGCCTTCATCATCATGTCGTAGAGCGGCAGCATCGGGTCCCTCCTTCAAGCCTCGCGGTCACGGCTTTTACCCAGAGTAGCGGAACGTGCGTTCGACACAAGCGGTGCCGAAAAGATGAGTGATCGCGGGGCGCTGCCACTTAATAAGCAAACTCCAGAAAGGCCGGCTCGATGGAGCCGCCCCAGCGCGTGTGATAGGCTCGCACCATTTCTTCGGCGCTTGTCGTGCCGCGCGCGATCACTTCGTCGAGCGGCGCCAGGAACCCGGTCTCGTCATAGCCTTCGCTGTTCTTGCGGGCGCGGTTGGCAAGCCCCATGCGCGAGATGGCGAGCACGTCCTTGCCGACCTCGCGTAGCGTGTGGTTGCGAAACGGCGTCGCCAAACCTAGCGCGGGTACGGCGTCGCGCTGGGCCAGACATTCCTGGTAGCTCCAGTCACGCGTCAATTCCTCTGCCGCGTCGAGGGCCGCTTCGTCATAAAGAAGACCGACCCAAAAGGCCGGCAGGGCGCAGATGCGCCGCCAGGGCCCGCCATCAGCGCCGCGCATCTCGAGGAATCGCTTGAGGCGCACGTCGGGAAACAGCGTCGACAGATGATTGGCCCAGTCGCCGAGCGTCGGCAGGCCGTTGGGAATCTCGTCGCGCAGCGCGCCATCCATGAACTGGCGGAAGGTCACGTGCGTGACGTCGAAATAGCGACCTTCGCGGATGAGGAAATACATCGGCACGTCGAGCGCCCATTCGACATAATCGGCAAAGCCGAACCTGTCTGAAAAGCAGATCTCCAGCATGCCGGCACGCTGGTTGTCGGTGTCGCGCCAGATCTCGCCGCGCCAGCTTTGGAGCCCATTCAGCCTGCCCTCGGTGAAGGGCGAGTTGGCGAACAGCGCGGTCGACAATGGCTGCAGCTTGAGCGAAACCTGCATCTTGCGGCGCATGTCGGCTTCCGAAGCGAAATCGAGATTTACCTGGATCGTGCAGGTCCGGTACATCATGTCGAGCCCATGGCTGCCGACTTTCGGCATATAGGCGGTCATGATGTCGTAGCGCGATTTGGGCATGCGTGGCGTCTCGGCCAGCGTCCATTTCGGGCTGCCGCCGAGACCGAGGAATCGTATGCCGAGCGGCTCAGCGATCTGGCGCAACTGCGCCAGATGCGCATTGCCTTCGCGGCAGGTCTGGTGGATCGTTTCGACGGGCGCGCCGGAAAGCTCGAACTGTCCGCCCGGCTCGAGGCTGATCGCGCCCTGTCCGGTCGGCTCGACAAGACCGATAATGTGGCCGGCATCGACGATCGGCTCCCAGCCAAGCATCTCCTGCATGCCTTCCAGAAGCGCCTTGATGCCGCTTTCCCCGCCATAGGGAACCGGCGCATGGCCGTCGACATAGAAGGGAAACTTCTCGTGTTCGGTGCCGATCCGCCACTGCTCCTTCGGCTTGTTGCCCTCGGCAAGATAGGCGACGAGCTCCGCTTTCGATTCGATCGGCCGGAAGTCGGTCGTGTCGCGCGCCATGAAGTTGATCCCCGAATTCCAGTCCCACGGATGGCCGTGTCTGGCCGCAATGCCAGCGCCGATCAAGCGAAAAATCCCGGCCGCAGCATCAAGGCTGTTTGACAAGGGAGTTACCAATCCCCGATTGTCGCCTGGATCACCGCCAAAGCCGCCACCGCTGCCGTATCGGCCCGCAGGATGCGTGGTCCGAGCGGAATCGCGGTTACGAAGGGCAGCGCCCGAAATTGCTGGCGCTCCGCCTCTGAAAACCCGCCCTCAGGCCCGACGATCAGCGCCAGTTCGCGTCCTGTCAAGGCTTCCAGGGCCTTGACCGGATTGTCGCCGGCTGCCGCCTCGTCGCAGAAGATCAGCGTGCGGGTCTTGTCCCATGTCGCCAGGAGCCGGTCGAGCTTCACGGGCTCGCGCACCTGCGGCACGGCCAGGATGCCGCATTGCTCTGCCGCTTCGAGTGCGTTGGCCTGAAGCCGCTGAATGCCGATCTTGGGCACCTGCGTGTGCTGCGTGATCACCGGCTGCAGCGCGCCGGCACCCATCTCGACGGCCTTTTGCACCATGTAGTCCAGGCGTCCGACCTTGATCGGCGCGAAGCAATAGAGGAGGTCGGGCGGGATCGGCTGTGGCCGGGTCTGCTCGACGACCGCGAGCGTCACGCTCTTTTTCGAAAGCGCGGCGATGACGGCGCGCCATTCGCCGTCGCTTCCGTTGAAGACCAAAATCTCGTCGGCGACGCGCATGCGCAGGACATGCGCGAGGTAATGGCTCTGCTGTGCGGGCAGATCGATCTCGATCTTGGCCGAAAGCGCGTCGATCACGAAAAGCCGCTGCATTTTGTAGTTTGCCCGCATGACATTCAGATGGCGTAGGCAATGGGCGCCGGTCAAGCCGCTCTTGAGTCCGGCCGTTTCAGCTCCCGGCGCTGGCGCTCGACATCGGCTCTGCACACGCATCCCTCGACATGGTCGTTGACGAGCCCCATCGCCTGCATGAATGCATAAACCGTGGTCGGCCCGACGAATGACCAGCCCTTCTTCTTCAACAGTTTCGAGATGCGGGACGAGGCTTCCGTCTTCGGGTTCGCGCGCAGCGTGTCAAAGTCCAGGACGGCGGGCCGCTCATGCGGCTGCGGCTCGAACGACCAGAAGAAGGCGGCCAGCGAACCGTGTTCATCGACAAGTTCAATCGCGCGCCGTGCATTGTTATAGACGGACGCGATCTTGCCGCGATGCCGGATGATGCCGGCGTTCTGCAGATGCCGCTGGACCTCGCTTTCCGGCTTTGTCGCCAGCATGTGAAAGTCGAAGCCATCGAACGCCTCGCGGAAATTTTCCCGCTTGCGCAGGATCGTCAGCCAGGACAACCCTGACTGAAAGCCTTCGAGGCACAGCTTTTCGAACAGGCGCCGGTCCTCGGTCACCGGCCGTCCCCACTCGGTGTCGTGATAGGCGCGGTAATCCGGCAGATTGCCATGCCAGGCACAGCGCAGGCGGCCGTCATCGCCCCTGATCAGCCCGGCAATTTCGTCGGTCATCGCTGGCTGCCTCCATTTAAGCGGCGGTTCACCACATCGGTGCACCGCACGCTAACCATGGCGCAAGCTTTAGCCGCAACGGCGCCCTTTCTGGAAGCCGATTCACCCTTCGGTCGGAGCCTTTCCCGACAATGACCGGCAACAACCGCAATTTGCAAAGGGAGCGTCCGATGAAATTCAGGTCTTACCTCGCCGCGCTGGCCATGCTTCTTCCCGTCTCGGCTCACGCCCAGGACCGATATGGTGAGCGGCCTCCCTTGGTCGTCAGTCCTGATCTTGCCGCCCCCTGGGTCATGCAGTTGCGCCGCGCGCCCGAGGGCGCCGTGGTGCGGGATCGCCGCGTTCAGGAGCACACCGCGCCCGATGTTCGAATGGCGATCGCGCCGGCTCCCGTCGTCCGAACCCGTCCGGCCGTCAGTGCACCTGCGCTCCCCCGCACCGTTGCCATCGCGCCGGCCGCGCCGCGCGATGCGGCACCTGGCCTTGATCCAAAATTCCTACCGCAGGAAGTCGCCTATGATGGGCCGCACACGCCCGGCACCATCGTCATCGATACCAACGCCAAATTCCTTTACCTGGTCCAGGACGGCCAGACCGCGCTGCGCTACGGCGTCGGCGTCGGCAAGGAAGGCTTTTCCTGGCGCGGCACCGAGACGATCACCCGCAAGGCTGAATGGCCGGGCTGGACGCCGCCGGCCGCGATGATCGCGCGCGAGAAGAAGAAGGGCCGCATCCTGCCGGCCCACATGCCCGGCGGCCCGGAAAACCCGCTCGGCGCCCGCGCGCTTTATCTCGGTTCGACGCTTTACCGCATCCACGGCACCAATGCGCCATGGACGATCGGCCAGGCCGTGTCGTCCGGCTGTATCCGCATGCGCAACGAGGACGTGATTGATCTTTATCAGCGCGTCAAAGTGGGTGCCAAAGTCGTCGTCGCCTGACGTGCCGGTTCCCTTTGCTGCCGATCGGGCACCTCGCCGGGATGCGGCCCGCCATAGGCCCAGTCGAGCAGTTTGACCGTGTGCACGATCGGCAGGTCCGTCCCCGAGGCGATCTGGGTGATGCAGCCAAGATTGCCAGTCGCCACGAGATCGACCTGCAAAGCCTCGATGTTCTTCACCTTGCGGTCGCGCAGCTTTCGCGAAATCTCCGGCTGCAGGATGTTGTAGGTCCCCGCCGACCCGCAGCACAAATGCCCCTCGCGCGGCTCGCGCACGGCAAAACCCGCCGCCTCGAGCAGCGCCTTCGGCTCACGGGTGATCTTCTGGCCATGCTGCATCGAGCAGGCCGAGTGATAGGCGACCGTCAGCCCCGGCCGGACCGCAAGCGCCGGCAAGTCGAGCGTCGCCAGATATTCCGTCACGTCCTTCGCCAAGGCCGAGACCCGTGCAGCCTTTTCGGCATAGGCCGGGTCGAGGCGCAGCATGAAACCGTAATCCTTGATCGTCGTGCCGCATCCCGAAGCGGTGATGATGATCGCGTCGAGCTCGCCTTGGTCGATCTCGCGCGTCCAGGCGTCGACGTTCTTCCGGGCAAAAGCGAGCGCTGCGTCCTCGCGTCCCATGTGGTGAACAAGTGCGCCGCAGCAGCCTTCGCCTTGCGGCACCACCACCTCGATGCCGACACGCGTCAACAGACGTACCGTCGCCTCGTTAACGCCCGGATCGAGCACCGACTGCGCGCACCCGGTCAGGATCGCGACGCGGCCGCGTGGCTCCGCCACCGGCCCGTGCACTGCCGGCTTGGATATGTCGGACACGGGTGGAACGCGTCTCGGCGCAAGTTCCAGCATCGCTGCGATGGGCTGCAAGCAGGGGGCGGCTCGAAAGAGGCCGGCAAAGGCGCGTCCGATCCCGGCAAGCTTCAGGCTGGCGCGAAACCGACCCGGATAGGGCAGGGTGGCCGCCAGAAGCGAACGGATCATGCGATCCATCAGTGGCCGCCTGTAGGTCTTTTCGATATGCGCCCGCGCATGGTCGACCAGATGCATGTAGTGGACGCCCGACGGGCAGGTCGTCATGCAGGACAGGCACGAGAGACAACGGTCGATATGGGTGACGACCGTGTCGTCGGCCGGCCGACCGTTCTCCAGCATGTCCTTGATCAAATAGATGCGCCCGCGCGGACTGTCGAGTTCGTTACCGAGCGTCACATAGGTGGGACAGGTGGCGGTGCAGAACCCGCAATGGACGCAGGCGCGCAGGATTTTTTCCGCTTCGGCCACATGCGGATCGGCGAGCTGCGCGAGGGAGAAGGATGTTTGCATTAGTTGATCCTTCCTGGATTCAATATCCCTTTCGGATCGAACTGCGCCTTGAGCCTTTGCGAAAGTGCAGCAAGCGCGATCGGTTGCGGCTGGAAGACCGGCGTGTCGGCTCGCACGGTCTCTGATGCGCGCACCAGCGTCGCATGCCCGCCGCCGAAGCGGGCGATCAGCGCACGCAGCACCGCAGCTTCGGGATCAGCTTCCATGCGCGCCCAGATCAGGCCACCCTGCCAGTCGTAGAAGACGTCCGCGCCGGCATGCATCCGCAATTCTGCAACCATCTTCCAGCCTTCTGACGGCGCCATGGAGATGCGCCAGACGGGCCGCTGCGAGCCGTCGGCATACGGCATGCAGTCGCGGATCTCGCGCCACAATTGCCGTGATTGCGCCGTCTCCAGAATCGCGGTCGTGCCTTGTGTAGCAAGCAAGCCGGTGAGCGTCTCGAGACGGTAGGCGACCGACGGCCCGAAGCCTTCAAGTCGCAACAGGGTCGAGGACGGCCCCTTGAGGGCGCCGCCAAGAACGCGTCCGGTCATGCTTTGCGGCAGGTGCGCCGTCGACGAGATCTCGGCGCTCGATCCCATCGCAGCGGCCATGGCATACGCAGCCGGACCGTCGTCGAGCCCGCGGATCACGAAGGTCTGCTCGGTTTCGGCTGCAGGCAGCACCTTGAAGGTGACGTCGGTAACGACCGCCAGTGTGCCCCAAGACCCGGCCATGCCCTTCGACAGATCGTAGCCGGTGACGTTTTTCACGACCCGCCCGCCTGACTTGAACGCTTCGCCGCGTCCAGAAACCGCATGGACACCGAGAATGTGGTCGCGCGTCGCGCCCGATTTCAGCCGCCGCGGCCCCGATAGGTTGGCGGCGAGAGTGCCGCCGATCGTCCCCCTGCCGGGCGCCTCGCCCAGTAGCGGACCGTAGTCCATCGGCTCGAAAGCAAGCTCCTGGCGATGCTTCTTGAGGAGCGCCTCGATCTCGGCAAGCGGCGTGCCCGCCCGCGCCGACAGCACCAGTTCCTCGGGCTCATAGAGCGTCACGCCGGTCAATCCCGAAAGTTCGATCGCATGCTCGGTCTGCGCGGGTCGGCCGATCCCGCGTTTCGATCCATGGCCGAGGATTTCCACCGGCGTCTCCTCCGACACCGCCCATTGGATGACAT
>CAZEEC010000116.1:0-6548 GCA_964511105.1 uncultured Mesorhizobium sp.
CTTCGCCCCCTTGATGCGCTTGGGCGCCGCCTTCTTCGAGGCGATCTTGCCGGTTTCCGACGACCAGCCGGGGCTCTCATTGGCGACATCGGCGATCAGACGGCCGGTCTTGACCGACTCGGGCCGCTCCTCCAAAATATCGGGATCGTCTTCGCTGCGCGCGAACGCGTCGTCGCTCTTGATCATCAGCCAGTTGTCGCGCTTGTCGCGCGGCTTGCGCGCCATGCGGACCATGTGCCAGCGGCCGTTGAGCTTCTCGCCCGCAAGCTCGATTTCGAGATGACCCTTCTTGTAGCCTCTGGCGTAGTCGCCAACCGGTTTCCAGGTGCCGCGATCCCACACGATGACGGTCCCGCCGCCATACTCGCCCTTCGGGATCGTGCCTTCGAAGTCGCCGTAATCGAGCGGATGATCTTCGGTCTGGACCGCGAGCCGCTTTTCTCCCGGCACGAGGCTCGGGCCGCGCGTGACGGCCCAGGACACCAGAACGCCATCGACCTCGATGCGGAAATCGTAATGCAACCGCGTCGCATCGTGCTTCTGGACGACGAATCTGTCGCCCTTGGATTTCCGCCGCCGCGCCGCACCTGACGGCTCGGGAGTCTTCTTGAAATCTCGTTTCGCGCGGTAGGTCTCGAGCGTCGCCATGTCAGCCCGCCTTGCGCTTCGGCGCTTCGGCCTTTGGCTTTCGGCTTGCGGGCCGCTTCTTTGCGGCATCCGCGCTTTGGCGCAACGCCTCCATCAGGTCAATCACCTTGCCCTTGGCCTGCCGTTTTGGCTTCTCGATCGATTTGCCCTCGAGCTTCGCCTGCACCAGTTCGGCAAGTGCCGCGTCATAGCGATCGTCAAATTCTGTCGGATCGAACTCCCCGCTCTTCGTCGAGATGATGTGCTTGGCAAGGTCGAGCATCTCGCCCTTGATCTTCAGGTCCGGGATCTTGTCGAATGCGGCGTCGGCCGCACGCACCTCGTAGTTGAAGTTGAGCGTATTGGCGACCAGGCCCCGCCCCTGTGCCCGGATCAGCACCGTGCGCACCCGGCGAAACAGCACCGCCTGTGCAAGGGCTGCGGCGCCCTTCGTGCGCATGCCCTCGCGGATCAGGCCGAAGACGTCCTGCGACGCTTCGTCCGACGGCGTCAGGTAGTAGGGCTTGTCGAAATAAGCGGTATCGACATCGGGGCAGGCGATGAAATGCTCGACGGTCAGCACCTTGTCGCTTTGCGGCGTTGCCGCCGCGATCTCGGCCGGTTCGAGCAGGATGTAGTTGCCCTTCGACGTCTCATAGCCCTTCACCTGGTCGTCGGAATCGACCGGCTTGCCGTTGCCCGAATCGATGTATTGGCGCTTGACGCGGTTGCCGGTCTTCTTGTTGAGCACATGAAACGAGATGCGCTCCGACGTCGTCGCGGCCGAATAGAGCGCCACGCCGCAGGCAAGCTCGCCGATCTTCAGATGGCCTTTCCAAATCGCACGTGGTGCCAAAGCAAACCTCCGATTGCCGCTCCCGTCAAACTCGCAAGACGCTGGGCCGTTCCGCCGTATCGCTGCGGATTTTCTTCGATGTGAGGGAACCCCTCCGCCGCGCTTGCGGTTTGCATGGGTCTGGGGATTGCCGCGCGCCGATCCTCCGGCCTACGATGCGCCAAAACGGAGACGCGCGTGCCCTCTTCAGCCACCCGGTCGGATATCGAAGTCGAGACGCTGAGCAAGGTTTTCGGAAGTGGCGAGGAGACGGTCCGGGCGCTGGACGACGTCAGCTTGACCATTCCCGAAAACGAGTTCTTCACCCTTCTCGGGCCGTCCGGCTGCGGCAAGACGACCTTGCTGCGCATGATCGCCGGATTCGAACAGCCGACGGCAGGACAAATCCGGCTTGGCGGCCGCGACATCGCGCACCTGCCGCCCAACAAGCGCCCGGTCAACACCGTTTTCCAGTCCTACGCGCTCTTCCCGCATATGACGGTCGCGCAGAACATCGGCTTCGCCCTGAAGATGCTGGGAAAGCCCAAGGCCGAGATCGACGCGACCGTCCTGGAGATGCTGAAGCTGGTCAAGATGGAGGCACTGGCAAGCCGCAAGCCGGCCCAGATCTCCGGCGGCCAGCAGCAGCGCGTGGCGCTCGCCCGCGCGCTTGCGCCGCGGCCGCGGGTCCTGCTCTTGGACGAGCCGCTGTCGGCGCTCGACTTGAAGCTGCGCAAGGAGATGCAGGTCGAGTTGAAGCGGCTCCAGGCCGAGACGGGCATCACCTTCGTCTTCGTCACGCACGACCAGGAAGAAGCGCTGACCATGTCCGACCGCATCGCTGTCATGAACGCCGGCAAGGTGCTGCAGGTCGGCTCGCCGCGCGACATCTACAACCGTCCGGCCGAGCGCTTCGTCGCCGAGTTCATCGGCGACACGAATTTCCTGACCGCCACGGTCGAGCGTGCCAACGGCGCGGCGGCCTCCGTGCGCTTGCCGTCAGGGCAAAGGCTCGACGCCGGCCTGCCCGATGGCCTCTCCCCCGCGACGGGCGACACCGTCATGCTGGTCGTGCGGCCCGAACATGCCCAGCTGGCGATCGACGGACCCTTGAAGGGCACCGTCGAGAACACCGTCTATTTCGGTACGGACACCCATTTTTATGTCCGGCTCGACAGCGGCGATCCCTTCATCTTGCGCAACCAGAACGCTGCGATGCCGGCTGGACTGCCGGTCAAGGGCGATACGGTCGCTATCGCGCTCCCGCCCGGCTCCGTTCAGATCGTGAGGTCTTAGGGTGAGCGCGGTCGAAATGGCCCCGCACGGCCCCGGCACGGACAAGCCCAAGGCCCCTCGGGGCGATGTCGCCTGGCGCTGGTGGCTGCTCACGCCGGCGCTTCTTGTGCTGGTGTTCGCTGCTTCCGGTCCGCTTTTGATCGTTCTCGTTTATTCCTTCCTCGAGCCCGGAAACTTCGGCGGGGTTGTATGGAATTTCTCGATCGAGGGCTGGTTCCGGGTCTTCTTCACGCGCGACATCTTCGACGATACCGTGGGCCCGGCGACGGCGCATCTGAGCATCTTCTGGCGCTCGATCCGGCTCGCATTGCTGACCACCCTGTTCACCGCCATCCTCGGCTTCCCGACCGCCTGGTTCATCGCAACCCGGCCAGCGAATATCCGCCCGATCTGGCTCTTTCTGGTCACGATCCCGTTCTGGACCAATCTCGTCATCCGGACATTCGCCATCCAGGAGGTGATCCGCAACGAGGGGCTGATCAACACGCTCCTGGGCGCGTTCGGGCTCATCTCGGCGCCGATCCAGATGCTCTACACCGATTTCGCCATCATGCTCGGCATGGCCTATGTCTTCCTGCCGCTGATGGTGCTGCCGCTTTACGCCAGCATGGAGAAGCTCGATTTCAAGCTGCTGGAGGCCGGCTACGATCTTTACGCCACCAGGCTCAAGGTGCTGTGGCACATCATCCTGCCCTTGGTGAAGCCCGGCTTCATCGCCGGCTCCATCCTTGTCTTCATTCCCGCCATCGGCGCCTATGTGACGCCGCGCATCTTGGGCGGCGGGCGCAATTTGATGCTCGGAAACCTGATCGAGCTGCAGTTCGGCCAGGGCCGTAACTGGCCGCTCGGCTCAGCGCTCGCCCTGACCTTGCTCGTAATCGTTGTCGCAGCCCTCATCGTCTATATCCGCGCGACATCGCAAGAGACGGGCCGGCGCCATGGCTAGACGGAACTTTTCGGTCGCAAGCCTGCCCGGCTTCGCCGTCATCGCGGCGGTGACTTTTCTTTTTCTCTATGTGCCAATCGTCACGCTCGTCATCTACTCGTTCAACGAAGCGGCATCGATGTCGCGCTGGGAGGGCTTCTCGCTGCGCTGGTACGAGGCGGCACTGGCCAACCGTCAGGTACAGGACGTGTCGATCCGCTCGCTCGTCATCGCGGGCTGGGCCGCGTCACTGGCGACGATCCTTGCCACGATGGCCGCGCTCGCCACGACGCGCAACGAACGACGCTTTCCCGGCCAGACCATGGTCTACGCGCTGATCAACCAACCGCTGATGGTCCCCGAGATCGTCACCGGCGTCGCATTGCTGATCTTCTTCGCCATGATCAAGGTCGCCAGCGGCTATCAGGGACTTGCCTATCTCATCGCCGCGCACACGGCGTTTTGCATCCCCTTCGCCTACCTGCCGATCCGCGCGCGGCTGGAGACCATGGACCTGACGCTGGAACGCGCCGCCGCCGACCTTTACGCGACGCCGTTCAAGGCGTTCCGCTATGTGACCCTTCCTTTGCTGGTGCCGGGCATCCTCGCCGGCTTCATGCTCGGTTTCGTCACCTCGCTCGACACCGTCGTCATCACCGAGTTTGTCAAATCCGCCGGACAGGATACGCTTGCGACCTACATGCTGGGGCAATTGCGGCGTGTCGTGACGCCGGAGATGAATGCCATCTCCACGCTGTTCCTGCTCCTGTCCCTGATTGCCGTGACCATCTTCTTCCTGTTGTCACGCAAACGAGTCCAATAGCGTCCAAACAAGAAACGGGAGTGCCTCGAATGAAATCTGGAAAACTGATCCTGGCCGCCAGCGTGCTGGCCGCATCGACGTCGCTGAGCCTGGCGCAGGACGGCGGCTCGCTCAACATCTACAATTGGGGCAACTACACCAGCCCCGAATTGATCGAGAAGTTCGAGGCCGAGACCGGCATTTCCGTCACCGTCACCGACTATGACAGCAACGACACCGCGCTCACCCGCATCCAGGCCGGAGGCCACGGCTTCGACATCGTCGTTCCGTCCAATGCTTATATCCCGATCTGGGTCGAGGCGGGGCTATTGACGGAACTCGATCCGGCCGAAATGCCCAATCACGGCAATATCGACGAGCGCTGGGTGGACGTCGACTGGGATCCGGGCCGCCGCTATTCGGTGCCGTGGCTCTGGGGAACGACGGGCGTCATCGTCAATACCTCCGTTTATGACGGCGACATCGACACCTCCGCCATCTTTCTCGATCCGCCGGACGAACTGAAGGGCAGGATCAATGTCATCCCGGAGATGGAGGACATCATGACGCTCGCCGTCTACTATGTCGGTGGCGCACACTGCACCGACGACCGCGACGTCCTGCGTGAAGCGCGCGACAAGCTGACCGAGGCCAAGCAGCATTGGCTTGCACTCGATTACGGCACCGTTGACGCCTATGCCGCCGGCGACATCGCGGCCGGCGTCTATTGGAACGGCGCGTCCATGCGCGCGCGGCTGCAAAATGACGATCTGGCCTATGGCTATCCGAAGGAGGGCTATCCGGTCTGGATGGACTCCGCCGCGATCCTCGCCGACGCCCAGAATCCGGAGAATGCGAAGACCTTCCTCAACTTCATTCTGGAACCCGAGAACGCCGCGATGATCTCAGCCTTCGCACGCTACGCCAATGGCGTGGCTGGTTCGGCGGAATTCATGCCCGAAGACATGGCCACGGCACCGGAAATCGTCGTGCCCGAGGAACATCAGGCCGCGGGCCGCTTCGCCATCACCTGTCCCGCCGAGGTTCAGCAACTGTACACGCAGATCTGGACGGAGCTTCTTCGGTAGCTGCCAAGCTTGCAATCAATAATAGATCGCATAGCTTGGCGATTGAAGATTGCAGGAGTTGAACCATGGCCGCCAAGACGATCGACCACAGCACCCTCGCCGGATTGATTGAGGCTGGCGAGGTTCGTGGCGCCTATGTTGTCGGCCAGCCTGGGGGGTGGTCGCTCAGGGTGAAGTATGGAGAGGCCGAGCGTGCGCTTGCGGCTCAGCGTAGTCGGCAGATTCGGGTCTTTCGGCGTATGGAAACGTTGGTTTCCTACCTCAAGGACGTGGGCATCGAGCGTTTCGACGTGGACGCCGCCGAATACGAGGCCGAGGGCGGCAAGAGCCGTTCTCGGCCGGATCGCGCCGAAGCGATGCGCCGCACTCATGAAGCGGCCGCACACGACAAATGGTTCCGGGCACAGGTCGAGGAAGCCATTCAAGAGGCCAACGACCCCACGACCGAATGGGTGCCCCACGAAGTCGTCAAACAGGACATGGCTCGTCAACGGGCCGAGCTTCTGGCACGCGTCAAAGGCGATAGAGGGTGAAGATCGTTTGGCTGCCGCGATCGCGAGCCAATCTCAGCCATGCCATAGACTATATCGCGAAAGACAGCCCTCTCGCTGCGCTCGATCCACTTAAGGAGATCGAGCAGCAGAGCGACATGCTGGCGGATCATCCCGAGGTCGGTCGCGTCGGACGTCGCCGCGGCACACGGGAACTTGTTGTGGCCCGGACGCCGTTCATCCTCATCTACCGCGTGCGGCCGCGAGCGAAGCGGGTCGAAGTACTGCAGCTTCTTCATGGAGCGCAGAAATGGCCTTAGCTTGTTGAGGATCATTTCTGGGTAGCAGCCTGTCCAGCGGGTGGGATGTAGTTAACTCTATGAGCCGACTTGGCTTTTCTGGGGCGCCGGTGTGAGCGGGCGCCCTTGTCATGTGTTGCATGAAAGACTCAGGCGCCCTCGCGTTCCATGAACGTCCGAAACTT
>CAZEEC010000117.1:0-6525 GCA_964511105.1 uncultured Mesorhizobium sp.
AACATGCCGGCTTTCATCCGCTTCTGCATGGCATGCTGGCGTCGGTCAACGGCGCGTTTTTGACCGGCGACATCTTCAACCTTTATGTCTGGTTCGAGATCATGCTCATCACCGCAATGGGCCTTCTGGTCATCGACCGGACGCGCGCGCAGCTCGACGGAACCATCAAATACGCGGTTTTGAACCTGCTCGGCACGCTCTTGTTCCTGCTCGCCGTGGCGCTGCTTTACGGAGCGACGGGCACACTTAACATGGCCGACCTGGCCATGGTGCTGGCGGACGCGGAGCCTTCGGCCGCGCTTGCTCTTTCAGCCGCTCTGTTTCTCATCGCGTTCGGCATCAAAGCGGGCTATTTCCCGCTGTTCTTCTGGCTACCGGCCTCCTATCACACCGCCGCCATCACCGTGTCGGCGATTTTCGCGGGCCTGATTACCAAGGTCGGCGTCTATGCCAGCTTTCGCGTCTTCACGCTCTTGTTCGAGGTGGAAGATGGCGGCGTGCGGGAACTGATCGCCGTAATGGCGGCGGGCACCATGCTGTTCGGCGTCTTCGGCGCTGCGGTGCAATGGGACGTGCGGCGCATCTTGTCGTTCCACATTGTCAGCCAGATCGGCTATATGATGCTCGGGCTTGCCATCGCCACGCCGCTCGCTTTGGCCGGCGCGATCTTCTACGTCATCCACCATATCATCGTGAAGGCGAACTTGTTCCTCGTTGCCGGCGCGATCTATCGCGCTTCGGGAACCTATGATCTGCGCAGATCGGGCGGGCTGTCGTCTAGCCACCCGCTTCTGGCGGCATTGTTCCTGATCCCGGCGATGTCGCTGGCGGGTATCCCACCGCTTTCCGGCTTCTGGGCCAAGTTCATGGTCATCGACGCCTCGTTCAGGGGCGGGGCCGCCTGGCTCGCCGCGATCGGCTTGTTCGTTGGCCTGATGACGCTGTTTTCCATGTCCAAGATCTGGATCGAAGCGTTCTGGAAGACGCCGCCGATCGTACGGGCCAAGCCCCGCCATGTGCCGGCCGCCATGCTGGTGCCGATCGCGGGGCTCGGGCTGATCACGCTCGTCATCGGCCTGCAGCCAGAGCCCTTCGTCGCATATGCGATCGCGGCGGCAGAGGGGCTTGTCGATAAGAGCTCTTATGTTTCCGCCGTCTTCGGGCCCGATGCCTTTGCCACGATCGGAGCGGCGCCATGAGGAAGCCGTTTCGCCATCGCATCTGGGCCGCCATCGTCTTAAGCCTGATCTTCGTGCGCGAGTTGTTGCTGTCTTCGATCTCGGTAGCCAAGGCGGCGTTTGCGCGCGAGGTTCAAGTCCATCCGGCCATCATTGCGGTGCCCGTCGACCTCAGAACCGATCTTGGCGTCGCGTTGGTGGCGAACCTGATTTCGCTGACGCCGGGCACGACGTCACTGCATGCCAGCGAGGATGGCAAGGTGCTCTACGTCCATGGCTTGGACGTGACCGAGGTCGAGGCGGTGATCGAAGGCATCAAGACGAATTTCGAGTATTGGATCCGGGAGGTTGAAGGATGAGCTTGGAACAGACCAGTCTGTTGGTTTCATCGAGCGCGGCGGTCCTTCTCGTCGTCCTGGTGATTCCCCTAGCGATGACGATTGTGCGGATGCTCAAGGGGCCGGGCTACGCGGACCGGTTCGTCGCACTCGACATGCTGACAGGCATCTCCGTCTCGATCGGCGCGCTCGCTGCCGTGACTACCAGCCGCCGTGAATTCCTCGACGTCGCCTTGGGCGTCGCCATTTTCGGTTTCGTGGGAACCTGCGCCCTTGCCGCGTTTTTGGAAAGCAAGGGAGGACGCGAACCGTGAACACGCTGATCGCTGTCGCGGCGATCTTGTCGATGATCGTCGGCGTCGCCTTCCTCTTTGCCGCCGCTTTGGGTGTGATGCGGTTCGCCGACCCCCTGCAGCGCATGCACGCCTCGACCAAGGCCGGAACGGTGGGGGCCATCTTCGTGGTGCTCGGCACGGTGATGGTGCACGAGCAATCCGGATCGATGCTGATTGGCATCGTCGCGATCGGCTTCTTGCTGATAACCGTGCCTGTCGCCGCTCATCTTCTGGGACGCGCCATCTATGTGTCCGGTGCCTATTTGCAGGGCCTCTCCGGAAACGATGCCCTTCATGGCCACATTGTCCGTCGCCGCGCGCCGCTCGAGGAGCGAACGGAATTCCAGCCTCCTGATCGCTTGGATCCCGAGGAACTGACGAGCCCCGAAGGCCAGTCCCCGGTCGAGCCCAGAAGCTAGCAGATCTGCGCAGCTATACGGTTGCATTGTTGCTATGCAAATGCATAATGACAGCAACGAAAAGCCTGTCAGGGCATAGGGGATTTTTTTTGAATGATCGCCTCCTTCAGGCGCGTCCCGGAATTCGACCGGCGCGCCGATATGATCGAGGCGACGCTAGACTGCATTGCCGATCTGGGTATCCAGGGGACGACCGTGCGGGCCGTGGCTGCTCATGCGGGCGTGAGCAACGGCCTGATCCGCCACCACTTCGCCTCTAAGGACAATCTAATCGTCGCCGCCTATCGCCGCACGATCGAGATAATGACCGATCCGGCGCTTCGCATGCTCGCGCCTGGCCAAGGCACTCCGCATGAAAGGCTTGGCCGCTTTCTCGTCGCCAGCTTGGGGGGGCCGGTTGCCGACCCGCGCATGCTGTCGCTTTGGGCGACATTCATCAGTCAGGTTCATCGCAATCCTGACCTGGCGGGTGTGCATCACGACGGATATCTCGCCTTTCGCCGGGCGAGCGAGTCCTTGATCGCCGACGTCATGGCCGCGGAAGGGCGCCGGCTGGACGCATCCGAACGGGCGCGTCTCGGCATCGCCTTCAACGCGCTGATCGATGGGCTGTGGCTCGAAGGCTGCCTCAGCGCCGAGGAGATCGACGAGGCCCTGCAGATCGAGATTGGGTTCAGCTCGGTCGAGGCCCTACTCGGCGTTAGGCTTCCCAGAATTCGTGTACGCGAAGGAGAATGACATGCACTATGCCGCCATTACCGATCGACTGGCCGGTCTCGGGTCGCAAAAATGGGAAATCCACATGCGCGGCCGCGAGATGCGCGCAGCCGGCAAGCCGGTAATCGAACTGACCATCGGCGAGCCCGATGTTGCGCCCGACCAGCGCCTCCTCGATGTCGGCAGCGCGGCGATGCAGGCTGGACGCACGCGCTACTCCAATGGCCGCGGCGAACCGGCGCTGCTTGCCGCGCTGGCGCAGAAATATTCCAGCCGCACCGGCCGTGCCGTCACGGAGCGGAACGTCTTGTGTTTCCCCGGGACGCAGACGGCGCTCTTCGCGGTCATGATGGGGTTGGTCGAAAAAGGCGATAAGGTGCTGGTGCCGGACCCCTACTACGCGACTTATGAAGGCGTCGTGCGCGGACCCGGCGCCGACCTCATCCCGGTCCCGATGAGCGGCGCCAACGGGTTCCATCTGCGGCCCGAGGATCTGGAGGCCGCGATCGTGCCGGGGTGCCGTGTCCTCCTCTTGAACAGCCCGCACAATCCGAGCGGGGCGGTGCTCTCGCGAGCCGAGATCGAAGCGATCGGCGACATCTGCCGCAAGCATGATCTTTGGATCGTCAGCGACGAGGTCTATGAGAAACTGACCTTCGGCGACGGCTTTGCCTCGCCCTTCGACGTTGCCGAGCTGGCCGAGCGGACCGTGGTTGTCTCCTCGATCTCGAAGTCACATGCCGCGCCCGGGTTCCGCAGTGGCTGGGCCGTGGGGCCCGAGGAATTCTGCCGCCGTCTGCTGCCGCTGTCCGAATCCATGCTGTTCGGCGGCCAGCCCTTCATTGCCGATATGGCCGCTTACGCGTTGACGCACGACCTGCCGACGGCGGCTGTGATGCGTGGGCATTATGCGGCGCGTGCCGATCTCATTGTCGACAGGCTGGACAGCGTTGGCGGGCTGCGCCCGATGCGGCCCGAGGCCGGGATGTTCGTGCTCGTGGATGTGAGCGCGACCGGGCTCGACGGGTACCAGTTTGCCACGCGTCTGCTGGATGAGCATCATGTTTCGCTCATGCCGGGCTCGTCCTTCGGGCAGGCTGCGAAATATCTGGTCCGGATGAGCCTTACGGTGCCGGAGACGACGCTGGCCGAGGCATGCGATCGCATCGCCACCTTCGCCCGCAAGATCAACTCGCGTCCCGAGCGGCTGGCATCATGAGCGCCAATCGGACGGTCGGCCTGGAACTGATCCGGCTCTTGAAGGCGCATGGCGTCGATACCGTGTTCGGCATTCCGGGCGTTCATACGGCCGAACTCTACCGAGGACTGGCCGGGTCGGCGATCCGTCATGTGACGCCGCGCCACGAGCTCGATGCCGGCTTCATGGCCGACGGCTATGCCCGCGCCTCGGGCAAGCCGGGCGTGTGTCTGCTGATCACCGGACCCGGCGTCACCAATGCCATCACCGCGATGGGGCAGGCGCGCGCCGATTCGATCCCGATGCTGGTCATCTCGGGCATCAATGCCCGCGCCACGCATGGCCACTATCGCGGCCATCTTCACGAATTGCCGGACCAGTCCGCCACCATGCGCACGGTTGCGCTGTCGTCCGAGCGTCTTGAGCGTCCGGAAGATCTGCCGGGCATTGTCGCGCGTGCCTTCGCGGCGATGCGCGCCGGTCGGCCGGGGCCGGTGCATATCGAGATCCCGACCGACCTGATGGAAGCCATTGTCCCAGTCGAGGCGACCGACATCCAACCCGTCTCGCACCCGCAACCGTCCAGCCAGTCGGTGGATGTCGCGGCCCGGCTTTGCCGAGCGTCGGTAAAGCCGCTGATCCTTGCCGGAGGCGGCGCCGTCTGGGCCGATGCGCCGATCCGGGTGCTTGCCGAGCAACTCGACGCACCTGTCGTCACCACCACCAATGCGCGCGGCCTTCTTGCCGGTCACCCGCTGGTCGTGCCGGCAAGTCCCAGCCTGGAAGCAGTGCGAGCGCTGATCGAAGAGTCCGACCTCGTCATCGCCATCGGCACGCAGTTCGGGCCGACCGACTATGACGCCTATGAGGATGGCGGCTTCGTGCCGCCGACCAATCTCATCCGCATTGATGTCGACCCGTACGCGGAGAAGACGAGCTTTCCAGCCACTGTTTCGATCGCGTCTGATGCCGGTGCTGCCGCGACGGCATTGGCTGCCGCGTCGCCCGCGCCGATCGCCAAGCAGCGGCCCTCGGGCGCCGGGCGGGCCGCTGCGACACGCAAGGCTGCTTTTTTGAGTCTCACCGACAAGATGAAGTCGATGATCGAAGTTCTGGGTGCCATTCGCGACGCGGTTCCGGGCTGCACCATCGTCGGCGATTCCACCCAACTCGTCTATGCCGGCAATCTCTACTGGGAAACTGCCGCACCGCGGACCTGGTTTAACTCATCGACAGGCTACGGCTCGCTGGGCTATGGGCCGCCCGCCGCCGTGGGTGCCGGCATCGCGCTTGGCAAATCTCCGGTCGTTTGCATCGTCGGGGACGGTGGCTTCCAGTTCTGCCTCGGCGCGCTTGGCGCGGCCGCGGACGAGAACGCACCCGTCATCTTCGTCGTCTGGAACAATCAGGGCTATCAGGAAATCGAAGACTTTATGCGCGCGCGCGGCATCGAGCCCCTCGGTGTGCGGCCGGCGGCGCCCGATTTCACCATGATCGCTACGGCTTACGGCATTCCGGCGCAGCGCATCCGGTTGACCGATGCTGCCAGTCAGGAAGCACTGGTTCCGGGCCGTCTTGATCTGGCGTCGCTTGAGGCAGCCTTGCGCGCGGCGCACGCCAAGGCCGGCCCCGCCCTCGTTGAAATTCTGACACCCTGAAAAACCCTGGAGGAGCAACATGAATTTCGGCCTGACCGAAGAGCAGGACATGATCGTCTCCACGGTGCGCAGCTTCGTGGAAAACGAGATCTATCCTCATGAAGCCGAAATCGAGCGGCTGGGCTACGTGCCCGTCGATCTCGGTGAGGAGATTAAGCGCAAGACGATCGATCTAGGTTTTTATGCGAGCAACTTCCCCGAATCGGTCGGCGGCCCGGGCCTGTCGCATCTGGAATTCGCGCTGGTCGAGCGCGAATTGGGGCGCGGCTCGATGGCGCTCACCCACTTCTTCGGCCGGCCGCAGAACATCCTGATGGCCTGCCAAGGCGAACAGATCGAGCGCTACCTCGTGCCGGCGGTGCGCGGCGAGCGGATGGATGCCCTGGCAATGACCGAGCCGGACGCCGGTTCGGACGTGCGCGGCATGAAGGCCAATGCCCGCCGAGACGGCTCCGACTGGGTGCTCAACGGCACCAAGCACTTCATCTCCGGCGCCGAGCACGCCGACTTCGTCATCGTGTTCGTGGCAACCGGCGAGGAAATGACCTCCGCGGGCGTCAAGAAGCAGATCACCACCTTTCTCGTCGACCGCGGCACGCCCGGCTTCACCATCCGCGAAGGCTACAAATCCGTCAGCCATCGCGGCTATAAGAACATGATCCTGGAATTCGACAATTGCCGC
>CAZEEC010000118.1:0-6506 GCA_964511105.1 uncultured Mesorhizobium sp.
ACCGCGAGCGCGGCAAGCTGCTCTTGAACGGCGTCGACATCCTCGTGATCGACGAGGCCGACCGCATGCTCGACATGGGCTTCATCCCGGATATCGAGCGCATCTGCGAGATGATCCCGTTCACGCGCCAGACGCTGTTCTTCTCGGCGACCATGCCGCCGGAAATCACCAAGCTGACGGAAAAGTTTCTGCAGGCACCGGTCCGCGTCGAAGTCTCGAAAGCGGCATCCACGGCGACCACCGTGACGCAACGCCTCGTTAAGTCGAACTCCAAGGCCTGGGACAAGCGTGCCGCATTGCGTGATTTGATCCGCAGCGAGGAAGACGAACTCAAGAACGCGATCATTTTCTGCAATCGCAAGACGGCGGTAAGCGAGCTTTTCCGCTCGCTGGTGAAGCACGATTTCGACGCCGGCGCCCTGCATGGCGACATGGATCAACGCGCCCGCATGGCGATGCTCGCAGGCTTCCGGGACGGCAAGCTCAAGCTGCTCGTGGCCTCCGATGTCGCCGCCCGCGGACTCGATATTCCCGATGTCAGCCATGTCTTCAACTTCGACGTGCCGATCCATGCGGAGGATTACGTTCATCGGATCGGCCGTACCGGACGCGCTGGCCGGTCGGGCAAGGCGTTCACGCTGGCCACCAAGGCCGACAGCAAATATATCGACGCCATCGAGAAGCTGATCGGTCAAAATATCCAATGGCTCGACGGCGATCTATCGACGCTTGCGGAGGACGACAGCGACGAGACGCCGCGCCGTGGCGCCAAGGGCGGGCGTGGCCGAAGCAGGCAGAAGGCTGAGGAAAAGCGTCAGCCCCGTCGTGGCCGCAAGGCCGAGGAAGCCCAGGTGGCAACCAGCGAGATCGCTGCACCCGAAGCGCCGGCACCGGCTGTCAGCGTCGTTCAGGATCGTCCCGATCGCCGCGATGCGATCCGCGCCGCCAATGCCGAACGGCAGCGGAAAACGCCGGACACCCAGCCGCAAGCTGGGGGCGAAAGCGGCCGGGATCGTCCCCGCCATCGCCACGACGACCTTGGCCCGGCGCCGGTCGGCTTCGGTGATGACATCCCAGCCTTCATGAAGGTCGCGGCCAAGGTTTAAGCCGGCGCTGGCATCCGCATTCCCGTGCCCTAGATTCTCCCGCGACAAGCCTCGCAGGAGAGTTGCATGCCGATGGATTTGAAGGGATCATGCCGGTGCGGCGCGGTTTCGTTCACGCTCGCCAGCCACACGCCGGCGCCCTACCAGCTTTGCTATTGCTCGATCTGCCGCAAACAGGCAGGCGGAGGCGGATATGCGATCAATCTGGGGGCGGACGCACACACGCTGAAGGTGCAAGGCAGAGGCGCAATCGGCGTGTTTCGTGCCCGCATCCACGATGACGAGCATGCAACGTCGATAACCTCGTCAGGCGAACGCAATTTCTGCACAAGATGCGGGGCGGCACTTTGGCTGTTCGATCCGAACTGGCCGGACCTCATCCATCCGTTCGCTTCGGCGATCGATTCGGATTTGCCTGCGCCGCCGAGTCGCGTTCATCTGATGCTGAAATACAAGGCACAATGGGTTGCGCCCGACATCCGCGAAGGCGACGAAAGCTACCAACTTTACCCGAGATTTTCGATTGCGGAATGGCACAAAAGGAACGGGATGTGGGTGTAATAGAACTCAGCCAGCAGTACCGTGCTCCCTCGCCTCTGCCAGTGCCTTCAGATCAGCCGGCTTCAGTTCGATCGATTCGCCACAGCCGCAAGCCGATGACTGGTTCGGGTTGTTGAAGGTAAAGCCCGAACGAAGCGTGGTCGATTCGTAGCCCATTTCGGTGCCGAGCAGGAAAAGGGCCGCCTCCGGGGCGACATAGACGTGGACGCCGTCATGCTCGACATGGTCGTCCTTCGGATCCGGGATGGTGACGAGATCGACGGTGTATTCCATGCCGGCGCAACCGCCCTTCTTGATCCCGATGCGAATGCCTGCTGCACTGTCGCGCGCGGCGACGATGTCGCGAATGCGGCCGGCCGCCTCGTCCGTCAGAGTCATCACTGAAAATCGTGCCATCAAATTCTCCATACCGGCGGGTTCAAGGTCCGCGGGATGTCCGTGCATCCGAAGATGGGAAAGATCGGCGCGGGGCGCAACCGGTCAGTACCAGCCGACCGCGATCTGCGCTTCTTCCGACATGCGATCCGGCGTCCAGGGCGGGTCGAACACCATATTTACGTCCACGTCAGACACGCCCTCGACTGCGCTGACCGCGTTTTGTACCCAGCCCGGCATCTCGCCCGCGACCGGGCAGCCCGGTGCGGTCAACGTCATATCGATCTTGACCGACCGATCGTTCTCGATATCGATCTTGTAGATCAGGCCGAGTTCGTAAATGTCAGAGGGAATTTCCGGGTCATAGACCGTCTTCAGCGCCGAGACGATGTCGTCGGTCAAACGCGCCAGTTCATCCTGTGGAATCGTCGATCCGGTGGTTTCAGTGGTGGTTTCGTCGCTCATCTTATCACCCAAAGAACTTGCGCGCCTTCTCAAGCGCTTCGACCAAAATCTCTATCTCGCCCTTCGTATTGTACATGCCGAATGAGGCACGGCATGTCGACGTGACGCCGAAACGCTTCAAGAGCGGTTGGGCGCAATGGGTGCCGGCTCGGACCGCCACACCGGAACGATCGATGACCATGGCCACGTCGTGGGCGTGGATGCCCTGCACTTCAAAGGACACGATCGCCCCTTTGCCGGGCGCGTTGCCGATGATGCGGACGGACTCGATCGTGGAGAGACATTCATGCGCATAATCCGCAAGTTCAGCCTCATGCGCGGCAATGGCGTCACGACCTATGTCTTGAACATAATCCAGCGCCGCCCCGAGCCCGATCGCCTGGACGATCGGTGGCGTACCGGCTTCGAAGCGGTGCGGCGGAGCGTTATAAGCAACGCTTTCCTCCGTCACATCCTCGATCATTTCGCCCCCGCCCTGAAACGGTCGCATCCTGTCGAGCATTTCGGCGCGGCCGTAAAGAACGCCGATCCCCGAAGGGCCATAAAGCTTATGACCTGTGAAGACATACCAATCGCAGCCGAGTTCCAGCACGTCGACCGGCATATGAACCGCCGCCTGGCTGCCATCGACCAGCACCGGAATTCCGCGTGCGTGCGCGATGTCGACGATCTCCTTGATCGGCGTGACGGTGCCCAGGACGTTCGACATATGGGTGATCGCGACGAGCTTGGTCCGCTCAGTCAGGCGCTTTTCGAACTCGTCGATATGGAACCGACCCTCGTCGTCGACCGGCACCCAAACGAGCTTCGCACCCTGACGCTCGCGCAGGAAGTGCCACGGCACGATGTTGGAATGATGCTCCATAATCGACAGGACGATCTCGTCGCCCTCGCGAAATGTCGGCATGCCGTAGCCGTAAGCGACCGTGTTGATCGCTTCGGTCGCGGATTTGGTGAAGATAATCTCGTCGACGCTCGCGGCGTTGAGGAAGTCGCGGACCGATTCTCTCGCTTTTTCGAAGGCATCCGTCGCCGCGTTCGACAGATAATGCAGGCCGCGGTGAACATTGGCGTATTCAGTGAAATAGGCCATCTTCATCCGATCGATGACCGGCTGCGGCTTTTGTGCCGACGCGCCATTGTCGAGATAAACGAGCGGCTTCCCGTAAACCTCGGCCGACAGGATGGGGAAGTCGCGGCGGATGGCCGCGACGTCATAGGGCTTGCTGGCGATTTTCTGGTCCACGTGGCTATTCCTTACCCGTGGTTGACGAACCACTCCTCGAGCCGAGCTTCAAGCGCCTCGATGATCGCTTCGTCGTCCAGTTCCTCGACGATCTCGGCCAGAAACGCCTTGATCAGCAGGCCACGGGCCAGCTTTTCCTCGATACCACGAGCCATGAGATAAAAGAGGTGATCGTGGTCGATCTCGGTCACCGTCGCGCCATGCCCGCAGGCGACGTCGTCGGCAAAGATTTCAAGTTCCGGCTTGGTCGAGAATTCGGCATCGTCTGACAAAAGCAACGTGTTGCAGGCCATCTTGGCGTCGGTCTTCTGCGCCAGGCGATCGACCCGGATCTGGCCCTGAAACACGCCATGGGCCCGATCCGTCACCACGTTGCGGATGATCTCCGTCGAGGTGGTATGCGGTGCCGCGTGATCGAGAACCATCGTCACGTCGCAATGGACGTCGCCGCCCAAAAGATTCACGCCGCGCAATTGGAAGTCCGATCCCTCGCCGGCCGCTACGACGCGCACTTCCTGACGGACAAGCTTGCCGCCGGTGTTCATCAGGAAGATCGTTACCTTGGCATTGGCGCCGATTGACGCCCAGATCTGGCCGAGATAGGTCGCCGTCGCCGGCTGGTCCTGGACGATCAACCAATTGACCTCGGCACCGTCAGCAATTTCAAGCTGAGTGACAGAACTGACCAGCGCATCGGCCGATCCGGTCTGGCGTTCGATGACGGTTGCCTTCGCGCCCTTCCCGATGCGAGCTGCAAAGCGTGAATGCACCTGTCCGCCGGAATGGATGTTCTGCAGTTCAATCGGATTGGGGACAATGACGCCATCGTCGATCGTTAAGTCGAATCCGTCCGAAACAAATGTAGTGTTGATTGCGCCAATGGCATCATCCGCCGCAAGCGGCGCCATATCGGAAGCGAGAGCGCCGCTCATCAGCCGACCGGCAATCGTTTCAACGCGAACGCCGTCGACCGCGTCATGCGTGCCGGAGCGGCCATCGAGAACGGCCAAGATGGTGGAGTTCTCGCGCAGCGGCGCAATGGCAGCGGCATTGTCTTCGCCCGCGGCCGGCACGGCGGCGAGCAAGCGGCGAAGGTCCGTATAATGCCAGGATTCCACACGTCGTGTGGGCAGACCGGCTTTCAGAACCGCTGCGGCCTCGGCGCGTTTGGTCGCCACCTCGGGTGACCCGGCAAGGCTGCGGCGGCTGGTTTCAAAGCCTTCTATCAATGCTTCTTCGGCTGATGTGAGCCTTGGACTTGCATGAATATTCATATCGCTCACCTCGTTCAGGCTGCTTCGCCGATAATGCCGGCATAACCGCTCCGCTCCAGTTCAAGCGCCAGCGACTTATCGCCCGACTTGACCACCTGGCCACGCGACAAAACATGAACCGAATCCGGAACGATGTAGTCGAGCAAGCGCTGATAGTGCGTGATCACCACGAACGCACGATCCGGCGAACGCAGGGAATTGACGCCATCGGCGACGATCTTGAGCGCATCGATGTCGAGTCCGGAATCGGTCTCGTCGAGCACACACAGCTTGGGCTCGAGCAGTTTCATCTGCAGGATTTCGGAACGCTTCTTCTCGCCGCCCGAAAAGCCGACATTGAGCGGCCGCTTGAGCATGGCCATGTCGATATTGAGATTGGCGGCCTTTTCCTTCACCCGCTTCAGGAATTCAGGAATCTTAAGTTCATCCTCGCCGCGGGCCTTGCGCTGCGAGTTCATGGCGACCTTCAAAAATTCCATGGTCGCGACGCCCGGTATCTCCATCGGGTACTGGAACGCCAGGAATATGCCTGAAGCGGCACGCTCGGCCGGGTCCATTTCAAGAAGGGACTCGCCATTATAGAGAATATCGCCGTCGGTGACTTCGTAGTCGTCGCGTCCAGCTAGGATATACGACAGCGTCGACTTTCCGGAGCCATTGGGCCCCATAATGGCAGCGACCTCGCCCTTGTTCACTGTGAGGTTGAGACCGCGGATAATTTCGGTGCCGTCTTCGGCGATCCGAGCGTGGAGATTCCTGATTTCAAGCATGTTCGAATTCCTGAGTATCTTGACGGGTCAGCGGCGATGGAGAATCAGCCGACCGAACCCTCGAGAGAAATACCAATAAGTTTCTGGGCTTCGACGGCGAACTCCATCGGCAATTCCTGGATGACGTCTTTGACGAAGCCGTTGACGATCAGCGCGATGGCTTCCTCTTCCGGAATGCCGCGCTGCATGACATAGAAGAGCTGGTCCTCTGAGATTTTCGAGGTCGTCGCCTCGTGCTCGACCTTGGCGGTGGAATTCTTCACCTCGATGTAAGGCACGGTGTGCGCCCCGCAATCATTGCCGATCAGCAGCGAGTCGCAGTTGGTGAAGTTGCGCGCGTTGGTCGCCTTGCGGTGGGCCGACACCTGGCCACGATAGGTATTACTCGAATGCCCGGCCGAGATGCCCTTGGAGATGATACGGCTGCGCGTATTCTTGCCAAGATGGATCATCTTGGTGCCTGAATCGATCTGTTGATGACCGTTCGAAACGGCGATCGAGTAGAATTCGCCCTGACTGTCGTCGCCGCGCAGGATGCAGGACGGATACTTCCAGGTGATCGCCGAACCGGTCTCGACCTGCGTCCAGGAAATCTTCGATCGGTCGCCTCGACAATCGCCGCGCTTCGTCACGAAGTTGTAGATGCCGCCCTTGCCGTCCTTGTCGCCGGGATACCAGTTCTGGACGGTCGAATATTTTATCTCGGCAT
>CAZEEC010000119.1:0-6490 GCA_964511105.1 uncultured Mesorhizobium sp.
GCGACAAGAAGCCCTACCAGAAGCGCGACACGGAGCGGCCGCCGACAGCTTCGACCGAGGCGGAGCGCGGCGAAGAGCGCATCGCCAAGCGTTTGGCGCGCGCCGGCGTGGCCTCGCGCCGCGATGCCGAGGACATGATCACCGCCGGCCGCGTAGCCGTAAACGGCAAGGTGATCGAAAGCCCGGCCCTGAACGTGACCGGCCGCGATGCGATCACCGTCGACGGCGCGCCGATCCCACCGATCGAGCGCACGCGCCTGTTCCTGTTCCACAAGCCGTCCGGCGTGGTGACCACGAACAAGGACCCGGAAGGCCGCCAAACCGTGTTCGACGTCCTGCCTAAGGGCCTGCCGCGCCTCTTGACGGTCGGGCGCCTCGACATCAACACGGAAGGGCTCCTGCTGCTGACCAATGATGGCGGACTGGCGCGTGTCCTGGAATTGCCGACGACCGGCTGGCTGCGCCGCTACCGCGCGCGCGTCCACGGCAAGGTGGACCCGCAGGCGCTCGAGGGACTGAAGGACGGCATTGCCGTCGACGGCGTTTTCTACGGCGCCATCGAGGCGACGCTGGAGCGCGAGCAGGGCTCGAATGCCTGGATCGCGATGGGCTTGCGCGAGGGCAAGAACCGCGAGGTCAAGAACGTGCTCGGCGCGCTCGGTCTCGAAGTGACGCGGCTGATCCGCGTTTCCTACGGTCCCTTTCAGCTCGGCGAACTGGCGGAAGGCGAAATCCAAGAACTGCGCGGGCGCCATCTGCGCGACCAACTCGGCGACAAACTCATCGCCGAGGCGGGCGCCGATTTCGATGCGCCGGTGATCAAGGAATTCTCCAACCAGCCCGTCATCCAGCGCGTGGCCGAAGACGAGGTGCGCAAGCCGGCTCCGCGCAAGCGCGATAAGCACGAGCGGCGTGACGATGCGCTCAACCGGCTGCAGACCTCGAAGCCTGCCGGCCGTGGCGGCCCGCGCGGGTCCGAGCCCGAACGCAAGGTCGAAAAGCCGCGTTCGAGGGCAGCCAATGTCTGGATGGCTCCGGGAGCCAAGGCGGTCGGCCCGAAGAAGGCCGCGCAACGCGCCGAGGAAACCGAGGGCCGTCGCTATGCGGGCAAGCCCCGGCCGAAGCCCGCCGATGCGCCGAACAAGCCGCGCCGCGACGACCACAGCGGCGGACGAACCGGCGGGCGGCAGGGCGATCGAACGGGCGGGCGTCCGGGCGGCAATCGCGGCGGCCGCGACCGGTGAGAATCGTCGGCGGTGCGTTTCGCGGCCGGCCTTTGGCCACGCCGCGCACCGAGGCAATCCGGCCGACGGCCGATCGTGCCCGCGAATCCGTCTTCAACGTCATCGCGCACAAGTATGACGACCTGCTCGACGGAGCGCGGGTGCTCGATCTTTTCGCGGGCACCGGCGCGCTGGGCCTCGAAGCCCTGTCGCGCGGCGCGTCCTATGCCGTCTTCATCGAGGAATCAGCCGACGGGCGCGGCCTGATCCGGACCAATGTCGAGGCGTTCGGCCTGTCGGGCCGGACCAAGATCCTGCGGCGCGACGCGACCCGACTGGGGGCGGCGGGCACGCTGCAGCCTTTCGACCTCGTCTTCGCTGATCCGCCCTACGGCAGGGGGCTCGCCGAACGCGCATTGGAATCGGCGCGCGATGGCGGCTGGCTGAAGCCGGGCGCGCTCTGCCTCGTCGAGGAAGCGGCGGCGAGCCCGTTTCAGCCGCCGACGGGTTTCCGGCTCGACGAGCGCCGTGACTATGGCGAGACCAGCGTGGCTTTCTGCGTCGCCGCCTGATTTCGGCCGTCGTGGCCCGGCACATGACGAAGAATTAATGGGTCCACCGGTTCAGAGGTCTGGCTGAACGCGCTATCTGTGCGCTCAACGGATCCAATGTGAGGACAAGCGAATGCATCTGCTGCCTGCCGCAATGGCGAAAATTCTGGCCACGACCGCCATCGGCGTGATGCTTGCGTCAACCCCGGCCGCCGCCCAGGAGCAGGAGGCCGCCCAAGCCGAAAGCGAAGTCGCCGGCTTCGTGCTCGACAACGGGCTGGAAGTCGTCGTCATTCCCGATCGCCGCGCGCCCGTCGTCACGCATATGCTGTGGCTGAAAGTGGGCAGCGCCGACGAGGAACCGGGCAAGTCTGGCATCGCGCACTTCCTCGAGCACCTGATGTTCAAGGGAACCGAGGAGCACGCGCAGGGCGAGTTCTCCGCCCGCATCGCCGAGGTCGGCGGCCGCGAGAACGCTTTCACCTCCTACGACTACACCGCCTATTTCCAGCAGATCGCGCCCGAGCATCTGGAAACCATGATGGCGTTCGAGGCGGATCGGCTGACCGGGCTCGTGCTGACCGACGAGGTGGTCGATCCCGAGCGCCAGGTGGTGATCGAGGAGCGCAATTCGCGCATCGAGACGCAACCCAATTCGATCCTGAGCGAATCGGTCAATGCAACGCTGTGGCAAAATCACGGCTACGGGGTGCCGATCATCGGCTGGATGCACGAGATCGAGCAGCTGAACCGCGCCGACGCGCTCGAATTCTACCAGCGCTACTACGCGCCCAACAACGCCGTTCTGGTCGTCGCGGGCGACGTCGATGTCGACCAGGTGCGCGAGCTCGCCGAACGTCATTACGGGCCAATTCCGGCCAATCGGGAACTGGGCCAGCGCCTGCGTACGCAAGAGCCGCCGCAGCGCACCCAGCGCACCGTCACCTATCGCGACGAGCGCGTGACGGTGCCCGCTTATTCCAAGACCTGGGTGGTGCCGTCCTATACGACCGCCGATGACGGCGAAGCCGAAGCGCTCGATCTGCTGGCCGAGATCCTCGGCGGCGGCATCCGCTCGCGGCTCTATCAGGCGCTGGTGGTCGAAAAGGGTATCGCCACCTCGGCCGGCGCCTGGTTCCGCGGCACGGCGCTCGACGACACCGTCTTCGGCGTCTATGGCGCGCCGCGCGGCACGGCCACGCTCGAGGATGTCGAGCGCGAAACCGACATCGAAATCGCCAGGATCGCCGAAGAGGGCGTCACCGCCGAAGAGCTCGAAGCGGCGAAGAACCGCTATCTGCGCTCGATCATCTTCGCGCGCGACAACCAGTCGGGGATGGCCAATATGTATGGGTCCGCGCTGACCACAGGCTCCACCGTCGACGATGTCGAAGAATGGCCGGAGCGCATTCGCGCCGTCGAGGCCGACGCCATCCAGGCGGCAGCGCAAAACTATCTCGACCAGGACCGGGCGGTGACGGGCTATCTCCTGCCGCAAGAGGGGGGTCGCTCATGAGCTTCCCGTTGAACACAGGCAAAGGATCTTTCATGCCGGCACTGACCACCAATCTGGCGAAGACGATGGGCGCGGCGGTGCTGGCGCTTGGACTTGCCTGGCCGGCACAGGCGGCCGTCGACATTCAGGAAGTGCGCTCCGACAGCGGCGTCACGGCCTGGCTTGTCGAGGACTACACGATCCCGATGATCGCCATCAATTTTTCCTTCGAAGGCGGGACGATCCAGGACCCGGACGGCAAGGGCGGGCTCGTCAATCTGATGAGCGGGCTGTTCGACGAGGGGGCCGGCGAACTGGAGTCGAATGCTTTCCAGGAGGCGCTCGACAATGCGGGCGCGGAAATGTCGTTCAACGCCACGGCGGACGCGCTTTACGGATCGATGCGGCTCTTGTCCGACAACAAGGACGAGGCGCTCGATCTTCTGGCGCTCGCCGTCAACGAGCCGCGCTTCGACGACGCTCCGGTCGAGCGCATCCGCCAGCAGGTCCTGACCGGTATCCGCGCCAACTCGCGCGATCCGCAGCGCCAGGGCATGCGCGAATTCTCGCGCGCGCTTTACGCTGATCACCCTTATGCGCAAGAACGCGAGGGGACTGAGGAGACGATCGTCACGGTGACGCCGCAGGACCTGGAGGCGGCCCATGCCGCTCTTTTGGCCAGATCGAATCTGTATGTGGCGGTGGTCGGCGCGATCGATGCCGAAACGCTCAAGGCCGATCTCGATCGGGTGTTCGGCGATCTGCCCGAGGATGCACAATTGAAGGACATCCCGCGCGTCGACCCGAGGCTTGGCCAAGAGGTGCATTATGAATTCGCGCTGCCGCAAAGCACGCTGCAACTCGTCTATCCCGGCATCGAGCGCGACGATCCCGAGTTTTTCGCGGCCTATCTGATGAACCACATTCTGGGCGGCGGCACGTTTTCCTCACGTCTGTTCACCGAAGTGCGCGAAGTGCGCGGCCTGACCTATGGCATCGGCTCCTGGCTGCAGAACCGCGACCTATCGAGCGCGTTGGGCATCTCGACTTCGACGCGCGCCGACCAGGTGCAAGAGGCGCTGGCGGTGATCGAGGACGAGATCGCCAAGTTCGTCGCCGAGGGGCCAACGCCAGAGGAGTTGGAAAAGGCCAAGACCTATGTGATCGGCGCCTATGCGATCAACAATCTCGATTCGTCGGTGTCGATCGCCCGCACCTTGCTGGAGCTCCAGCGTGACGATCTCGGCATCGACTATATCGAAACCCGGGTCGGCGACATTGAAGCGGTCACGCTCAATCAGGTAAGATCGTCGGCAGAGCGCCTACTGAGCGCCGAGCCGTCACGTCTTGTGATCGGGCCGAGGACCGAAGATGACGAATCCGACAGGTCCAATTGAGGCTGACGCCATGGATGCGGTTGTCCCGACGCTGATCGAAAACGAAGCGGCCCGCCCCGCGCCGCAAGGCGGGCCGAGCTTCGGGCTGGCGCTCGGCGGCGGCGGCGCACGCGGACTTGCCCATATCCATGTGATCGAGACGCTGGACGAACTCGGCATCCGTCCCACGATGATCGCGGGCTCGTCGATCGGCGCTATCATGGGCGCGGGCATGGCGGCCGGCATGGAGGGCGCGGACATTCGCGACTTCGCCCAAGGCGTCCTCGGCAAGCGGGGTGAAGTGGTGACCCGGCTGTGGCGCTCGCGCCCGCAATCCTTCGCCGAGATGCTGCAAGGGGGCATCCGGCTCGGGCAGTTCAATTTGGAGCGGATCCTGACATCCTTCCTGCCGTCGGAAATTCCGGAAACGTTCGAGCAGTTGCAGATCCCGCTGAAAGTGACCGGGACCGATTATTTCGGCCATGATCTGGCGGTGCTCGACAGCGGCGATCTGCGCTCCGCGCTGGCCGCCTCGGCGGCACTTCCGGCCGTCTTCCGCCCCGTCAATCGCGACGGCAGATTGCTGATCGATGGCGGTTTTTACGATCCGGTGCCCTTCGACCTGCTGCAAGGCAAGGTCGATATCGTGATCGCGGTCGACGTGGTCGGCTACCCGACCAAGGCGACGCAGAAGGGCCCCGACGCGATCGATCTCCTGTTCGGGACCAGCCAGATCATGATGCAGTCGATCATCGCGCACAACCTGACGCTCTGCCCGCCGCAGATCCTGCTGAGGCCGCCGGTCTGCGACTTCCGCGTCCTCGATTTCCTGAAGATGGATCAGGTGATGGCCGCGACGGAGTCGGTGCGCGACGAGCTGAAACGCGCGATCGACGCCGTCGTCGAGGCGAGAACGACCTAGGTTTCAGTTTCAGCTACTGCCGGAGGATCCGCCATTGTCCGACGTGTCTCCCTTCCATGGCCTGTCGGCCTTTCCGCTGACCCCGACCGACGAGCGGGGCAGCGTCGACACCGAGACGCTCGGGGCTTTGACGGAGCGCTTGTGCGAGGCGGGGGTCGACTCGATTGGGCTGCTCGGCTCGACCGGCGTCTATGCCTATCTGACGCGGGAGGAGCGCCGCCGCGCGGTCACGGCGGCGGTCGAGTGCGTTGCCGGGCGCGTGCCGCTCGTGGTGGGCGTGGGTGCGCTGCGCACCGATGCCGCGCAGGACCTGGCGCGCGACGCGGCAGCCGCCGGCGCCGACGGGCTCTTGCTGGCTCCGGTCTCCTATACGCCGCTGACCGACGATGAGGTCTACGAGCATTACCGCTCCGTCGCCGCGGTCACCGCCCTGCCGCTTTGCGTCTACAACAATCCGGGCACCACCCATTTCACCTTCAAGCCTGCCCTTCTCGAGCGGCTGTCCGGCGTGGCGACGATCCGGGCGGTCAAGATGCCGTTGCCGGCGGACGGGGATTATGCGGGCGAACTGGCGGCGCTGCGCGCCCGCACCGATCTTGCCATCGGCTATAGCGGCGACTGGGGCATGGGCGACGCGATGCTGGCCGGCGCCGAGGCCTTTTACTCCGTTCTGGGCGGCCTGCTTCCGCGTCAGGCCCTCGCGCTCCTGCGCGCGGCCCAGGCCGGTGACGCCGATGAGGTGCGGCGCCTCGACAAGATGCTGGCGCCGCTATGGCAGACGTTCAAGACCTATGGGAGCCTGCGCGTCATGTATGTGCTCCTTGAACTGCTCGATCTCGGCAAGGCACAGCCACCGCGACCGATCCTGCCGCTCGGAGCGGAAGCACGCCAGCGGGTGGCCGCGGCGGTGGAGGGGTTTGTGG
>CAZEEC010000120.1:0-6443 GCA_964511105.1 uncultured Mesorhizobium sp.
CCGATATAGCAGATCTTGTCGAAGGGGGCGTCCGGATTGACCTTGGCGACTGCGATCTCCGGCAGGACCGTGTGGTTGGCGAAGGTCGAGCAGCCCATGTAATGGAAGATCTTGTCCTTGCCGATCGAGAAGCGGCTGGTCCCGTCCGGCATCAGGCCCTGGCCCTGCGTCGCGCGGATCGCCGTGCAAAGATTGGTCTTTTGCGATAGGCAGGACGGGCAGGATCGACACTCGGGCGTGTAGAGCGGGATGACGTGGTCGCCCTTCTTGACGGACGTGACGCCCGGACCGACATCGACGACCACGCCAGCGCCCTCATGGCCGAGGATGGCGGGAAAGATGCCTTCCGGATCGGCGCCCGACAGGGTAAATTCGTCGGTGTGGCAGATGCCGGTGGCCTTGATCTCGATCAACACTTCACCTGCGCGCGGCCCTTCGAGGTCCACCTCCATGATCTCGAGCGGCTTGCCTGCTGCGACGGCGACGGCGGCGCGTGTTCTCATGTCTTCTCTCCCAGCTTCGTCGAGCGAATGCATTTTGACTGATGCTTGCATGCCCGATAGGACACCCGCTGACAAGGCGGTGGATATCGATTGCGGCGCTGGACAGGCGACGCTGCGATCCAGACAATAGCCGCGAGAATCCCAAAAGCTGCAAGCGAGAGTTCTTATGGCTGACGCCCACTTCATCCACTTGCGCGTCCACTCTGCCTACTCCTTGCTCGAAGGCGCCTTGCCGTTGACCAAGATCATTGGCCACGCGGTCCGGGAGCAAGCGCCCGCTATCGCTGTCACCGACACCAATAATCTGTTCGGCGCGCTGGAATTCGCCCAAAAGGCGGTCAAGGATGGCGTCCAGCCGATCATCGGCTGCCAACTGGATGTCGCCTTCGACAATCCTGGCGACACTGGTCAACGCCAGTCCCGCCGCCAGCAGCGATCCGAGACGCATCCGCTGCTGCTGCTCGCCGCGACCGAGGAAGGCTATTCCAACCTTGTCCGCCTCGTGTCCCGCGCCTATCTCGACGTTCCTGCGGGAGCGGCCGCCCATGCCGAATTTGACTGGCTTCAACCCCTTTCAGCGGGACTTGTCTGTCTGACCGGCGGAGAAGATGGGCCGATCGGCGCGGCATTGAAGACTGATCATCAGGCCATTGCAGAAGGGCGGTTGTTGCGTCTGCATGACATCTTCGGCGACAAACTTTATGTCGAGCTCCAGCGTTTTCGGGGCTATGACCGCAAGGTCGAGGAAGTAACCGTCGATCTCGCCTATACGCATCATCTGCCGTTGGTTGCCACGAATGAAGCGTTCTTTCCGACCTCTGACGACTATGAGGCGCATGACGCGTTGCTGGCCATAGCGGAAGGCTCGGTGGTGGCGGTGGATGACCGCCGCCGTCTGACGCCCGACCACCATTTGCGCTCGCAGGCGGAAATGGTGGCGCTGTTTGCGGATTTGCCTGAGGCGATCGTATCCACGGTCGAAATCGCCCGCCGCTGCTCCTATTATCCGCAGACGCGCAATCCGATCCTGCCGCGCTTTACGGGCCCCGATAGCGCCGACGCCGAATCCGCTTTGCAGGCCGAAGCCGATGAATTGGCGCGGCAAGCGCGCGAAGGCCTCGCGATTCGCCTTGCTGACCACGGACCGACCGAAGGCTTTACCGAGCAGGATTATAACGACCGGCTGGAATTCGAGATCGGCATCATCACCCGGATGAAATTCCCGGGCTATTTCCTGATCGTCGCCGATTTTATCAAATGGGCGAAAACCCAGGCGATCCCAGTTGGGCCCGGCCGCGGCTCCGGTGCAGGCTCTCTGGTTGCCTATGCGCTAACCATTACCGACGTCGATCCCCTGCGCTTTTCGCTTCTTTTCGAGCGCTTCTTGAACCCTGACCGCGTGTCGATGCCCGACTTCGACATCGACTTCTGCCAGGATCGGCGCGAGGAGGTGATCCGCTACGTCCAGGAGAAGTACGGTCGCGATCAGGTCGGCCAGATCATCACCTTCGGAACCTTGCAGGCGCGGGCCGTATTGCGCGATGTCGGCCGCGTCCTCCAGATGCCCTATGGGCAGGTCGACCGGCTTTGCAAGATGGTTCCGGCCAACCCCGCCAATCCGGTCAAACTCAAGGATGCGATCGAGTCCGAGCCACGCTTCGCCGAGGAAGTGGAAAAGGAACCGGTCGTCCAGAACCTCCTCGACACGGCGATGAAGCTCGAAGGCCTCTATCGCCATGCTTCGACGCATGCCGCCGGCATTGTCATCGGCGACCGCCCGCTGTCCCAACTGGTTCCGATGTACCGCGACCCACGTTCGGACATGCCCGTGACGCAGTTCAACATGAAGTGGGTCGAGCAGGCCGGCCTGGTGAAATTCGATTTCCTCGGCCTCAAGACGCTCACCGTGCTCGACACCGCGGTAAAGCTCATTCGCCGCCGCGGCGTGGATATCGATTTGGCGCGCCTTCCGCTCGACGACGCCGACTCCTACGCCATGCTGTCGCGCGGCGAGACCGTTGGTGTCTTCCAGGTGGAGTCGGCCGGCATGCGCAAGGCGCTGCTTGGCATGAAGCCCGACTGTATCGAAGACATCATCGCGCTGGTCGCTCTCTACCGACCGGGCCCGATGGAGAACATCCCGACCTACAACGCCCGCAAGCACGGCGACGAGGAAATCGCCTCGATCCATCCCAAGATCGACCATCTCGTCAAGGAAACACAAGGGGTCATCGTCTACCAGGAACAGGTGATGCAGATCGCTCAGGAACTGGCAGGCTATTCGCTCGGCGAAGCCGATCTTCTCCGGCGAGCGATGGGCAAGAAGATCCGCGCCGAGATGGACAAGCAGCGGGTCCGTTTCGTCGAAGGGGCGATTGAGCGCGGTGTCTCCAAACCGCAGGCGAATTTCATTTTCGACCTGCTGGCCAAGTTCGCCGACTACGGCTTCAACAAGTCGCACGCCGCCGCCTATGCCATCGTCTCCTATCAGACCGCCTATCTGAAAGCGCATTATCCGGCTGAGTTCCTGGCGGCGTCGATGACCTATGACATGAGCAATGCTGAGAAACTGTCTGATTTCCGGCAGGATGCTCTGCGTCTTGGAATCGAAGTCGTGCCACCGTCGGTCTTGACCAGCCATCGCGCCTTCGAGGTCGGCGAGAACAGGATTTTTTATGCGCTGGCGGCGATCAAGGGCGTGGGTGAGGGCGCTGTCGATCACATCGTCGCGCTGCGCAACGAAAAGCCGTTCCAGAGCCTGGAGGATTTCTGCAGCCGCATCGATCCGAAGATCGTCGGCAAGCGGGTTCTCGAAAGTCTGATCGCCGCTGGCGCATTTGATTGTTTCGGTCATGATAGGGCGCTCCTTGCCGGCGGGATCGAACGCATGATGGGACTTGCGGCGCGTGCAAGCGAGAACGCCGCCAGCGGACAGGCCGACATCTTTGGACAGGTGTTGAACGCAGAGCCCGAAAAACTGCATTTTTCACCGGCTGAACCGTGGCTGCCTGCCGAACGTCTGCACCGCGAGTTTAATGCGGTGGGCTTCTATCTGTCTGCCCATCCGCTCGATGAGTATAAGAGGACGCTCGACAAGCTCCGCGTCCAGAGTTGGATGGATTTCCAGATGGCGGTGAAGCGCGGTGCCTCTGCCGGCCGCCTCGCCGGCACGATCACCTCCCGACAGGAGCGGCGGACCAAGACCGGCAACAAGATGGCGATCCTCCAACTCTCCGACGCGACTGGCCAATATGAGGCGGTTTTGTTTTCGGAAACGCTTGGCCAGTATCGAGAGTTGCTCGAACCCGGCAAATCCGTAGTCGTCACCGTCGCCGCCGAAAACAGGCCGGAGGGCGTCAATTTGCGGGTACAGACCATGCATTCGCTCGAAGAGGAGGCAAGCCGCATCCAGAAGGCGTTGCGCATCTTCCTTCGCGACCCTGCGCCTTTGAGCATGCTGTCGGGCCAACTGAGTCAACGCGGCGAGGGTCACGTCAGCTTTGTTGTCATCCGCGACGGCGGCCAGTGCGAAATCGAGATCGAACTTGCCGATCGCTATCGTCTATCGCCGCAGATCGCATCTGCGATGAAGGCCGTCCCAGGCGTGGTCGACGTCGAACTGATCTGAAATCTCTCGGCGATTCAGCTCTCGCGAGCCGGATGTCCGGTGCGGGAGCGTCCGAAAGTGTAGCCGGTTTGCACGATCCCGTTGCCGAATTTTTCGCGCAGCCGATCGATGGCGATCTCCGCCTTGGCAGCCTTGGCGCCATACTGGTCGACCAGGTCGGGCGGGTCGGCGCGCGCCGCATCGGTCAGGTCACCGACCCCAATGCCCAGCAGCCGAAAGGGGGTTCCGTCCAGTTCATGCTTCAGCATGTCGAGACCGATTTGGAAGATGCGTTCGGCGAGCTGAGTCGACGCGGATAGGGCGCGGTTGCGCGTGCGCGTCTTGAAGTCGCTCGTCTTCAGTTTGAGCGTCACCGTGCGGCCGGCAAGTTCCTGCTTCTTCAAGCGCCGTGAAACCGATTCGCTCAACGCGCGCAGCGCCGGGATCAAATCCTCGCCACGCGATAGATCGGCCAAAAATGTCGTCTCCGTCGAGACGCTCTTGGCCCGCCGGTCGCCGGTGACGCGCCGCACATCCTCGCCGCGGGACAGCCTGTAGAGCCGCTCGCCCATCGTGCCGTAGCGGCGCAGCAAGTCGCCGCGCTCCATCGTCTGCAACTGCCCGATTGTCTTCAGGCCGTCTCGTTCGAGGACCGCCGCGAAAGCTTTTCCCACGCCCCAGATTATCGATACCGGTTGACTGGCTAGAAAACCAAGCGCCTCGGCTTCGCCGATTACTGAAAAGCCGCGCGGCTTGTTCAGATCCGATGCGATCTTGGACAAGAACTTGCAGTAGGACAGCCCGATCGAAACGGAGATGCCGATCTCGCGTTCGATGTCGAGCACGAATTGCCCGAGCACCAGCGCCGGCGGCCGCCCGTGCAGCGCCTCGGTGCCCCTGAGATCCAGGAACGCCTCGTCGATCGACAACGGTTCGACCAGCGGCGTGAGTGCCATCATCATCTCGCGCACCTCGCGGCCGACGCGGACATATTTGTCCATATCGGGCTTGATGACGACGGCGTTGGGGCAGGCTTCGAGGGCCTTGAACATCGGCATGGCCGATCTGACGCCATTGATCCGCGCGATATAGCAGGCGGTGGCCACGACTCCGCGCTTGCCTCCGCCGATGATCACCGGCTTATCGACAAGGTCGGGATTGTCTCGCTTTTCGACGGCGGCATAAAACGCATCGCAGTCGAGATGGGCAAGATGCAAGCGATAAAGCTCGTCATGGCGTGCAAGGCGCGGACTGCCGCAGGCATCGCAGCGCGGGTTGCTGCCGCGTTGAAGCGTCATACAGTCGCGGCAAAAGCCGTGCTGGGGTAAATTGGGCACGTCAGCCATCCTGCAGCACCGCCGGAACCCGGCTGATGATAAACTGCCCGCCCGAAAGACGGATTGTCCTTCTATAGGCCCGTCAACCGGTTTCGTCGCGGTCGTCGCCGGTCGGCAGGAAGCGCAAGGCGCGACTAACATCTTGCGGATGAACGGCGCTTGCCTCCGCGAACTGCATCAGTGTCGGCTCGTGCGCAAGGATGAACCGCAGCACGCCTGCAAGAAAGCCCGGTTCGTCGGCCGCGCGTCGAATATCGTGGGCGGCAATTCCTGTCAGATCGAGAAAGCGGGGCAGGAGGTCCGGATCGTTGGCGATAAAGCCGAGCGCGCGGATCGCGATAGCGTCCACCGCGTCGCGGGGCATCTGCTTGTCGTTGCGCATCGAATCCGACATAGTCCTGTTCATAAGGTCCCGATTACAGCGAGCTCATATGGCGATCAAGCGTCGGCTTCGAGCTTGCTTGCGGGAATTTGCCTTTCGTCAATCAAATAGCGCTAATGTTCCGCCGCGTCGAAACTGGTCGGCGCGTGAAATCGAGGACTCATGAGCAAGAAGGTGATGATCGTCGAGGACAATGAGCTCAATATGAAGCTCTTTCGCGACCTCATCGAAGCGTCGGGATATGAAACCGTGCGCACACGCAATGGGCTTGAAGCACTTGATCTGGCGCGCGAGCACGGCCCCGATCTGATCTTGATGGACATTCAACTTCCCGAAGTCTCGGGCCTTGAAGTGACGAAATGGCTGAAGGACGATGACGATCTGCGGTCGATCCCGGTCATTGCGGTGACGGCCTTTGCAATGAAGGGAGATGAGGAGCGGATCAGGCAGGGCGGCTGCGAGGCTTATATCTCGAAGCCGATCTCCGTCGCCCGCTTCATCGAAACGATCAAATCCTATTTGGGCGATGCGTAAAGAATCGGCAGGGCTGTCGGTACAGGGGTTGAAATGACGGCGCGGATACTGGTTGTCGATGATATTCCGGCGAATGTGAA
>CAZEEC010000121.1:0-6351 GCA_964511105.1 uncultured Mesorhizobium sp.
CCATCCATGCGGTGATTGTAGAACCGCACATCGGCCTGCGGATTTTCGCCATAGGTGACGACGCGGCGGTCCTCGATGCGGGCGACGAGTTGCTGCACTTCCGGATGATCGATGCACATCACGCCGAAGCCATAGAACGGCACGTTCTCGACGAACTGGCGGAATGCCTCGCGCACGTTTTCGAATGAGCCGTAGTGGTCGAGATGCTCGGGGTCGATATTGGTGATGACGGCGATTTCAGCCGGCAGCTTCAGGAAGGTGCCGTCGCTCTCGTCGGCCTCCACCACCATCCACTCACCCTCGCCCATGCGCGCATTGGTACCGTAGGCGTTGATGATGCCGCCATTGATGACCGTTGGATCGAGCCCGCCGGCGTCGAGGAGGGTCGCCACCATGGAGGTCGTGGTCGTCTTGCCATGCGTACCGCCGATGGCGACGGCCTGGCGAAAGCGCATCAGTTCGGCGAGCATCTCGGCGCGCCGCACGATCGGCAGCAGTTTTTCGCGCGCGGCGGCGAGTTCTGGATTTTCCTTCTTGATGGCGGTCGACACGACGACGACTTCGGCATGGCCGAGATTTTCGGCGCGATGGCCGACAAAACAAGTGATTCCCTTTTCGCGCAGGCGCTGGACATTGGCGCTTTCCGACTGGTCGGACCCTTGCACCTGATAGCCCAGATTGTACAGCACCTCGGCAATTCCGCTCATGCCGATGCCGCCGATACCGATGAAATGCACCACGCCGATCGTCTGGGGCATTTTCATGGAGTGGCTCCCTGGCTGAACTGGCTTGCTGTCTTGCCCGCCGCAATAGCCTCTGCAAGATCTGCAAGCAATGAGGCTGCATTCGGTTTGCCGACCGATCGGGCTACTTCTGCCATTCTGGACGTCCGGTCCGGGTTTGACATCAAGCTGTCGATCAGCGCGGCCAACTTCTCGGCTGATAAATCCGATTGCCGCTCGACAATCGCCCCGCCCGCGGCCGCGAGCCTCGCCGCATTGGCGGCCTGATCGTGATCGAGCGCATGCGGATAGGGAACGAGGATCGACGGCCGGCCGATCACGGCGAGCTCGGATACGGTCGAGGCGCCCGAGCGCGACACCACCAACTGCGCCGACGCGATCCGCGCCGCCATGTCGTCGAAGAACGGCGCGACATCGGCGGCAATGCCAAGTTCGCCATATGCCGCCTTGACGGCAGCCTCATCGGGGGCGCGCGCCTGTTGGGTGACCTTGAGCCGCGCACGCAATGCGGCTGGCAGCACCCCAATGGCTTCCGGCAATGCGCCGGAGAAGAACTGAGCGCCCTGGCTGCCGCCGAAGATAACAAGATGGAACGGCTCGTCGGAGCGCGAGACCTGGTACGGGAGCGCCGCTGCCTCGATCACCGAAGGGCGCACTGGATTTCCCGTCACGACGATGCGACCGTCTTTGTCGGGAGCCAGAAAGCCGCCGGCAATTGCCGCGGCTCGCGCCGCTAGCGCCTTGTTGGCGCGGCCCATCACCGCATTTTGTTCATGGATCAGCGTCGGCACGTTGCGCCGCGTCGCCGCATAAAGCGGTGGCACGGTCGGGTACCCGCCAAACCCGATGACAGCTTTGGGCTTGATCGCCTCGATGATCTTGGTCGCCTGCCGGACGCCGCGCCACAGCGTCCAGAAGGTATGCGCGAGCGCGAACGGGTTCTTGCCGCCGATCGTAGCGGAGTGGATCTGGTAAATCTCGGCAGCCGGAAAATCCGTAGCGAATTTCCCTGCCCGATCATCCGTCGCCAGATGAATGGTCCAGCCCCGGGAGACCAGTTCGTGTGCGAGCGCCTCGGCAGGGAACAGATGCCCGCCTGTTCCGCCCGCCGACAGGAGCATGAGGCCTTTGCTCATGTTACTCGGCTGCGGGCAAGGCATGCGGCAAGCCATGCCCTGACAGCACGCTGCGCCGTTGCGGCTTCTTGCGCGACAGCGCAAGCACCATACCCATGGAAATCGCGATGGCGATCAGCGACGACCCCCCATAGGAAATGAAGGGCAGCGTCATGCCTTTGGCGGGCAGAAGCTGAAGGTTGACGCCCATATTGATGATCGACTGGAAACCGAAGAGGATGACGAGACCGCTGATCGCGAAACGCGAGAAGTCGTCGCTTTCTCTGCTTGCCATCATGATCCCGCGCAGCACCACGAACGCGAACAAGCCCGCGATGATCAAGCACAAGATGAGACCGAACTCCTCTGCCGCAACGGCGAAGATGAAGTCGGTATGGCTGTCGGGAAGGATCCGCTTGACGCTGCCCTCGCCCGGTCCCGCACCGAACCAGCCGCCCCGCACCATGGCCTCATGGCCCATATCGACCTGGTATGTGTCGCCCTCGCCCGTCAGGAACCGGTCGATGCGGCCCCGCACATGGCCGAATGACAGATAAGCGCCGGCTGCAAGAGAAACGGCCACGCCAGCCAAGATGGCAATCCATATCCAGGGAAGCCCGGCCATGAAGAACATCACCCCCCAGGTCGCCACCACCAGGATCGATTGCCCGAGGTCGGGTTGGGCCACGAGCAGCGCGACGACGATGCCGAGCAGGATCATCGCAAACAGATTGCCAGGAATTTCGCTCGAGCGGGCACGTTCTGCAAAGAGCCAGGCACAGATGACAACGAAGGACGGTTTTAGATATTCCGACGGCTGGAAGGAGACGCCCAGGAAATGGAGCCATCGGCGCGACCCCTTGATTTCGGCACCGACGAAAAGCACCGCGACCATCATCACCAGAGAACCGACCAGCATCAGCAGCGCCAGCCGCCTGATGAGACGCGCGTCGAGGAAGGAGACGCAGATCATCGCTCCCAGAGCAGGGATCATGAAGATGATCTGGCGGGTGACGAAGTGAAAGCTGTCAAGGCCGATGCGCTCCGCCACAGCCGGACTGGCCGCAAAGGACAGCACGACCCCGAGGAACATCAGACCCAGGAAGGCCGCGAGGAACCACCTGTCGATTGTCCACCACCATTGCGCCACAGGGCTGCGATCGACGCGGCTGATCATCTGGATGTCCCTCCGAAAGAAACGAACCCGTCGAGCGCTTGCACCGCGCTGCGAAAGGCCTCGCCACGAACCTCGAAATTCTTGAACTGGTCGAAACTTGCGCAGGCCGGAGACAGGAGAACGACCCGTTCGCCCGCAGCAGATGCTGCGGCATCGCGCGCGGCATGGGCGACGGCCACATCGATGGTGCCGGCGATCTCGAATGGAACCGCTTCGCGCAACGTGGCCGCGAATGCCGGCGCTGCCTCGCCGATGAGATAGGCGCGCGCGATGCGGGGAAAAAAGCCGCGCAGGGATTCAATTCCGCCCTCCTTCGGCAATCCTCCGGCGATCCAGTAGATGCGCCTGAAACTCGCTAAGGCAGGTTCGGCCGCGTCGGCATTGGTTGCCTTCGAATCGTTAACGAAGACCACGCCGTGGCGTGTTCCGACGATCTCCATGCGATGCGCAAGTCCGGGAAAACTCGCCAGGCCAGCCTGAATTTCATCACGTGAGAGACCGAGCAAATTGCAAGCGGCCACGGCAGCGAGCGCATTTTGTGCGTTATGCTGGCCGCGCAACGTGGCGATGCCGTCGAGCGAGGCGACAAGGTCGTTTCTGCCATTTTCGGCGCGGACCAACTCCGTCCCCCGAGCAAAATAGCCGTCGGCGAGTTCAATCCGCTTGGAAATCCGGACCACGGCGGAGCCGCCAGCTTCGAGGCGCGCCGCAATCCGTTCGCAATACACATCATCGACGCCCACGATCGCCGTGTCGCTCCCGGCAACCAGGCGCTGCTTGACGGAGGCGTAGTGCTCCATGGTGCCGTGACGGTCGAGGTGGTCCGGAGTCAGATTGAGAAGGATGCCCACCGTCGGGTCCAGCGACGGCGCCAGATCGATCTGATAGGAAGAGCACTCGACGACATAGTGGCGCTCCGGCATCGGTGGATCGAGCGTCATCACCGGCTGGCCGATATTGCCGCCGATCTGCGTGTCGCGCCCAGCGTGCATCAGGATGTGGGCGATGAGTGCGGTCGTCGTCGACTTTCCGTTGGTTCCGGTAATCGCCACCAGCGGCGCGTCCGGCGCCGTCAGCCGCCGCTCGCGGGCGAAAAGTTCGATGTCGCCGATGACCTCCACGCTCGCGGCGCTTGCCAGGTCGGCCGTCCAATGGGGCTTCGGATGCGTCAGCGGTACGCCCGGCGACAGGACGAGGCATGCAAATTCGTTCCAGTCCGACAGGCGTAGATCACCCGTCGTGACGCCGGCATCCGCAGCGGTCGCAACGCTTGGAGGATTGTCATCGAATGCAAGTACCTCGGCGCCGCCCTCGATCAGTGCCCGCGCGGTCGCGATCCCGGAGCTCCCGAGCCCGAAGAGGGCAACTTTGCGATCTGCGAAGGAGCGGGCGGCGATCATCACTCTACCGCAGCTTGAGCGACGAGAGCCCGATCAACGCCAGGATGACCGCGATGATCCAAAACCGGATCACCACCTGGCTTTCTGTCCAGCCGAGCTTTTCGAAATGATGATGGATCGGGGCCATCAGGAAGACACGCTTTCCTGTCAGCTTGAACCAGCCAACCTGAATGATGACCGAAAGCGCCTCCATGACGAACAGCCCGCCGATGATCGCGAGCACGATCTCGTGTTTTGTGGCGACGGCTATCGCGCCGATCAGGCCTCCCAGCGCGAGTGAGCCCGTATCGCCCATGAAGATCGCCGCCGGCGGGGCGTTGAACCAGAGAAAGCCGAGCCCCGCGCCGATGACGGCGCCTAAAATGACAGCGAGCTCGCCGGTGCCCGGAACGAAATGGATTTGCAGGTAGTCGGCAAAGACCGCATTTCCCGATAGATACGCGATGACGCCGAACGCGGCTGCCGCGACCATAACCGGCACAATGGCCAGACCATCCAAGCCGTCCGTCAGATTGACGGCATTGCCGGCACCGACGATCACGAACGCTGCGAATGGAATGAAGAACCATCCCAGATTGATGAGGAAGTCCTTGACGAACGGAAAGGTCAGCGAGGAGGAGAACGGCGCCTGGCCGGCATTCATGATGACGAAGGCAGCGACGCCGGCGATCAGGAATTCGACGCCCAATCGAGCCTTGCCCGAATACCCCATGTGGGAATGCTTGGTGACCTTCAGATAGTCATCGTAAAACCCGATGGCTCCGAAACCCAAAGTGACGAGCAGCACGACCCAGACATAGATGCTGGACAAATTCGCCCATAGAAGCGACGCGCCCAAGATGCCGGTCAGCATCATCAGGCCGCCCATGGTCGGCGTTCCGGCCTTCTTGAAATGGGTTTGCGGCCCGTCGGCGCGAATCGGTTGACCGCGTCCTTGCCGGATTCGCAAGAGATCGATGATCGTCGGACCGAAGATGAAGACGATCAGCGCCGACGTGATCAGCGCACCACCCGTTCGGAAAGTGATGTAGCGAAAGACGTTGAAGGCCGAGACCTGATCCGCCAGCGCTACGAGAAGCAACAGCATTTTTGTCCTTGTCTCCTCGTGACGCTTCAGGCGTCCTGATAATTTTCTCCCGACGCCAGAATGTCGGCGGCAGGAAATTTATCACGCAACGCTGTGACGAGGCTGGAAGAGCCGATGCTCTTCGACGACTTGATCATGATCACGTCATCGGCGCGCACCAGATTCATCAGCACAGGCTGCAACTCCGCGACGGTATCGCGATGCTCGACGCGCAACCGATCGGGAATGCTTCCGGCAAGCGCGCCCATCTCCGGCCCGGCAAGAAGCACGATGCCCGTGCGATCGGGATCGATTGCGTCGATCAATCCCGCATGAAGCGCCTTTGAATGTTCGCCTAGCTCCAGCATGTCCCCAAGAACCGCGATGCGGCGGCCATGGCCACGCACCTCTGTCGACTGCAACATATCCATTGCCGCCCGAACCGAGGCCGGATTGGCGTTATAGCTTTCGTCGATTAGGAGGAATGCGCCCTGTCCATGCTGTAAGCGATGGCGCTGGCCCCGGCCTTCCTCAGGCTGCAGATCGGCGAGCGCATGCGCGACGTGGGCCATGTCGGCACCGGCCAGGTACGCAGCCGCGAGCGTTGCGATCGCGTTTTGCACCATATGGCGGCCGGGCGCGCCGATCCTGGCAACTGCTTCCTCTCCCGCCAGTTTGGCCGTGAATGTCGCTCCATCGGCAAGAAGTTTCGTCTTGACGAGCTTGAATGTCGCGCGCGAATGCGCGCCAAAGCCCCAGACATTGTCCACACCAGCTTCTCGTGCCGCCATTTCGAGGCGTTTGTAGTGGGCGTCGTCGCGATTGATGAGCGCGTGGCCTCCAGGTTCAA
>CAZEEC010000122.1:0-6300 GCA_964511105.1 uncultured Mesorhizobium sp.
AGATCGCTTGTTCCTCGCGTTCCAAATGAGCCGACATCGGACGCGCGCGGATTTCTTGGCCGTCCCTGGTGGCTAGCATACAGAACCCGATTTTCTCCAACAGTTGCCAAACATGCTCGACCTTGTCGCTATGATCATCGGTATGCATTGAGTGTCCTCGTCTCTTGCTGAGCTTCCTGAACTCTCAGCGACCCTTCCGGTTCCTCCTCGGCGAAGGTGCCGGTTTCCGACGTGGGATGTTGTTCCACCAGTCGCGCTCTTCTTGGAACATAGTACCTCAGCAAGCGAGGGAGGCATCCACAGCTTGCCTTCCAGCACTACCTTGCGGTCGGTAGAATGTGCTCAAATCGCCCTCCCAGGTAAGGAATTGTCATGAAGCGTCTTCTTCTCGCAGGCGTTGCCGCCGTTCTCCTGTTCGGCGCACCTGCGCATGCACAGCAACCGAATTCACTCCTCAATGCGTCCTACGACATCGCGCGCGAACTGTTCATCGCGATCAACGAAGCGTTCATTCCGGCTCACCAGCAAGCAACCGGCCAGGAGGTGACGATCGACCAGTCACACGCCGGGACATCACGTCAGGCCCGCGCGATCAGCGAAGGTCTGTCAGCCGATGTCGTCACTTTCAACCAGGTCACGGACATTGATTTCCTCGTTCAAAGCGGCTTCGTGTCGGAGGACTGGCCGAGCGAATTTCCGAACCAGGCATCGCCATTTTATTCTCTGCCGTCGTTCCTCGTGCGCGAAGGCAATCCGAAAGGCATAGAGGATTGGGACGACCTGGTGCGCGAGGACGTTCAGGTGGTGTTCCCCAATCCGAAGACCTCCGGCAATGCACGCTACACATATCTGGCGGCCTATGCCTATGCGTTGGAAGCCTTCGAAGGCGACCAGACGCAGGCACAGGACTTCGTCAGAAGCATCTTCGACAACGTTCCGGTCTTCGACACCGGCGGCCGTGCCTCGACGACCACCTTTGTCGAGCGCCAGATCGGCGATGTTCTGATCACCTTCGAGGCGGAGACCCAGGGCATTGCACGAGAGTTCGGCGAGGATCAATTCGATCTCGTCACGCCATCCATGAGCCTGCTCGCCGAGTTCCCGGTCGCCATCGTCGATCGCGTGGCTGAAGCCCGCGGCTCGAGCGATCTCGCCAAGGCATATCTGGATTTCCTCTACACGGAGGAAGGCCAGCGAATTGCCGCCGAATACGGTCACCGCGTCGAGAACCAAGCAGTTGCGCCCGAATTCGCGGAGCATTTTCCAGAGGTGCGGCTCGTAACGGTCGAGAACGTGTTCGGCGGATGGGACCGCGTGCAGGAAGAGCATTTCGCGTCCGGCGCGATCCTCGATCAGTTGTACGGCCAACGTTGACGTCACCTCGCTGCGCTATATTTGCCCGGCGGGTGAAAGCCCGCCGGTCTCTTTTTCGGAACGCATGATGAATCTGACTTTCACTCGCCGCAGTTCGGATGAACCGGCATGAGCCGCAGGCGCGTTCTTCCTGGATTGCCGCTGTCGCTCGGCATCACCCTTTTTTACGTGGGGCTGATCATCGCGCTGCCGCTCGGCGCACTGATCTTCAAGGCCGCGAGCCTTGGACCTGAAGCGTACTGGAACATCGTCTCGTCCGAGCGAGCCGTTGCCAGCTACCGCGTGACGGTGTTGTCGGCGTTCGTCGCCACGATCTTCAACCTTGTCTTCGGGCTCGCACTCGCCTGGGTTCTGGTGCGCTATTCATTTCCTGGACGCCGCCTGGTTGACGCGATTGTCGACCTGCCCTTTGCCCTTCCAACCGCTGTGGCCGGGATCGCGCTGACGACGCTCTTTGCGCCAAACGGATGGTTCGGCGCCCCCTTGTTGGAAGCCGGCATCCGTGTCGCCTATACGCCGATCGGCATCATGATAGCGATGGCTTTCACGAGCTTGCCCTTTATCGTACGCACCGTGCAGCCGGTGCTCGAAGACCTCGATCCGGCGCTCGAGGAAGCCGCGCAGTCGTTGGGCGGCAGCGACGCCACGATCTTCATCCGCGTGATACTGCCGCTGCTCCTACCCTCGATCCTCGCGGGCCTGTCCCTCTCCTTCGCGCGCAGTCTGGGCGAATTCGGCGCCGTCATCTTCATCGCCGGCAATCAGCCCTTCTCTACCGAGATCACCGCGCTGCTGACCTTTATCCGGCTCGAAGAATATGATTACCAGGCCGCCGCCGCCATCGCCTCCGTCATGCTGATCGCCGCATTCCTCATGCTGGCCGTCACCAACATGCTGCAGGCGCGAGCCTTGCGCTACACGGTGAGGAGCTAGCCATGCACCAAGGAGCCAGTCCGCCACGCGTCGGTGACCGCCCTGCCATCCGCCGTTCTTTGATCGGTTTCGTGCTGATCACCGGAGCATTCCTTGTCCTGGCGCCCCTCGTCGTCATCGGCGTCCAGGCCCTCTCGTTGGGCTTCGGCTATTTCGGCGAGACCATCGCGCATCCCGACACGCGCCACGCGATTTTCCTGACGGTCGCAACGGCGCTGATCGCGGTGCCAATCAATACGGCATTCGGCGTCGCGGCAGCCTGGGCAGTCACCAAGTTCGATTTCTGGGGCAGACGCTTCCTGATCGTCATCGTCGAGATACCGTTCTCCGTCTCGCCGATCGTGGCGGGCGTCGCCTATCTGTTCGTCTACGGTCTTCAGGGCATCTTCGGACCGATGTTTCAGGACGCCGGCATTCAAGTTCTCTTCGCGCTGCCGGGTATCGTGCTCGCCTCGATGTTCGTGACGGCCCCTTTCGTCGCACGCGAGCTCATTCCCCTGATGCAGGCGCAGGGGCGCGATCTCGAAGAGGCGGCGACGTCGCTTGGCGCATCCGGCTGGCGCACCTTTTTCTCGGTCACCCTACCCAACATCAAATGGGCACTGCTTTACGGCGTCGTCCTCTGCAACGCCCGCGTCATGGGCGAGTTCGGCGCGGTCTCGGTGGTTTCCGGCAATATTCGCGGTCAGACCAATACGCTGCCGCTTCACATCGAGCTCCTCTATCACGACTACAACACGGTTGGATCATTTGCCGCCGCATCGATCCTGGCAGTGCTTGCCGTCGTCACCATTTTCGCCAAGGTATTGCTGGAACGCCAAGGCGCCGGCCGCCGCGCCCGGCCTGCCCTTGCAGCGCCGATGACCGCTCCAGCGGAGATCAAATAATGAAAATTACTCTCAAAAACGTCGTCAAGACTTTCCAGACCTTCCGCGCTGTGCGCGGCGTCTCGCTCGAGATCGGAAGCGGCGAATTGGTTGCACTCCTCGGGCCATCTGGATCGGGCAAGACAACCATCCTGCGCATGGTAGCGGGCCTCGAATATCCCGATGGCGGACAAATTTTCTTTGGCGAGGAAGACGCCACCGACATTCCCGTGCGCCAGCGCGGCGTCGGCTTCGTGTTCCAGCATTATGCGCTCTTTCCGCACATGAGGGTCGGAGAGAACGTCGCGTTCGGGATGAAGGTTTCGAAGATCAAACGCAGCAAAGCAGACATCGACCAAAGGGTCAGGGACCTCCTGCGACTGATCCAGCTCGACGGGCTTCAGGACCGGTTTCCGAACCAAATTTCCGGAGGGCAGCGTCAGCGCGTCGCACTCGCGCGCGCGCTTGCGGTCGATCCGAAAGTGCTGCTCCTCGACGAGCCGTTCGGCGCGCTCGATGCCAATGTTCGCCGCGATCTACGCCGCTGGCTGAGAGACATCCATCAGGAGCTGGGGATCACCACCCTCTTCGTCACGCACGATCAGGAGGAAGCGCTCGATCTGGCCGATCGCGTCGTCATCCTCGACGAGGGTAAGATCGTGCAGCAAGGCACTCCGGAACAGGTGACGCGCAATCCGAATTCGTCCTTCGTTGTTCAGTTCCTGGGCGACACCAACAGGCTGTCCGCCACCGTCGCCCAGGGCAGGGCCGATGTCGGCGGTGCAATGATCGCTGCTCCCACACTCCAGGACGGAGGGGCGGAAGCCTATCTTCGCCCGAACGATCTCTTATGGTCGCCCAAGGGAGAAGGTATCCCGGCTTCCGTCGAACGAGTGCTCGACCGCCCCGGCAACCGCCGTGTCATCGCCGTCAGCGACCGCGGCGATCCGCTGGAGTTCGACGTCGCTCCCGAAATCGCCGTCAAAGCGGGCGACCGTGGCTTCATCCAGATCGTCCGCGCCCAGCTTTACCCCATCGATTAACCCAAGGAAGGCCGCCTATACTTTCATGCCAGGATCGAGTAGGGAGGCCGAAATCCGAGCATTGCGCCCTTGCGCATGCATACCCATTCCCGAAAGACAGTTGATGAACGAATTCGAAGGCATCTTGCCGGCGCTTGCCGCCGCACTTGAAAAACGCGGCTATACAGCCCTGACGCCAGTACAAAAGGCTGTCACCGGTCCCGAACTCGGTGACAGCGATGCCCTGGTTTCCGCCCAAACCGGCTCAGGAAAGACCGTTGCATTTGGCTTGGCGCTTGCACCAACCCTGCTCGGCGATAAACAGCATTTTGATACCGCCGGTGCGCCGCTCGCACTCGCGGTCGCGCCTACGCGCGAACTCGCGCTCCAGGTCAAGCGGGAACTCGAATGGCTTTATGCCGAAGCGGGCGCGACCGTCGCTTCCTGTGTCGGCGGTATGGACATGCGCACCGAGCGCAGGGCGCTCGAGCGCGGCGCTCAGATTGTTGTCGGCACACCCGGTCGTCTGCGTGATCACATTACGCGCGGCTCGCTACGACTGGGCGACATCCGCGCCGTCGTTCTCGACGAAGCCGATGAAATGCTCGATCTGGGCTTTCGCGAAGACCTCGAATTCATTCTCGAAGCCGCACCCGCCGACCGCCGCACGCTGATGTTTTCGGCCACCGTGTCGAAGCCGATCGCCGAGCTTGCAAAAGCCTACCAGCGGGATGCCGTGCGCATCTCGACCGCCGCCGAAGCACGCCAGCACGGCGACATCGAATACCGGGCCTTGACGGTCGCCGACTCCGACCGCGAAAATGCGATCGTCAACGTGCTGCGCTACTTTGAGCCGCGCAACGCGCTCGTCTTCTGTGGCACGCGTGCGGCAGTGAACCACTTGACTGCGCGCTTCAACAATCGCGGCTTTTCTGTCGTAGCACTGTCAGGCGAACTCAGCCAGAACGAGAGGACCCACGCGCTGCAGGCGATGCGTGACGGCCGCGCGCAAGTGTGCGTCGCGACCGATGTGGCGGCACGCGGCATCGACCTGCCCAATCTGGACCTGGTCGTCCACGCGGACCTGCCAACCAATCGCGAGACGCTGCTTCATCGCTCCGGCCGCACCGGTCGCGCCGGTCGCAAAGGCATGAGCGTGCTGATCGTCCCGAACAAGGCTAGCAAGCGAGCAAGCCGCCTTCTCCAGAGCGCCGGCATTGCGGCGCAGTGGGGCAAACCGCCGACAGCGGAAGACGTCATGCAGCGCGATGACGAACGTCTTCTTGCCGATCCAGCCTTGAGCGAGCCGATCACCGAGGATATCGAGGAGTTCGTCCGCCAGATTCTCGAAAAGCACGGCGCAGAACAGATCGCCGCCGCCTATGTGCGCGCCTATCGCGCCGGCCGTTCGGCGCCGGAAGATCTGATAGACGTCAAATTAGTAGACGAGCCCAAGGGCGCCGAGGGCCGCGAACCGTTCGGCGACGCCGTCTGGTTCTCGCTTTCGATCGGCCGCAAGCAGAATGCCGAGCCGCGCTGGCTGATCCCGATGCTGTGCCGCAACGGCGATCTGACCAAGCGCGACATCGGCGCGATAAAGATGATGCCGGACGAGACCTTCGTGGAGATTGCCGCCAAGTCGGCTGACCGGTTCGCCGCCATTATCGGCAAGAAGGGCGACCTCGAGCGCGGCATCCGCGTTCGCAAAGTCGATGGCACACCCGATTTCGCGCGCATGTCGAAGCCTTCGCATCGCGGCCAAAAGGCCGATGCGAAGCCGGGGAAGAAGGATTGGGCAAAGAAGCCCGGTAGGACGAAGTCCGTCGAGCGAACCGTCGAGTACAAAAAGAAAAAGAAGACCAAGCGCGCTGAATGAACAACGGCGCCATTTGGCCCTTGTTTCGTCAGTTGAACTTTCCGGTGCGAGGGAAACCCTTCGGAACCATGCGACCGGCGGCAGCACGATCGCTCATCCATTCGATCAGTTCGCCCTGCCCGCGCGTGAAGACGCGGCCGGCTGAATCTGTCCAGGTCAGACCCTCGTCGATCGCAAACGTCTTGGCGTCCGAGACGCCGCCATCCTTGTACCGCTGCAGGCGGACACC
>CAZEEC010000123.1:0-6271 GCA_964511105.1 uncultured Mesorhizobium sp.
CAGGCGTTCGCCCATCCGGGCTCTTGATGGCAATCCCGGCGCGCACCTGCCCGGCCAAACCGGCAACGCGCACCATGAAGAACTCATCGAGGTTGGTAGCCGAAATCGACAGGAAGCGCAGCCGTTCGAGAAGCGGATGGTTCACATTCTGCGATTCCTCAAGAACCCGCCGGTTGAACTGGAGCCAAGAAAACTCCCGGTTCACGAAACGATCGGGATTGTCCCAGGGCGATTTGGTCAGTTTCTCGACCGGGCTGGCGAAACTGCTTTCGATAGGCTTCATCTCGTTCATAGGATCAACCCGACTGCTCGTTCCGACATAGGCTCAGAACCGGCTTCTGCCAGACTTTTGCGACAGTTTCATCGGCCGCATCTTGCAACGGACTGGCTGATGCTGCAAACGCTCGAAGCTTGATAGGTAGGATCTTCGGAGACAGCCATGGCCGGCCACGCAATCCCTCATTTCCAGAATGATGCGGGTCATCCCGCCATCGAGATCGGCGTCAAGGAGTTCAAGTGCATGGGCGCATTGCCTCCACTCGACCATCCCCACATCTATCTCGACATGGGTAGCGACGTGGAGAAGGTCTGCCCGTACTGCTCAACACTCTATCGTTACAATGTATCCCTCGGCGCCAAGGAAACGGTGCCGGCGGGCGCCCGCTACGAAGAGCCGGTCGCTCCCTGAGGTGAGCCGTCGCATCGCGATTGCAGGCGCCGGCATCGCCGGACTCACAGCCAGTCTTTTTCTCGCCCGGGCGGGTTTTGAGGTCGACGTTCATGAACAGGCCCCCAAACTCGATACGATCGGCGCTGGGCTTCAACTTTCTCCCAACGCCACGCGGCTTCTCGCTCGGCTCGGTCTTCTATCGGAAATCACTGAAGCCGCTGTCGCACCTGAGGCGGTCCATCTTCGGGAGGCGCGGACGCTCAGGCCACTGGCCGCTGTCCGGCTCGGCAGTTTCGCATATGAGCGCTGGGGCTCACCCTATCTCGTCGTGCATCGTGGAGACTTGCAGGAGATCCTGCTTCGTGCGGCAACCAATCATCCGGCGATAAACGTCTTGTTCGGCAGCGTCGTTGGGAACTCAGCGTCGAACGCGTCCCTCACTATCGGCGCGGACGGCGTGTGGTCGCAAATACGGCACCGCATCCGGGGCGCCTCGCCCGCCCGCTTTACCGGATACATTGCCTGGCGAGCCCTTGTCGATTTCGAGAATCAAGCCTACGCCACGCTCACCGTCAGCCTGCCACCGACCGAAGTGACAGCCCTTCTCGCGCCGTCCTTTCATCTCATTGTCTACCCCGTTCATCAGGGACGCGCACTCAATCTGGTGGCCGTCGCGCCGGGCAAGGCGGACGATCCGGATCAACCGCCGTCATCCGCTGGACTGCCCTTCAAAGGCCCGCAGGAGGGTCTGCGGGAACTGTTGGCCGCGGTGCCAGGCTGGACACGCTGGCCGCTCTACGAGGTCGATCCGTCCGGCAATTGGAGCGCCGGCAACAGCCTTCTCATAGGCGATGCCGCCCACGCCATGACGCCCTACGCCGCGCAAGGCGCTGCAATGGCAATCGAAGACGCGGCCGCGCTTTCCGTTTCGCTTTCGACCCATGCCGACATTGGTTCAGCAATCGCGCGCTATGACGCACTAAGGCGTCCGCGCCTTCTCCGGGTCGCACAGCGCGGGCGCTTCAACCGGTTCGCCTGGCATGCGGCGGGTCCCATTGCCATGGCAAGAAATCTCGTCCTCAAGTCGCGAGATCCGCAGCGCCTCGCCGCGGATCTCGACTGGCTATACGAACATGACGCCGGGGCGACCTGATCTCAGTGCAGTATCTGGCTCAGGAACAGTTTGGTGCGCTCATGACGCGGATTGTCGAAGAACTGCTCGGGCACGTTCTCTTCTACGATCTGGCCCTGATCCATGAAGATGACGCGGTTCGCGACCTGGCGGGCGAAACCCATTTCATGGGTGACGCAGATCATGGTCATTCCCTCTTCAGCCAGACCGACCATCGTTTCCAGAACTTCCTTGATCATCTCCGGGTCGAGAGCCGATGTCGGCTCGTCAAACAACATGATGCGGGGGTTCATGCAAAGCGACCGAGCGATCGCGACGCGTTGCTGCTGACCACCGGAAAGCTGGCCGGGGTATTTGCTCGCCTGTTCCGGAATCTTGACGCGCTCCAGATAATGCATCGCGGCTTCCTCGGCCTGCTTCTTGGGCATCTTGCGCACCCAGATCGGGGCCAAGGTGCAGTTTTCGAGGATGGTCAGATGCGGAAACAGATTGAAGTGCTGGAAGACCATGCCCACTTCGCGGCGCACTTCATCAACCTTCTTGAGGTCGTTCGTCAGTTCGATGCCGTCTACCAGTATCTTGCCCTGCTGGTGCTCTTCAAGGCGGTTGATGCAGCGGATCATGGTCGACTTGCCCGAGCCCGAAGGTCCGCAAACGACGATGCGCTCGCCGCGCATGACTTTCAGATTGATGTCACGCAGCACGTGGAACTGGCCGAACCATTTGTGCATGCCGATGATCTCGATCGCCACGTCGGTTTCCGAGATCTGCATTCTCGTGCGATCGATCTGCCGGCCGGTTGCCAGAACGGCGTCTTGAGTTGCCATATTTGGTTCCCCTTTTTGGCCTGCGGCCTACTTTTGGTGACCGGTGTCGAGCCGGCGTTCCATGTAAATCGAGTAACGCGACATGGCGAAGCAGAACAGCCAGAAGACAAAACCTGCGAAGATGAGGCCGGACTTCGGAGTCTGTGGCGACGCCCAGGCCGCATCGGAGAAGTTTTGGCGCACGATCGCCAGAAGGTCGAACATGCCCACAATATAGACGAGGCTCGTGTCCTTGAAGAGTCCGATGAACGTGTTGACGATGCCGGGGATCACCAGCTTGAGGGCTTGCGGCAGCACGATAAGACCCATGGACTGCCAATAGCCGAGTCCAAGTGAGGCCGCGCCTTCGTACTGTCCCTTGGGAATGGCCTGCAGGCCGCCACGAATAACTTCGGCCATATAAGCCGAGGCAAAGATCGACAGGCCGATGACGGCACGCAGGAAACGATCGAACGTGGTTCCCGCCGGCATGAACAGCGGCAGCATGACGCTTGCCATGAACAGGACGCTGATCAACGGAACGCCGCGGATCGTCTCGATGAAGGCGACACAAACCAGTTTGATGATCGGCAGTTTCGATCGTCGTCCCAGCGCCAGCACGATCCCGAACGGAAGCGAGACGGAAATCGCGATGAACGAAAGCACCATGGTGACGAGCAGTCCGCCCCAAAGCGAGGTTTGGACGTGGTTCAACCCGAACGATCCACCGACCAGCAGAAAATAGGCAACAACGGGAAAGACAACGAAGAAGGCGATCGCGTTCCACGCCTTGTAAGGAATCCGCGGAATGAGCAGCGGTATCAAAAGCGCGACGAAGATGACGGCCGTCAGATCGACGCGCCAGCGCTCGAAGACCGGATAGCGGCCATACATGAATTGCGCGAACTTTGCGTTGACGAACGCCCAGCACGCGCCGGACCAGCCATCCGGCTGGATGCCGCCTTGTGATTCCGTCGAACAAACGGAGCGGTTGGGACCGACCCAGGCGGCATCGATAAACGCCCATCGAATGATATTCGGCAGCGCATAGGCGACGATCAGCAGGCCAATTAGGGTCAAGACGCTATCGACGGGCGTGGCGAAGAGGTTCTTGCGCAGCCAGCGAACGACCCCCCGCTCACGCTCGGGAGCCGCCTGGGCATTCACCATCTCCATGCGGACATAGGAAAGGTCGTGTTCCTGCATCGCCTTACCTTTCCACCAGCGCCATTCTGGCATTGTACCAATTCATGAACGCCGAGGTGAGCAGACTCAGGCCGAGATAGACGATGATCCAGATCACGACCACCTCGATTGCCTGTCCGGTCTGGTTCATGGTCGTCTGGCCGATGGCCACCAGATCGGCGTAGCCGACTGCGATCGCCAGAGACGAGTTCTTCGTCAGGTTGAGATACTGGCTCGTCAGCGGTGGGATGATGATGCGCAGCGCCTGCGGGACGACGACGAGCCGCAAGGTGCGCCGTGGCGGAAGCCCCAGCGAAAACGCGGCCTCGGACTGGCCTTTCGACACGCCAAGGACGCCAGCGCGGACGATCTCAGCAATGAAGGAGGCGGTGTAGAGCGAGAGCGCCAAATAAAGAGAGAGAAATTCGGGCCTCACCACCCAGCCGCCGGTCAGGCTGAAGCCGCCCAGGGTCGGGAAATCCAGCGTTGCCGGTGATCCCATGGCGAGGAAGGCTAGGATTGGAAGCCCGACGATCAACGCCAACGCCGTCCGGATGACGGGAAATATCTGTCCTGTGGCCATCTGGCGTCGGCGCGCCCACCAAGCCAGAACGAACGCCGCGATGAGGGCAACCACAAACGCTGCGGGCACGAGCCAAAAACCTGGCTCGGGCACCACCTTCGGCATGTAGAAGCCGCGGTTGTTAATGAAGCCGCCGAGCGGCAATTCTACCGAATCCCGTGGACCGGGCAGGACCGCGAGAACGCCGACATACCAAAAGAAGATGACGAGCAGCGGCGGAATGTTGCGGAACACTTCGACATAGATCGTGCAGATGGCCGAGATGAGCCAGTTGCCCGAGAGCCGACCGACCCCTACCAGAAAGCCGACGATCGTGGCCGTGACGATGCCCGTGACCGCAATCAGGAGCGTGTTGAGGAGCCCGACAATGATCGCCCGGAGGAAGGTCGAATCCGAGGAGTACGGGATCAGCGACTGGCCGAGGTCGAATCCGGCCCGCCCGTTGAGAAAGCCGAAGCCAGATGCGATGTTGGCGCGCCGCAGATTGTCCGCCGTATTACCGACAATCCAGTAGATGAACGCAATAAGCGCGGCCGCAACGATCACTTGAAGGATGATACCGCGTGTCCTTGGGTCATTTACCCAGGAGACGCGGGCGGGCTCTTCGCCGCGCGCACTCGTCTGCGAAGCCAATGCTCCCTCCCCGCCAAAAGAGCGGGAGGCGGAATCCGCCTCCCGAAACCGGTTGGAGCTGTTTAGCGCAACGGCATCGCGTATTGCAGACCGCCGTCGGTCCACAAGGCGTTCAGGCCGCGCGCGATCGCCAGCGGGCTGCCCGAGCCGATGTTGCGGTCGAAAACTTCGCCGTAATTGCCGACTTCGCGGACGATGTTGACCACCCAGTCATTCTCGAGACCAAGGCCTTGGCCGATGGTGGACTCATCTTCCTGACCAAGGATGCGGCGGATTTCTGGATTCTCCGAGTTCATCATCTCGTCGATGTTTTCGGAGGTAATGCCGAGTTCCTCAGCCTGGATCAGCGCGTACATGGTCCACTTGACGATGTTGAACCACTGTTCGTCGCCCTGGCGGACGGCAGGCCCAAGCGGCTCTTTCGAGATGATCTCCGGCAGGACCACATGATCATCGGGATTTGCCAGCGTCAGGCGCAGGGCGTAAAGGCCCGATGCATCGGTCGTGTAGGCGTCGCAACGGCCGGCTTCATAAGCCGCGTTGGTCTCTTCGAAACCCTGGAAGACAACCGGATTGTATTCCATGTTGTTGGCACGGAAGAAGTCGGCAAGGTTAAGCTCGGTCGTCGTGCCCGACTGCACGCAGACGGCCGCGCCCGACAGTTGCAGCGCCGAGTTGATGTCCGGAAGAGCGGACTGATTGATCATGAAGCCCTGGCCGTCATAATAGTTGACGCCGGCAAAGGTCAGCCCGAGCGTCGTGTCGCGCGTCAGCGTCCAGGTCGTGTTGCGGGACAACATGTCGATTTCGCCGGACTGCAGAGCGGTGAAGCGCTCGGTCGCGTTGGTCGGCGTATACTGAACCGCATCGCCATCGCCGAAGACGGCTGCTGCGACGGCGCGGCACACGTCGACGTCAAAGCCAGTCCACTCGCCTGCATCATCCGGGGATGCAAAACCGGCCAGACCGGTATGCACGCCGCACTGAACAAAGCCCTTTGCCTTGATGTCGTCGAGTGTGGCAGCCGAAGCCGCTGTCGCGCCAAGCGCTACGACCGCACCGCCAAAAATTCCTGCAACAAACCTTTTCATTACCCACTTACCCTCTTGTTCGCGAAGCACGTTCCGTATGCTCCGTCTTCTTTTGATTGGAAGCCGCATGAGCGGCCACTTGCACCTAATGCGTGATCCGGCGCGGCTGGCTGCCTGCCTTGTCTCCCATTCACCGGCGCCATCGAATGTCATAAATTTTTCCGGGTCAAG
>CAZEEC010000124.1:0-1071 GCA_964511105.1 uncultured Mesorhizobium sp.
GCGCGACTTGACGAGCATCTCGGATTCTTTGCCGTCGAGCCCGTCGATTTGAGAGCGGCGCGCTACATGGAAAATGCGGCGAGCATGTACGGCCTACAGCTTTTGGCAGCGCATCTGCGGCTTTTGCCCGAACGCGATCCGCATGGCGCGCTTTATGAGACGCTGGGGATCGTGCTCGAGCATCTCGATCAGCCGGCACTGGCCGCCGAGCTGATCGTCCGTTTCGAACTGCATATCCTGGAGGAACTGGGCTTCGGCCTTGACCTTGCCGAATGCGCGGCCACCGGCGCGCGCGACGAGCTCATTTATGTCTCGCCAAAGAGCGGGCGAGCAGTCTCGCGGGAGGCGGGAGAGCCATGGCATGACAAGCTTCTGGCCTTGCCGTCCTTCCTGCAAGGCGGCTCCCATCCGCATGGCGACGAGACGGCTTTGGCCGAAGCGTTTCGGATGACGGGGTTCTTTCTGACGCGCCACATCTATGAACCGCGCGGCATGGATGAACCGGACTGCCGAATCGGCTTTCTCGGCGCGCTCAGGAAGACATTTGCCAATCGCAAGACGGAGAAGACGCTGCATGACTGAAGTTGAAATCTTTCCCGGTTATGTCTCTCGGCTGGGACTCGGAACGATCCCGCATGCCGATGCGGAGCAGTATACAGGGCTTGAACTGCTGCAGCGCGTGGTCGACGGCGTCTATCCGGCCGCGAGTATTGCTGCACGGATGAATTTCGCGCTGACCGAGGTGGGGGAGGGACGAGCTGTCTTCCAGGGCATGCCCGGTGTTCGTCATTTCAACCCGCTTGGCTCCGTCCATGGCGGCTGGGCGGCGACTGTGCTCGATTCGGCGCTTGGCTGCTGCGTTCACACGCTCCTGGACCGTGGCGAAGGCTATACGACGGTCGAGATGAAGGTGAACTATCTACGCCCAATCAGCGATAAGACGGGACTGGTCACTTGCGAGGGCAAGGTCGTCAATAAGGGGCGTACGCTGGCCGTCTCCGAGGCAAGGCTGATGGATGCCAACGGCAAGCTTCTGGCGATCGGGACCGAGACCTGCGCCATTTTCCCGAT
>CAZEEC010000124.1:1171-6255 GCA_964511105.1 uncultured Mesorhizobium sp.
ATGCCAACGGCAAGCTTCTGGCGATCGGGACCGAGACCTGCGCCATTTTCCCGATCGCCAATATGGCGGCGCGTTGATTCTCTATTCGGCTGGCGCGAGGGCCGGCCGATCGACGCCGCGCTCCTTGATCGGCCAGTGCATCGCCGCAGCGAATATGCCGAGCACGACGCCGAGCCACCAGACCGAATCGTAGGTTCCGAAGACGTCGTAGAGATAGCCGCCGAGCCATACGCCGAGGAACGAGCCGATCTGGTGCGACAGGAAAACGAGGCCGCCCAGCATGCCGAGATAACGGGTGCCGAACATGATCGCGACCAGCGCATTGGTGGGCGGTACCGTCGAAAGCCACAGCAGACCCATGACGATGGAGAACACGATGATGGCCATCGGCGTCTGCGGCAGAAGCAGGAACGCGGTCACCGCGACGGAACGGCTGATATAGATCAACGCCAGAAAGATCGGCTTGGAGGAACGCTGGCTGATCACGCCGGCGCCAAGCGATCCTATGATGTTGAAGAAGCCGATCAGAGCAATCGCGATGACCGCATAACGCGCATCGATGCCAAGATCGCCGATATAGGCGGGGAAATGCGCGGTGATGAACGCGACCTGGAAGCCGCAGACGAAAAAGCCCGAGACAAGCAGGATATAGCTCTTATGCGCGAGCGCCTCGCGCAGGGCCGCGCCCATCGACTGCTCGTATTGCGTCTGGCTGACCGTGCCGGACGAGGAATTGCCAACGAGCGGGATGGCGAGAACAGGGATCAGAAGCATCATCGCGCTCATGATCATTAGTGTATCCGTCCAGCCATAGGCATCGATCAGCCCCTGGCTGAGCGGCGCGAAGACGAACATGCCCGCCGATCCCGCCGCCGTGCCGATGCCGAAGACAATCGAGCGCTTCTCAGGCGGCGTGTTGCGACCAAAGGCGGCAAGAACGATCGAAAACGAACTGGCGGCGACGCCGAGTCCGACCAGCACACCGCCGGAGATGTGAAGCATGGTCGGTGTGTCGGCCATCGCCATCAGCGTGAGACCGGTTGCATAAAGAAGGGCGCCCAAAGAGAGCACGCGCCAGGTGCCATATTTGTCGGCCACGGCTCCGAAAATCGGCTGGCCGAGGCCCCAGAGCAGGTTCTGGATCGCCATTGCCAGACCGAATGTCGTGCGATCCCAGCCCCTGTCGGCGAGCATCGGCAACTGGAAAAAGCCCATCGCCGAGCGCGGCCCGAAGGCAAGGCCGGCGATCAGGCAGCCGCAGACAATGAGGAGCCACGGCACCGATCGTGTTGCTGGGCGGTTGGCATGTGTCGTGGTCATGTCGCGTCTCGATTGATGCGCGACATTAGCCGAGCGGCAATCGAAACGGAAACGAATTGACGCGCCGCCGGAGCGGGCTGCTAACGCAAGGGCAGGGGATGACCCGGCGAACCCGGCTGACCGGGGCGTGGAAATTGCCCGGGTAAAGGCAGGTTGGGGTCGACATAAAGCGGCCGTTCGCGGCGGATCTCGCGGCCCTGGATGTTGGTCGGGGTCTGGATGCCGGGACCGACCGACGTGATGGGTGGCGCGACTCTAACATGCGAGCGGTTATAGGGGATCTGGCCGCGCGGTGTGACCCCGCTCGGCACGTCCACGATCATGCCGGGCTGCAACCGGGTTGGCTGAAGGCCGGGATTGGCACGCATCAAAACGTCAACGCTCGTGCCACAGGCGGCGGCTACGGCCGAGAGCGTGTCGCCGCGCGCAATCTCTATCTGGTTCGGGCAAGCCAAGGCTGGCGTTGCCGCAAGGAGGGGCAGGGCGGCAAGCACAGCGAAAGAGAGACGCATCGGGCACATGGACCAAATCTATGGCGTCGGTCGCCAGATTGCATCCCCCGCTCCGCTCATTGTGATGGCGGCGGCGGAAGAAGCCGTGTCGCCACGGGTATCGTCAGCCCCTTGGCTTCCAATGCGCGTTTCGCGCTCTGCGTCATATCGAGCTTCGTTGCCCAGAAGTCCGCCGTCTTCGTCCAATAATGCAGCGTGATGCCGACCGCCGCCTCGCCGAGATTGGCGACGAAGCTGTCGGGCGCCGGTTCGTCGAGGATACGCGGTTCGGTGCGCGCCAGGTCGAGCAGCGTTTGGCGTGCCGTCGCAATATCGTCGCCATAGGCGATCGTCAGCGAAAGCTCGGTCCGGCGCAGCGGGTTGCGTGACGAGTTGGTAATCGCCACATTCCACAACTGGCTGTTGGGGACGAACAGAAACAGGCCGTTCGCGTCGCGCAATTCAGTGGCGAACAGCCCGATCTCTTCGACGGTTCCGGACACTGACGGGGTCGTGATCGCTTCGCTCACCCGGAACGGCCGCAGGACGAGAAGCATGATGCCGGCCGCGATGTTCTGCAGCGTTCCCTGCAAGGCCAGCCCGATGGCGAGGCCGGCCGCACCGAGTGCAGCGATGATGCTGGCAGTCTGGACGCCGAACTGGGCCAGAACGGTGACGCCGACCAGAATGAGAAGGGCATAGCGCACAACCTTCGAGAAGAAGCGCCGCAAGGTCTCGTCGAAACCTTTGATGCGGCCCAGACCCGTGTAAAGCCAGCGCTCGAAAACGCCGGCTGCGAAATAGCCGATGATGAGCAGCACCAGCGCGCCCAGAAAGGTCAGCGAATAGGCTCCGATGACCGCAGTGGCCTGCCTCAGCGCCAGTTCGCCCAGCGTGAGCACCTCGGCCGCTCGCACTTCCAGTTCGTCCATCGGTCGATCCCTTCCTTCGGCTTAAGGCCGCCGTTCAGCCGATAGTTTCCTCGATTTTTTTGAAGCGAGAAAGGAAAGCGCTCTGCACCGCCATGGCCGCTTGGGGCTCAAGCGCAAGCTCCCCTGCTGCAATGCCCGCTGGCCGCCCGAAGAGCTTGACCGCTTCCGCCATCCCGAAGCCGGCAAGTCTGGTCGCTTCGTGATAGGCGGCGATCTGATCCGAACGCTTGATCGCCTTCCGGACCGGCGCGGGGAGCTGCGGAGGCAGCCCGAAACGCAAGTGAATCGCGACTTGGAGGCGGTGTTCCACCGTGCGATAGCTATCGCCGATCTGCTGCTTGAACGGCGAGATCATATCGCCGATGACATATTCCGGCGCGTCGTGCAAAAGAGCCGCCAAATGCCAACGCGGCTCCAGTTCGGGCGCGATGGAGCGCAGAACGCTTTCGACGACCAGCGAATGCTGCGCCACCGAGAAGGCATGTTCGCCATGGGTCTGACCATTCCAGCGCGCAACGCGCGCCAGTCCATGAGCGATGTCGGGAATTTCGATATCGAGCGGCGAGGGGTCCAATAGATCGAGCCGCCGCCCGGACAGCATGCGCTGCCAGGCGCGCGCCGGAGCGCCGGGACGGTCCGGCATCAGTCGGCGGTTCCGGAACCCGGCAGGGTATAGCCTGCCCAGGCTGGGATCGATAAGGAGAGCTTCACATCGGCGGCAAGAATATCGTCCCCAGCGTCGATCGCGTCCTTCACCCTGTCGATACGTACAATGGCAATGCCGACTTCGCCCGCGCTCGAGCCGAGCGTGCCGATCGCGCGGCCGTTGACCGAAATACCGGTGCCCGGCCCAGGAAGAACCGCGTTTCCATGCGCAACCATCACGCGACGCCGCGCGGTTCCGCGGTGCTGCATGCGCGAGACGACCTCCTGCCCGACATAGCAGCCCTTCTTGAGCCCGACACCGCCATTGAGATCATAAAGCACATCATGCGGAAAGACGTCGGAGAGCTCGAAATCCCTGCCGCTCTCGGCGATGCCGGCAGCCACCCGAAAGGCGGTCCAGGCGGCGAGTTCGGCGGAGGCGGGCGGCGGCGACTCGTAGATGCGCCAGACCGGCACATCAAACCGGAGGTCCCGTGCGCTTGAATCTGTTTGCAAAGGGGCCGCTTCATCGTCCCAGGCAACGGCGACAACATCTTGATTAGACGCCTCGATCACCACTTTCGAGCGCAGCTTGTAGATGGTCAGACGCTTGACCAGATCCTCTGCGATATCGGCACGGCAATCGAGCCGGAAGCCACCGTCAGAACGAGAGATCAGAAAATCGAACAGGATCTTGCCTTGCGGCGTCAGCAGCGCTCCCGGCTTCAGCATTGCGCGATCGAGCGCAGCAAGATCGGTCGTGATCAAGTTCTGCAGGAAATGTTCGGCGTGGAGCCCTGAGACGGAAACCAAGGCGCGGGCGGGCAGGTGGGCGACAGGCATGAACAACTCGATCTGATCGACTGATGCGAATTAGGTAAGCCCACCGAGCAGCGTCGGCAAGCTTGGCCTACTCGCCGCCGACGAAGAATTCCCACCTGCCGGCCGGCGAGATGCCGACGCGAAAGAAGATATAGGTCCCGTAAGCCTTCATCTCCTCATAATCTCCAGCTGTCACCAATTGGAAGAGTTCAACCCGTTGCGGGGCCGTGAGGTCGGCGATCGGGATGGCGACGAAATAGGGCCAGACATAGATCTCGCTTGGCGTGCCCACGTCGAGATGAACGAAGCCGGCTTCCAGCACCTCGTAGAGGATCGCCAGGATTTCATGGCCCTGATCGTCGCCCGACAGATTCGTCAGATGGTCTATCGGATCGCCATCGACCGGTGAAAGTGAAAGCTGCGTCGCACTTTCGCCGGGCGTCAAAAGTGCACGCAGTGCTTCGATGTCACCGGCCTTGCACGCCGCCATGATGCGTTCGCGCATCCGCCGGACGGGCTCCGGCAAGAGCATCACGTCGTAAAAGGCTTGTGGTGCCGCCTTGCTTGGGGATGTGCCGGGAGTCGCAGGACGAAGCGGATCGGGCAAAGGCACTTCGAGCGACGGCGTCTTGGGAGTGGGCGCGTTTCGGTCCTGCGCTTCCTCGACCGAGACTGTTCCAAGCTCGCTGAACGCCGAAGCAGGCGCGGTGTCAAGAAGAAGACCGAAGGCGACCGCCAAGGAGGTGCGGAGGATCGGCATGCTGAATGTTTTCAGTGCAACTTCCTGTCGCTGTCGAAAGCACCCGCCAGGGCCAGTTTGCGCATCTTTTCCAGAAGAAGAACGGCTGAATCCTCGCCCGCCGTCTTGACGAAT
>CAZEEC010000125.1:0-6070 GCA_964511105.1 uncultured Mesorhizobium sp.
ATGGCCTGTTCGATCAGCTGCGGATAGACGTTGAAGCCGCCGCACAGGATCATGTCCTTCTTCCGATCGACGATGGTGAAAAACCCTTCAGGATCCATGAAGCCGATATCGCCCGTGAGGAACCCGCCGTCGCGAAAAATCGATTCATTGTCGGCCTCACGCTGCCAGTATCCCGACGTGACATTCGGTCCGAAAACCCGCAATTCCCCAATCTCTCCTTCGCCTAGAACCCGTTTCGGATCATCCAGCGCCACGACGTCCAGATAGATGCCGGGCAATGGCACCCCGATGGTGTCGATGCGGTCTGGCCGGGTGGGCGGGATGTTGGTGCCGGCGGGCGAGGTCTCCGTCATGCCCCAACCGCCCAATATGTCGAGGCCGCTCGCGCCTTTGAGCTTGCGTGCGATCTCGACGGGAAGCGGGGCGCCGCCCGAAGCACAATAGCGCAGCGAAGACAGGTTTCGCTTCTCGAATCCCGGCGTGGCCGCGATCGCGATCCACATCGTCGGCACCCCCGGAAAACTGGTGGCGCCGGCTTCGATCTCGGCCAATGCCGTTTCGGCGTCAAAGCGCGTGTGAAGAAGAAGCGTCAGGCCATTCTTGACGGCGCGCAGCATGACAGCCGTCAGCGCATAGATATGGAAGAGCGGCAAGAACAAGAGGACACGGTCTTCGCCTGGCCGCATCAATTCATGTGCCGCAAACCAGATGTCGTAGCTCGAGACCGCGCTCGACAGATTGGCGTGGGTGAGCATCGCGCCCTTGGGCAGACCCGTCGTGCCGCCGGTATATTGAAGCAGGGCAAGATCGGACGCAGAAACATGCGGCGGGATCAGATCGAAGCCGGGCTGCGCCACAAAATCAGCCCAATCCTCGAGCTCCGTCCCGGACGGCATGCTGCCGGACAACGGTGATTCCCCCCACCGGACATCGGCTCCGACGACGACGCGCTCGATGTCGCCGGCGGCCAGCAGCTGCCCGGCTTTTCCAGCCAGATCGGCGACATTGGTCGTGACGAGCAGCCTTGCGCCGCTGTCGGCGATCTTGTGCCTCAGTACGATCGCGCCATCGAGGGGAGAAAGATGCACGATGACCAGCCCGGCCTTCAAAGCGCCGAAAAAGGCGATCGGGTGGTAAAGCGTGTTGGGAAGCAAGAGCGCGATCCGCTCCCCCTTTACATATCCGGATGCACCCAAGGCGGCGGCGAAGGCATCGACGTTGCGCTTTAGGTCGACATAGCTGTAGTCCCGACCGCGAAAGACGAAAGCCGCCTTGTCGCCCCAAATGGCCGCCGAACGCTCCACGAGATCGTGCACCGGATAGGTGGCAAGCGCCGCATCCGGCGAGATGCCCGCCGGATAGGCGCCTTTCCAGGGAGCGTCGGCGAGTTCGATCATGCAGCCTTCTTTCCGAGCGCAGAGAAAATCTCGCCCTCGTCGGCGAGCTTGCGCAACAGGGCCGCGGGCTTGAAGACTTGCCTGCCGGTCTTGCCGTGCCAGTGATCGAGACGATCGACGATCGTCTTCAGGCCGATGGTATCGGCATAGAACATCGGTCCGCCCTTGCCGATCGGAAAGCCGTAGCCGTTCGTCCAGACGATATCGATATCGGAGGCACGCGCGGCGATCTCCTCTTCGAGGATGCGCGCGCCCTCGTTGATCAGCGGGTAAAGCGTGCGTTCCGTGATCTCCTCGTCGGAAATCGTGCGGCGGTTGATCCCCTTGGCGCGCGCCGTCTCCTCGATCAGCGTCTCCACGTGAGGATCCGTCTTGGGCGTGCGCGAGCCTTCCTCATAGATGTAGAAGCCCTTGCCTGTCTTTTGCCCGAAGCGGCCCTGCTCGCACAGCGCATCGGCGATCGGCGCGGTCTTGCCGAGCGCCTTGCGGTTGCGCCAGCCAATGTCGAGCCCGGCAAGATCGCCCATCGCAAAGGGACCCATCGGCCAGCCGAAATCAGTGAAAACCTTGTCGATCTGCGCCGGCGTGGCGCCTTCCAGAAGCAGGTCCTCGTTCTCCGCCGAGCGTGCCGACAGCATGCGGTTGCCGACGAAGCCATGGCAGACGCCGACGACAACCGGCACCTTGCCGATCTTCTTGGCAACGGTAAGCGCGGTTGCCAGCACGTCGGGCGCGGTTTTGTCGCCGCGCACGATCTCGAGCAACTTCATGACATTGGCGGGCGAAAAGAAATGCAGGCCAACGACATCCTGCGGCCGGCTGGTGGATGCGGCGATCTCGTTGACATCGAGATAGGAGGTGTTGGTGGCGAGGATCGCGCCCGGCTTCGCGATCGTGTCGAGCTTGCCGAACACCTCGCGCTTGACGTCCATTTCCTCGAACACCGCTTCGATGATCAGGTCGCAATCGGCAAGATCGGCATAATCGGTGGTGCCGGTAAAGGCGGCCATCCGCTTGTCCTTGTCGGCCGCCGACATCGAGCCGCGCGAGACCGAGATGTCGTAGTTCCTGGCGATGACGCCGAGGCCGCGGTCGAGCGCTTCCTGGGCCATTTCGAGGATCGTGACCGGGACGCCGCCATTGACGAAGGACATGGCGATGCCGCCGCCCATCGTGCCGGCACCGATGACGCCGACGCGGGCAACGGGCCGCGGCTTCACGTCCTTGCCGACGCCCTTGACCTTGGCGGCCTCCCGCTGGGCGAAGAACAGATGGCGCTGGGCGAGCGACTGGGTGCCCCCGACGAGCTCGAGGAAGAGTTCGCGCTCGCGTTCGAGCGCGGCGTCGAAGTCCATGGTCACGGCATTGCGCACGGCCTCGGCGCATTTGACGGGCGCGTCGAGTCCGCGCGCCTTCTTCCTGACCCCAGCCACCGCGTCGTCGAAGGCCGCCATGTCGACATTGCCGATCTTGTCGCTGCGGTCGCGCACCGGGACGAGCGGCGCATCGATCTTGGAGCGCGCGAAGGCGATGGCGGCTTCGACGAGGTCGCCCTCGCCGACCTGGTCGATCGCGCCGAACCCTTGAGCCTTCTCGGCTCCGATCGGGTTGCCGGTCGTGATCATCTTCAGCGCCTGTTCCGGCCCGACCAGACGCGGCAAGCGAACGGTACCGCCGGCTCCCGGCAGGATGCCGAGTTTGACTTCCGGCAGCCCGATCTGAGCCGACTTGACAGCGACGCGGTAATGGCAGGCCAGCGCAAGTTCGAGCCCACCCCCCAGGGCGGTTCCATGAATGGCGGCGACGACAGGTTTGGGAAGTGTTTCAAGCTGCCGGCACAGTTCAGGCAGGGACGGCGAGGCAAGCGCCTTCGGCGAACCAAACTCGGTGATATCGGCGCCCGAGATGAAGGTGCGCCCGGCGCAGGTGATGACGATCGCCTTGACGCCGTCATCGTCGCGCGCAGCTTCGAGCGCTGCAAAGAGCGGCTCGCGCAGGTGATGGCTGAGCGCGTTGACGGGCGGATTGTCGAGGGTGATGACGGCAATGTCGTCCGCGCGCGTTACCTTCACATAATCGGTCATGGTGCTATCCTTGAAATTAAGGTCCGGCGGCTACCCGCCGGATGTGCGTAGGAAATCCTGCAAGAGCCGCGCGGTCTTTGCCGGTCGTTCGATGCATGGCAGATGGCCCGCGCCCTCGATGATCTCGAACCGGGCACCGTCGATCAGATCGGCCGTTGAGCGAACGAGATCGGGCGGCGTCGACCCATCCTGGTCGCCCACGACGCACAGCACCGGAATTTTCAGCGCCGCCGTCGAGCGCGTCAGATCCGCGTCGCGCAGCGCCGCGCAGGTGCCGGCATAGCCGTCGGTCGTGGTGCGCGCCAGCATAGCCGTATACCCGACGAAATCGGGATTGTCGGCAACACGGTAGGTGGGCGTGAACCATCGCTCCATGATCGCGTCGGCCATAGCCTCGATGCCCTGGCTGGTCACGGTGTCGATGCGCGCATTCCACATCTCGGCCGTGCCGATCTTGTGAGCCGTGTCCATCAGCACCAAAGCCGAGACGAGATCGGCACGCTTGGCCGCCAAGCCCTGAGCGATCATGCCGCCGACGGAAAGGCCGATAATGGTCGCGCCGGTCACTTCCAGATGGTCGAGCAGCGCCGCCAGGTCGTCAACGTGATCGTCCAGCCGGTATGGAGCCGGCGTCGCCTCCGACAGGCCATGGCCGCGCTTGTCGTAGAGGATGACGCGGTGGTTGTCGTCGAGATGAGCCAGAAGCGCGTTCCAGATGCGGAAATCGGTGCCGAGGGAATTGGCGAAGACGACCGCCGGTGCATGCCGCGGGCCGCGCACTTCATGATGCAAGACGACATTGTTGACGCGCGCGAAAGCCATCCGCATTCCTCCTTCCGGCCCAACATACCGCAAAGTATGTCGGCAGCGCCGTCCGCGTCAATCGAGCGCCATGAAATTCACATACGGGCGATGCCAGCAAGATCGAGTTCGTCCGGCAGCGATGCGAAATAGGCGTCGATGTCGGCTTCACTCACTTCGGCAAGCGTTGCCGGGCGCCAGTCCGGCCGGTTGTCCTTGTCGATGATGACGGCGCGCACCCCTTCGAAGAATTCGTGGCCTTCGATGACGCGCGAGACGATGCGGAACTCGATCTTCATGCACTCTTCAAAGCTCGCGCTCGCCCCTTCCTGCATCTGGCGCAGGGCGATCTTCAGGCTTGTCGGTGACTTGGTGCGGATGATCGCGGCCTGTTTTGCAGCCCATTCGTCGCCCGCCGCATCGAGATTGGCCAATATCTCCTCGACCGTGTCGCCACTGAAGCAGCGTTCGATCATGGCGCTGAGCGCCGGCAGGGTCGCGCCCTCCGGATCGATGGCGAGGGCGGCAAGAACGGCATCGGCTCCCCTGCCCTGCGTCAGCGCCTCTTCGGCTTCGCTCAACCGTTCGCTCGCGACCCCATGGGTGGCCAGTCCGCACCAAAGCGCGTCGGCCTGACCGAGACGCGCCCCGGTCAAAGCGAGCCAGGTGCCGATACGGTGCGGCAGGCGCGGCAGGAAATAGGTGCCGCCGACGTCCGGGAAAAGGCCGATGCCGGTTTCCGGCATGGCGAACATCAGCCTGGACCCGGCGACCCGGTGGCTGCCATGGAAGGATACGCCGACGCCGCCGCCCATCACGATGCCGTCGATCAAGGCGACATAGGGCTTGGGATAGGTCTTGATGAAGGTGTTGAGCCGGTATTCTTCACGGTAGAATTCGCGGATGGCTGGGTCGCGGACCTGTCCCCAATCGTAAAGTTGCCGGACGTCGCCGCCGGCCGAGAAGGCCTTTTCGCCCGCGGCCTTGATGACGACCACCTCGATTGCCGGATCGCTCGCCCAGTCGATCAGCCGGGCATGCAACTCACCGACCATGTTCCGCGTGACGGCGTTGAGCGCCTTTGGACGGTTGAGCGTCACGATACCGGCGGCGCCGCGGTGCTCGAACAGGATTTCAGGCCCGGACATCATTTCACCTTCAGCAAATTCGTCAGGCCGCATAGCGCATTCGTGCTCGGGATGCCATGCACGACTGGTTTGCACCGTGGAATTGAGCGTGTTTCGCGGTCGGGACTTTCCACGCGCCTCATTCGCCGCTAAGCCGGGACGATCATACTAAGTGTGGAGTTTGCGGTGACGATGTCATTGTCCAAGGTGCGGGGGACGTCCCGCTGATGCGCGCAGTGCTCGAACAATTGGAAGAACGGCGTGCCCATGCCCGCCTCGGCGGCGGCCAAAAGCGCATCGACGCGCAGCACGCCAAGGGCAAGCTGACGGCGCGCGAGCGCGTCGAGGTGCTGCTCGACGAGGGCTCGTTCGAGGAATACGACATGTATGTCGTCCATCGGACGACCGATTTCGGCATGGCCGACCAGAAATATCCGGGCGACGGCGTCGTCACCGGCTGGGGCACGATCAATGGCCGTCTGGTCTATGTGTTCAGCCAGGATTTCACCGTGCTTGGTGGCTCATTGTCCGAAACCCATGCACAGAAAATCTGCAAGATCATGGATATGGCGGTGCGCAACGGCGCGCCGGTGATCGGATTGAACGATAGCGGCGGCGCGCGCATTCAAGAGGGCGTCGCCTCGCTCGGCGGCTATGCCGA
>CAZEEC010000126.1:0-6069 GCA_964511105.1 uncultured Mesorhizobium sp.
ACGATAGGGAACTATCGACGCTATATTGCCGAGAGCGAGGGAGTTAGCTTCTCGGATCTCGTCGATGTGCATCAACACGGCGCAGCTTGTTCTGTCCCCGTGCGACGCGGTTTATTGGCCTTGACCTGCCTTCTCTGGTCCACCCGAGGCGTGCCACCCTGGCGGCTTCAGCGGGCTTCGGTGGGAGCGAGTCTTCCAAAACGTGCTCTTGATAGCGTACTCATGAACTCTCACGAGCCTCTGAGGTGACCGATGAGAAAGGTTCTAATCGTAGTTGTGTGTCTGCTCTCTTGGCCTTCCCTCGCGGAGATCCCGATGGGCGTGGAGGTGTTCAAGCGGCCCGGGCTCGCGTCGCCAATGGAAATTAGAACCGAGCGCTATAGATTCACTATAGAAAACATTGATGGTGTCCACTTTATCAAGGCCGAAGGGTTTGGCACTCACATCGCTCACGAGGTGCGCGATGGCGGCGTCAAGAATGTCCGCAGACTGTTTGTCGTCGAGAGCCACGCTTGCGGCGAGTCGTTCGTGGATCTGGTTCTGCAGATGGATCCCAGTCGCAATGAAGAGTCACCGCGTCGGAGTTACTACAGGATCGTTTTCTCGTCGGATCTTGGCCGAACTGTGTCTGAGTTTTATGACCCGAGCGTGGCTGCTGTACACGCGGTGTTGCCCTTGCAAAATGTTGAGGGACTGGAAGAGCCAGATCTGGGAGGAAAAATACTGTGCGACGGCGCCACTCCTGAGGTGATTTATCCTGAATGGCCCGGCGTATCGACGTTCGGGTCCCCAAACGTGAGTATACGGGTGCATTTTATCCGTACACGTAACTTGTCTCGTTCTGCTACATGGGTTTCGTAATGAGGTGGGGTGTCGGTGATTCATCGCCAAGGCTGTGCCGCCTGGCACCATCATTCTAGGTGACGGAGGCGCAAGTGACCGCATGCCGTCCGGGTTGAGGACCGATCACTATGACGCAGCCTTGCTGACTCAGTTGCTCGCCGACGCCAACCAAGTCAACAGCACCCCAGCCGCACTCGCCCATTGGCCGGAGTATGTCGGCCGTGACCGCAGAAACTATATCTTCAACAATGAGTTGGGCGGATTGCGAGCAGGACGGAACTCTTTTGATCTCGACACGACCGGAATTTGACGGCATGGCTCGCTTCTGCACATTGCTCTTGATGTTGGTGATGGTCGCATGCCACGCACAGCCCAGCACTCGCTTGAAGACGCGCAAGGCGCCGGCGACGCATCCTTGCGATACTGCGACTTCAGAGACCCTGATGGAAATACAGGCTATGGCTAACAGCCGGGTGAGTATTTGCCGCAGCGACGGCGTGGGAGACTGTTTCTATTCCGTTGAAGCCGGGCGTACATTCGTGGCCGACAGACCGGATTTCGACCTGGATGGCCATGCGGATGTGCTCGTCCAGAATCTTAGCGGAGTATATGGCAACCACGAGATCGTTCACTTCCTCGGCTACGTGGCCTGCGCTACGGGTGAATATGTCAAGGTGCTCGACGCGTTTGCAACCTCGATGGAGCCGGCTGATGTGATATCCGCTTCAGGATGGCGTGACATGAGCATCACTCGCGATTGCTTCGATGACTCCACACACGATGTTGTATCCCGACGCTTCCGGCTGTCTTGGGATGAAAGCGCTGGCGTTTACGGTCCTCCCGACAATAACCCAGATCTTGCTCAGCACTGCACCATGAAAGAAATGGCGCTTCCTCCGTCGGGAAGCGCAATCCGAAACGGATGCTGGAATCTCGGGATGATCTGCTGCGATCCGAACGAATGGTCTGATCCGAAGGCGCGATGGAACCGCATCGATGATCTGATCGAAGACGAGATCTTGCGTAGGGACTGGGGGGCGTCGCATCCAACACTTGGTGATGGCCGGACGTCGTCGTGGCACACCACGGGTTTCCGGTCGACCCCTCCCTGCACCATCTGCATCCCGTCGGACTGATTGAAAAATTTCTATAGCAGGCCTTGCGCCTGTCACCGCAACCCAACTGAAGATGGAGGTCGAGAGATCATTACCTTATGTAGGTCGAGGGCTTGTGCAGCTGACGTGGGAGTCTGGGTATAGAAAATATGAGAGGTTCAACGGCGACGATCGCCTTGATGTTATACGTTGGTTGGGAAATGGGGGCAGCAATGGGTGCAAGAACGTCGCGAGTATGTTTCTCGTCTAAAGAGGGTTATGAGCTATGAGTCATCCTGTGCCGGCCTGTCTCGATAGGTTGGGCTGTATATTCCTTGCAACGGTGGTAGCTACCCTGTCATGCACTCCGACTCGTCCTCCCGCGGCTGAACAGCCTCCCATCGATGTCTCTGCTTCCGTGGCCGAGCTAAGCGTTGTTACTAGTGCGGTGGATTTGATCCGTACATATGCCGATAGCAGCAACTATGTGGTGTTCGACATTGACATCAACATGGATGGTAATCTTGATAAGGTAGTCAGTAGCGCCAGAAATAAGGGGGACGAAATGATTTTCTTCTTGCGAGACCAGTCCGGTTTCCGAGAAGTCCTCAAGACATCCAACCTTTCGGAAGATGGTGGCAGAATGTTCGAGGGGATCGATCCAATCGCGACTGATCATGCCCGAAGCGAGGTGTTCACTATCAAAAGCGCGTCCGACAAAGGGCAAGATGTCGCAGAGCATTATATTTCCTATAGTGATGGCGGATGGACTCTGTCGAGAACCGTATATACGGTTTCCGATTGGAGGGAGGTCGGTATGCGCGGGTATCGGTGTGAAGTGACGCAAGGGATCCCGATGCAGGACCTCGCCTTGGAGGGAGTCAGAGAAAGGGTCCAGAAACTTCCGGAAGCGGATGACAGGGACGACCTATGCGAAGCGAGATGAGCGGATTGCTCCGAACTCGTTAGGGCCCTCTGGACGCAATTGTTATGGACCTGGAATATCACCTTTGAATGCCCGGGGAATTTTACGGTGAATGGGGCGCAGGGGCCGTTCAGGGGCGGAGCGAGCGCCACGCTGCCAGCTATCGCCCTGCCCGGCTCGCGCGTGCAGAAGTATGACGAAGGATTCGTCTTGAAGGATCAGGACACCGGCGAGCCGTTGCCGAACGTGCGCTATCGAATCGTTCGCGCCGATGGCAGTCATGAGCAGGGCGTTACTGACAGCGAGGGACGGACCCACGTCGTGTCATCGGCGGACGTTGAGGATCTCGTCCTGGAGGTCTCCGATGAGTGACCTCTCCCATGTCGCCGACGGTCTCACCGGACTTCTGCGGGAATTTCGCCGGATCATCGAGTCACGCACGTCGCCTGCCCTCAACACCCGGCGGCGGGAAGCCTTTGCAGTTACCGGTTTCCAGCGCCTTAGCCAGGAGCAGGCCATGACATCCATCGACTCAACCGGCCACACCGCAATCCGCGTCAACCTTCCGCCCATCGCCTTCAACGCCGCCCGTGTCCGTGTCCGCATGGAGGGAGAGGACACCGACACCGCACTTGTTGACCTCGAAGTGCCGGGAATCATCGTGATCGATCCGGGCCACGGAGGAGACAAGGACGAGAGCGGATCCAACGCGAACCACGCGGTTTCACACACAAGCAAGATCCTGGAGAAGAATTTGGCCTTGGACTTCGGTCTCAGATCGGGATCTGCACTACCCCAACTACGCGATGCGGACGCCCTCAACCTGAGGGTGTACATGACACGCACCACCGATAGGTACAGACCCGGGAAAGAGCGTGCAGGAGTAGGAAAAGAAAAAGGGGGCCGACGTCTTGCTGAGCATTCATTCCAACGGATTCGACGGCCGAGCAAGACGAGCCGAAACTCTCGTAAGGCGACGGACCGACAACCTGAACTATGATCAGGACGTCGCATTAGCATCGCGCGTAAATGATGCTGTTTATCACGCGATCCTTGAGCATGATGACGGTGCATAAGACCGAGGGATCAAGGAGCAACAGCTCGCAGTACTCAGCGATGGCTCACTGGGAACACCGCGACTTGGCATCCACTGCGATCTGCGCTACTCGAAGTGGAGTTCATCGACAATGAGTTCGTCGATCAATTGCTCAGCATTAACCGGGGCACGAACGGGTGAGGCAGGGCATCGCTGTTGCCATTGTAAATGCCTTGATTGAAGACTTGAAGGACAGCCCATGATCTTTCCAGGCTCGGCGCGAACGCACTCAACAATGAGAGTTTTCAATGCCATTGCCGCGGGGGCGTTGGCCTTGTTTCTTACGGTAGGTTGTTCACCTGGACGTGGCGTTGCAACACCCGCTTCGAATCAAGCCGATCCTGCAGAATCCTCTTACAGGATTGTAAGAACGGCTGTAGTGAAGACAGTGGCACCCGCGACCACGCAGCCGCGATTATGTCTACTGGCGTCCGGCTCGGCGAATGCTCGGATTGTGGATGAGTCGCGAAATGTCCTGATGTCGGCGCCTCCCGAGGGCACGATTTTCAGCATAAAAATGAGCCCAAACCAAGATCAGGTTCTGATCCATTACGGGGACGCGATGTACCGTATCTTGTCGACCAGTTCGCTGAGTGCCATTGCATCTCTCCCCATTGCACCCCTTGGCCATGACGACGCAACCGGTTTCGGTTGGCAATGGCTCAACGATGAATACCTGCTGGGCAATGCCGACCTCCCGTCCACCGAAACGGAAGGCAAGACCGCGGCTGAAATCGAAGGTACGCCTCCCCGCGCGACGCTTCTGTACGTATACCGGCTGGAAGACGGCACCCTGACGCCGGTACACATCGATCCGACCCTGCCGGAGGCTTTCATGGTCTACGAGACCTCGGGCTGGAACGTCACCCTGTTAAGTCAAGACGACGAGTTCGTGGGCGCCAAAGTCGAACAAATCCCCAACCAATGAACCTTGGGGAGAGCTGCTCAGTGTAAACTCCCGAAACGCCCGATCAATACTTAGTGGGATGGCGACTGTGGCCATCGATTCAAAGGCAGCTCGGACAAGCCAATTGGCGCTCCGACGTCAAGGAAAGGAAGCGCATTGAAATTCCTGCTGGCGAGAACCCTGTCGATGATCATCGCCCTGACAGTCACGGGCGCTGCATGCGGGATGGGGAAGTCCAAGCCGCAGCAAGCAGAAGTTGTAACTCCCGCAGGCTCCACGTCAGCGATCGCTACAGTTGACCTGCAACGCGTTTCAATCGAAGCCCCCAGTCTGCTTGATGACTATCCGCCCGCTGGCTTTCAGGTTTTCCCAGGCTCAAAGGGAAGGGTCTTCGCACCCAATGGCGAAGCCATTCTCACAGGCAGCCAAGAGCGGCCGATCTTTTCAGTGAGGCCCGCACCCGGGGATGGCGACCTTCTTGTCCACTTTGGATCCGGCAACTATTGGATCTACAATCTGAAAGGGGCTGTGATAGCTGACCTGTCGGAAGTCCATCCTCTGTTTGAAGGTGCCAGCGCGGCGATTTGGCGTTGGAAGGACTCACGAAGCCTGGTCGGGGTCACGGAAATTTCTCCACCGGTCAGGCGACCGATGTATCCGGATGGCGACGTCCTGCCTGAAAGAACGCTGCTATTTCTCTATGAGCCGTATGACGATCCCGAAAAGGTCTACCTTCTGAGTACGCCAGAGCCTGCCGCTGGTACGGTCCTTCGACTGGAGGGGGTAACCGACGACGGGATGCTATTGCTGGGCGTCGTCGAGCCCCAACAGTACTTTGACGGGCCACCAAGAGAGATCCTCGGCGTATTCGAGCTGGAACGGCCGTGAGCCGAACAAGCCGGGGCGTTGTCTACGAGCTAATGCTTCCGGCTGCCTCAGCATAGGCGGAGGTGCTCTTCACCCACGCTACATTGGGAGCGACATGTTGGTAGATATCCAGATGGATGAGCCCGAAGATGACCAAAAGCGGCGCTCATCCAGCACCTTATGGGGGTTGGAGTTTGCTCGGCAAGTCCGATTGTTCCGGGATATTACATGAATATAATTCGTGATTGGTTCAATAGGAAAACTGGGTTGAAATGGAGGGTAGGCGCGTGAGCGCTTCGCTTGTCGTATTGCCAATCATGCTTGCGCTAGCTGGAGT
>CAZEEC010000127.1:0-6032 GCA_964511105.1 uncultured Mesorhizobium sp.
GGGTGTTCGGTATCTTCCTCAACAGGAAGAACATCATCATCATCCTGATGTCGGTCGAGCTGATCCTGCTCGCCGTGAACATCAATCTCGTCGCGTTCTCGGGCCATCTGGGCGATCTGGTGGGGCAGGTCTTTGCGCTGCTGATCCTGACGGTCGCCGCGGCCGAGGCGGCCATCGGGCTTGCGATCCTCGTGATCTTCTTCCGCAACCGCGGCTCGATCGCGGTTGACGATGTCAATATGATGAAGGGCTAGGACCGCATGATCCAGGCTATCGTTTTCCTGCCCCTGATCGGCGCGCTCGTCGCGGGCCTTGCGGGGCCCGTCATCGGACATCGCCCGGCTGAAATCGTCACCACGGTTCTGCTGATGGTTTCGGCGGTCTTCTCGTGGGTCGTCTTCCTGCCGTTCTTTTTTGGCGACGGGCAGGCCTATACCGTCGAGGTGATGCGCTGGATCGAGGTCGGCGATCTCGATCTGAGATGGGTCCTGCGCGTCGATACGCTGACCGCTGTCATGCTGGTCGTCGTCAACACCGTGTCCTCGCTCGTCCACCTCTATTCCATCGGCTACATGAACGAGGACCCGCACCGCGCGCGGTTCTTTGCCTATCTGTCGCTGTTCACCTTCGCCATGCTGATGCTGGTGACCGCCGACAATTTCGTCCAGATGTTCTTCGGCTGGGAAGGCGTGGGGCTGGCCTCATACCTGCTCATCGGCTTCTGGTATAAGAAAGAAAGCGCCCGGGCCGCCGCCATGAAGGCGTTCGTCGTCAACCGGGTGGGCGACTTCGGGTTCCTGCTGGGCATTCTCGGCACGTTCCTGATGCTCGGCACGCTCGGGTTCGACGAAACCTTTGCCGCGCTGCCCGGCATCGAGGGCGCCACTCTGTGGTTCCTGGGCGTAGATTTCGACGCGATGACCGTCATCTGCCTGCTGCTCTTCATGGGCGCCATGGGAAAGTCCGCGCAGTTCCTGCTGCACACCTGGCTTCCCGACGCCATGGAAGGCCCGACACCGGTTTCCGCGCTGATCCACGCCGCGACCATGGTGACCGCCGGTGTCTTCATGGTGGCGCGGCTTTCGCCCATGTTCGAGATGAGCGAGACCGCAACGCTGGTCGTCATCTATATCGGGGCGATCACGGCCTTTTTCGCCGCGACGGTCGGTCTGGTCCAGAACGACATCAAGCGCGTCATCGCCTATTCGACCTGTTCCCAGCTCGGCTACATGTTCGTGGCGCTCGGGGTAGGGGCCTATTCGGCGGGCGTGTTTCACCTTTTCACCCACGCCTTTTTCAAGGCGCTCCTGTTCCTTGGCGCGGGTTCGGTCATCCACGCCATGCATCACGAGCAGGACATGCGCAACATGGGCGGGCTTCGGAACAAGATCCCGCTCACCTACTGGATGATGATCATAGGGACGCTCGCGCTCACCGGCGTCGGTATCCCCGGCACCATGTTCGGCTTTGCGGGCTTTTTCTCCAAGGATGCCATCATCGAGGCGGCCTATGCCTTTGGCGGCAATATCGGCTCGCTGGCCTTCTGGCTGCTGGTTTTCGCCGCGCTGATGACGAGCTTCTACTCGTGGCGGCTGATCCACCTCACCTTCCACGGCAGCCCGCGCGATCCTTCCCACGGCGAGACGGCGCATCCCGATCCGGCCCACGCAGCGTTGGAAAGCCATGACGAGCCGGTTCACCACCAGCACGGCAGCGCCTACGACAACGCCCATGAAAGCCCGCCCGTCATGCTGATCCCGCTCTTTGTGCTCGCCATCGGCGCAGTGCTGTCGGGCGCGATCTTCTATGACGTCTTCTTCGGCCACGCCGAGCATGTGGAGCATTTCTTCCAGGGCTCGCTGGTCGTGGATGCGGCGATCATCGATGCCGCCCACAATGTCCCCACCTGGGTCAAGTGGTCCGCAACGTTTGCCATGCTGATCGGCTTCGCGCTGGCCTGGTACATGTATATCCGCAACCCGGACGCCCCGAGGGAGCTGGCCCGCGAGCATCGCGGCCTTTACCAGTTCCTCTTGAACAAGTGGTATTTCGACGAGCTCTATGACCGCATCTTCGTGCGCCCGGCCCGCTGGCTCGGCACCGCGCTCTGGAAGGGCTTTGACGACTGGCTGGTCGACCAGACGATCGTCGAGGGCCTTGGCCGCCGGGTCAAGGATGTCACCGCGCAGGTCGTCCGGCTCCAGTCCGGCTACCTCTATCACTATGCCTTCGCCATGATTATCGGCATCGCTGCGCTCATCACCTGGGCCATCGCCGCCGGGGGACTTCTGGGATGAACCTCGATAACACCATCCTGACCATCGTCACCTTTCTGCCGCTGGTCGGGGCGCTTCTCATTCTGCTGGCTCCCGGACGCGACGCGGGTTCGGTCCGCGCCGTCAAGTGGATCGCGCTCGTAACGACGCTGGCAACCTTTGCGGTGTCGCTGCAGATGTGGGCGATGTTCGACCCCTCCAACACGGGCTTCCAGTTCGTGGTGAACCACGCATGGCTCGGCAATGTCATCGGCTATCGCGTCGGCGTCGACGGCATTTCGATCCTGTTCGTCGTGCTCACCGCGCTCCTCATGCCCATGTGCATTCTTGCGAGCTGGGATTCGATTACGCATCGCCAGCGCGAATACATGCTGCTGTTCCTCGTGCTCGAGACGCTGATGATCGGCGTGTTCACGACCCTCGATCTTGCGATGTTCTACGTCTTCTTTGAGGGCAGCCTGATCCCGATGTTCCTGATCATCGGCATTTGGGGCGGCGCGCGGCGCATTCAGGCGAGCTACAAGTTCTTCTTTTATACCTTCATCGGCTCGGTGCTGATGCTGCTCGCCATCATGGCCATGTACTGGTTTGGCGGAACGCTCGATATCTCGCGCCTGCTGCGCGTCGATTTCCCGCCCGAAATGCAGTTCTGGCTCTGGCTGGCCTTCTTTGCTTCGCTCGCGGTCAAGATGCCCATGTGGCCGTTGCACCGCTGGCTGCCGGAAGCGCACGTCGAGGCGCCGACCGCAGGGTCGGTTATCCTCGCCGCGATTCTCCTCAAGCTGGGCGGCTACGGCTTCCTGCGTTTCTCGCTGCCCATGTTCCCCGATGCTTCGGCCTATTTCGCCAACTTCGTCTTCTTTCTCTCGGTCGCCGCCATCATCATCACGTCGCTGGTGGCCTTCGTTCAGACCGACATCAAGAAGCTGATCGCCTATTCCTCGGTCGCCCATATGGGTTTTGTGACCATGGGCATATTCGCGATGAACCCTGAAGGTATCCAAGGCGGCATCTTCCAGATGCTGTCGCACGGCCTTGTTTCGGGCGCCCTGTTCCTGTGCGTCGGCGTTATTTACGACCGCATGCATACCCGCGAAATCGTGGCCTATGGCGGCCTCGTCAACAACATGCCGAAATACGCGGTTGTGCTCCTGATCCTAACGATGGCCAATGTCGGCTTGCCTGGCACCTCCGGCTTTGTCGGTGAGTTCCTGACGCTGCTCGGCGTCTTCAGGGTCAACACCTGGGTGGCACTGTTCGCGACGACCGGCGTCATCTTGTCGGCGGCCTATGCCCTTTGGCTCTATCGCCGGGTCATCTACGGGGCGCTGACGAAGGAAAGCCTCAAAGGACTTCTCGATCTGTCGCCGCGCGAGAAGGCGATTATCTATCCGCTGGTGGCTCTCGTGATCTTCTTTGGCGTCTACCCGGCTCCGATTTTCGATGTGACGGCTGCGTCCGTCGAGGCGCTGGTCAGCAATATCAGTGTGTCGATCGAGGCCGCCGAAGCCGCCGCCGGCGGCCTCCAGACGGCAGCGCAGCAGTAGGGCTCGGAAGCGAAACATGACCCCAGATCTCTCCCAGAGCCTATCCCTCATCGTCCCCGAGATCATCATGGCAATAAGCGCCATGGCGCTGCTGATGATCGGCGTCTTTTCGGGACCGCGCGCCAACTCGACGGTGACCGGTCTTGCGGTCGCCGTGCTGATCGCTGTGGGTGCGTGGATGCTGATCTTCTCGGATTACGGGCAGGCGTTCGACGGCGCGTTCATCGCCGATCCGTTCTCCCGCTTCATGAAGGTTCTGACGGTCGTCGGCGCCGTGGTGACATTGATCATGTCCGTCGGCTTCGCCAAGGCGGAGAAGTTCGACACGTTCGAATATCCGATCCTGGTCGTGCTGGCGACGCTGGGCATGATGGTCATGGTGTCGGCCAACGACATGCTGACCCTTTACATGGGCCTCGAACTTCAATCCCTCTCGCTCTACGTTGTCGCGGCCATCAATCGCGAGAATCTGCGGTCGACCGAAGCCGGCGTGAAATATTTCGTCCTCGGCGCGCTGTCCTCCGGCATGCTGCTCTACGGTATCTCGCTCGTTTACGGCTATACGGGCAACACCGGGTTCAACGAGATCGCCGCGACGCTCGCCGGCGGCGAACGCTCGCTCGGCCTGATCTTCGGTCTCGTCTTCGTGCTGGCGGGTCTTGCCTTCAAGATTTCGGCCGTGCCGTTCCACATGTGGACGCCCGACGTCTATGAGGGCGCGCCGACCCCAGTGACGGCCTTCTTTGCGGCCGCGCCGAAGATCGCCGCGATCGCGCTTCTCGTTCGCGTCACGGTCGATGCCTTCCAGCCGGTTGCACCCGACTGGCAGCAGATCGTGGTCTTCATCTCGATTGCATCGATGGTGCTTGGCGCCTTTGCGGCGATCGGCCAGCGCAACATCAAGCGCCTGATGGCATACTCGTCGATCGCGCATATGGGCTTCGCGCTGGTCGGTCTCGCCGCCAACAGCCCGGCCGGCGTGCGCGGCGTCATCATCTACATGCTGATCTACCTGGCCATGACGCTTGGCACATTCGCCTTCATCCTAGCCATGCGGCGCAAGGAAGGACATGTCGAGCAGATCGACGAATTGTCGGGCCTGGCATCGACCAATCCGGTCATGGCCACCATACTGACTATTTTGATGTTCTCGCTTGCAGGCATTCCGCCGCTCGCTGGCTTCTGGGGTAAATGGTACGTCTTCCTGGCCGCGATTGAGGCGCAGCTTTACGCGCTGGCGATCATCGGCGTGATCGCTTCGGTCGTCGGCGCCTATTATTATCTGCGGATCATCAAGATCATGTGGTTCGACCGGTCGGTCGGCGGCTTCTTGCCTATGGCCGGTGAGTTGCGGCTCGTGCTCGGTGCGTCGGGGGCGTTCGTCCTGTTCTATGTCCTGGTCGGAGGGCCTATCGGCACGATGGCAGAGGCTGCCGCGCGCAGCCTCTTTTAAGCAGGATGACTTTCGCGCTCGCACCTTCGGCTGCTGCTGCCGGGTTTCGTCTCGAAACGTTCGATAAGGTAGCTTCCACGAATGCCGAGGCGCTGGAACGAGCGCGTGCCGGTGATGCCGGTCGGCTGTGGCTCGTCTCGGATTTCCAGCAAGCAGGGCGTGGCCGACGGGGCCGTCCCTGGCAGACCGCCCGGGGCAATCTTGCCGCGTCGCTGCTACTGGTACCCGACCTTCCGTTGACTCAAGCTGCCGCACTCGGCTTCGTCGCCGGTCTTTCGCTGGCCGACGCGCTCGACGCGATCGTGCCCCCGGGGCGCATATCCATCGGTATCGACGGCGGCTCGGTTGCGGGCCGGACACGTTTCGAGCTCAAATGGCCGAACGACCTTCTTGCCGATGGCGCCAAGCTGTCGGGTATCCTGCTCGAAACGGTCATGCTCGACAGCGACCGCTACGGGTTGGTCATCGGGATCGGCGTCAATGTCAAATCGTCACCGACGGACACACCTTATCCGGCCACGTCACTGCGAGACCTAGGAGCGGACTGCGACGCCGAAACGCTTTTTCTGGCGCTGTCGGACGCCTGGGTCGACAATTGGCGCTTGTGGCGCGACGGAGATGGCCTCGACGCCATCCGCGAGAGATGGCTCGCGCGCGCCGCGGGGCTCGGGGCCGAAGTCGCCGTCCAGGCGGAAGGTCGCGTCGTGCGCGGCACGTTCGAGACGATCGATGAAGAATGCCGGTTCGTCATCCGGG
>CAZEEC010000128.1:0-6012 GCA_964511105.1 uncultured Mesorhizobium sp.
GGAGGCGGCCGCAGCCGCCTCGATTCTTATCAATAGTAAGGCGAACGGCACGCGCGCCGCGGCCCATTGTAGGGCTGGAACGTGTTGTCCGATGGACGGTAGGACCGGTAGCGATCCGTGCACCACTGAACGTGGGAACTGCCATAATCGCGGACACGCACGCCCGTAGATGGCGAGGAAAGCGCGCCGCCGACAATCGCGCCGGTTATGAAGGCTGCCGGCGGGAACCAGAAATCGCCGTGGCGGCGATAGCCAGGGCGATGATATCGATAGCCGCGATGCCCACGATAATAGCCCGGGCGATCAGCGTGCCGGCCGTGCCAACGCTGGTGCTGCCGATGGCTGCGGTCGCCACGCCAGTGACGACGGTCACGCCTGTCCCAGCGGTCACGCTGAACTTCGACCAACGAGGATTCATAGGTGGGTGCAACTTTCGGAGCCGGCACAGCACCGGCATAGGCGGTGGCGGGAAAGCCCACCGAGGCCAGCATCGCCAGCGCACATATGTTCGACATCAGTTTCTTCATGGCATTGCTCCTGAAACAACAAGAGGCGTAGCCCCTTAATTTTGTCCCTTGATTGCCTAAACGCACTATGGCCGCAGCCGTTCCCTCATGGAACATGCAGCCAATCGCCAGATACAATCAGCTAATGGAGCGCAAGACAACGATGTTGCACAATGCCCCGGCCGGCGCGGGTCCGGCGTGGGGCGGCCGGACGATCAGGGCATTGGCCGTCGCCAGACTTTTGAGCATCGAAGAATCCTGCACCGGCAAGGCGTCGACCAGGGTGCCGGACGAATCGGTATGCGCGACGGCGCGCATATAATCCTGACGCGGTCCGTTCGCTGGCAGCGGATTGACCAGGCGCGCGGTCATCATATCGGCTGGAGTCTCGGCACCCAGCAGACACGCGATCAAGGGCCGCAAGAACAGATGCGCGCAGACGAGGGCGGAGACCGGATTGCCTGGGATGCCCAGCAGATGGGTCCGCCCCAGCCTGCCAGCCATCATCGGCCTGCCCGGCCGCATGGCGACCTTCGAGAAAGCGAGCTCGACTCCTTTTTGGACGAAGACTTTCGCGGTCAAATCATAATCGCCCACCGAAGCGCCGCCGAGAACGACAACAATGTCGCTCCGCGCGTCGATCGCTTGGTCGATCACGGCGCCGATGGCGTGTTCGTCATCGCCGACAATGCCGCGATTGACAGCTTCGCCACCCGCCTCCTGCACGATCCGCGCGATCCCGTAGGTATTCGACCCGACGATCTGGTCGTCCGACCGGGCATGGCCCGGCTCGACGAGTTCGTTGCCGGTGGCTACGATCGAGACAAGCGGCCGCCGCACGACCGGGATTGCGGTCGCGTCCGCCGCACCCATCAAGGCCAAAGCGGCCGCATCGATCAGACGGCCAGGTTCCAAGAGAACATCGCCTTGCCGGAAATCGAGGCCCCTGGGGCGAAGATGCTGGCCGACGGCTACCGGCCGAAGCGCGGTGACGGTGTTTCCCGTTCGTTCGGCATCTTCCTGGATCAGGATCGCGTCGGCGCCGTCGGGCAGGGGAGCGCCGGTGAAGATTCGCGCCGCCTGGCCCGGCCCGATCATGCCGTTGAAGCGGCGGCCGGCGGCCGATTCGCCGATGACGCGCAACCGGACAGGGATCTTCGCGACATCGCCGGCCCGCACGGCATAGCCATCCATGGCCGAGGCGGCGAAGGGCGGATGAGTCCGTGCCGCGACGATCGCTTCAGCGAGGATGCGTCCGCCAGCTCGGTCGAAGGCAACGATTTCGGCATCGAGCGGCGTGGCGCCTTCAAGAAGTCTGGCGAGCGCCTCGTCGACCGGGATCATGCGGCTGGCGCTTCCCGTCTATATTCGCCGGACCGTCCGCCGCTTTTTGCAACGAGATGGATGTTGCCGATCGTCATCGCCTTGTCGAGTGCCTTGGCCATGTCGTAGATCGTCAAACAGGCGACGGAGACGGCGGTCAGCGCTTCCATTTCGACGCCGGTCTGGCCGCTGACGCGCACTTCCGCCCGCACCGACAGACCGGGAAGCGCGTCATCCGGTTCGATCTCGACCGTGACCTTGGTCAAGAGCAAGGGATGGCACAACGGGACAAGCTCGGATGTCTTCTTGGCAGCCATGATTCCGGCGATGCGCGCCGCGCCCAGAACGTCGCCCTTTTTGGAATCACCCGCCATGACGGCCGTCAGGGTCGCCGGTTCCATGCGCACATGACCCGCGGCGACCGCAACGCGCTGCGTCTCGGCTTTGTCCCCGACATCGACCATGTGGGCGGCGCCGGAGGGACCGACATGCGTCAGATCGCTCATGCCGCCGCCAGCAGGCTGCGCGTGGCTTGTGCGACATCTTCATGGCGCATCAGGCTCTCGCCGACGAGGAATGTGTGGATTCCGCAATTGCGCAAACGTTGGCAGTCTGCCGACGAAAAGATGCCGCTTTCGCCGACCACAATCCGGTCGTCGGGGATCAGCCTGACAAGTCGCTCGGATGTCGCGAGATCGAGATTGAAGGTTCGCAGATCGCGATTGTTGATGCCGATTAGCGGCGAGGCGAGCTTCAAGGCGCGTTCGGTTTCCGCTTCATCGTGGACTTCGATGAGGACCGCCATCCCAAGATCGACGGCGACGCTTTCCAGCTCCACAGCTAAGGCGTCGTCGACGCTGGCCATGATGATCAGGATCGCATCGGCGCTCCAGGCGCGCGCTTCATAGACCTGGTACGGGTCGAACAGAAAATCCTTGCGCAGCGCCGGCAGTTCGGTCGCCTCCCGCGCCGCCGTCAGGAATTCGGGCGCGCCTTGAAAGGACGGCGCGTCGGTCAGGACCGACAGGCAGGCCGCACCGCCCGCCTGATAGGCGCGGGCAAGCGACGGGGGATCGAAATCCTCACGGATGAGACCCTTGGACGGGCTTGCCTTCTTGATCTCGGCGATCAGGGCCGACTGTCCGGCGGCGTGCCTTGCGCGGATCGCACCGACAAAATCGCGTGGCGGCGGCGCATCCTGCGCGAGTTCACGGAGCTCGGCGAGGGGCAGGCGGACTTTGGCGCGTGCGATTTCCCCGCGCTTGTAGGCCTCAATCTTGCGCAGGATATCTGTCATGAGCGACTCCCGCTGCGACTGGAAATCTCGATGAGATCACGCAGGCTCTGCAGCGCGCGTCCCCCGTCGATCGAAGCCTGAGCAAGTTCAAGTCCCGCCTCGAGGCTGCGCGCCCGGCCCGAGACGACCAACGCGCCGGCCGCGTTCAGCACCGCGATGTCGCGATAGGCATTGCGCTCGCCTTCGAGAACGGCTTTCAACGCGGCCGCGTTCGTCTGAGCATCAGCGCCCTTCAGTTCTTCCGGCCGCGCCCGCCGGAGGCCGAACTGTTCCGGTTCGATCTCGAATGTGTGAATCTCGTCATCCTCAAGGGCGGCGACCTGTGTCACGCCTGTCGTCGTCATTTCGTCCAATCCTTCGCCGTGCACGACCCAGACGCGCGACGATCCAAGCTTCCTCAGCACTTCGGCGACAGGCTCAAGCCAATGCGGCGAGAAAACACCTATGAGCTGGTTGGTGACGCGGGCCGGGTTGGCGAGCGGGCCGAGCAGGTTGAAGATCGTGCGGGTGCCGAGCTCGACGCGGCTCGGGCCGACATGGCGCATGGCGGCGTGGTGGGAGGGCGCGAACATGAAGCCGACGCCGGCTTCGCGGATGCAGGCGGCGATCTCGGCGGGTGAAAGCTCGATCTCGACGCCAAGCGCGGCGAGCGCATCGGCTGCGCCCGATCGGGAGGACAGGGCGCGGTTGCCGTGCTTGGCGACGGACACGCCCGCACCGGCGACGATGAAGGCCGCGCATGTCGAGATGTTGTAGGATCCGGACGCGTCGCCGCCGGTACCGACGATATCGACGGCGTCGTCAGGCGCTTCGACGCGCAGCATCTTGGCGCGCATCGTGGCCACCGCGCCGGATATCTCGGCGACGGTCTCGCCGCGCACGCGCAAGGCCATCAGGAAGCCGCCGATCTGGCTCGGCGTTGCTTCGCCGGACATCATGATCTCGAAGGCCTGGCGGGACTCTTCGAAGGAGAGTGTCTGTCCGGACGCGACGCGTCCGATATGCTCTTTCAGGTCAGCCACTAGAAGCTCAATGCCTGCTGGACGGCGCCCTCATTGACCGTCACGGAATATTGCGCCTGCATGCGCCGGACGAGCTGTTGAAGGATGTCGTCGCTCAAATCGCCGCCGTGGCTCCGCACGAGGTTGGGGGGCAGCGTCTCGCCGGTCGCATTGGCCGGCGCGAAGACTTCGGTTACCTGCAGGACGATCTGACGGTTGCCCTCCGCCGCGCCTATCGTCTCCACCCCCTGGAGCGGCACTGAAAACGCGGCCGCGACGCCTTCGCGGCCAAGGTCGACATCGTCCGCGCCGCGCCGAAGCCCGCGCTTCGTCTCGACGTTCAGGCCAAGCTCGGCAGCAATGTCGGCAAGGGTTTCACCTACCGCGAGCCGATTAGCGATGCCTTCGGCCTGTTCAGTCAGGAGACGGCGGGTTTCCCGTGCCCGCCAGTCGGAAAGAACCTGTTCGCGCACTTCCTCCAGCGTCTGGGGACGCGCTTCGGTGACTTCGACAACCTCATAGAAGATATAGCCGTTCGAGCCGAGCGTGATCGGCGCGTTTTCGGTATTCGGATCGGCCTCGAAAGCGGCCTGCAGAACCACCTGCGCCTCCGGTATTCCGGTGACCTCATTGCCTTCAGGATCGCGGCCCATCGCATCGACGGCCTCAATGGTGACGACATCGAGACGCTGCTGTTCGGCGGCCTCGCGCAAGGACGCGCCTCCGGCGCGGGCATCTTCGTAGGCATCGTAGACGTCGAGCAGGATGCGGCTGGCTTCGTCGAGCGCGATCTCCTCGCGAATGTCGGCGGAGACCTCGTCGAGCGGGCGAACCGCTTCCGGCTCGATCGCGTCGACGCGAACGAGCAGCGGGCCGAACGTTCCGGGGACCACACCGCTCGTTTCGCCTTCTTCAAGCGCGAAGGCCGCCTCCGAGATCGCCGGGTCGGGCACGTCATCTTGAGTGAAGGTCCCAAGCGTCAGGTCGGAGGCCGAACGGCCAAGCTCAGCGGCGATGTCGTCGAACGTCGCGGCGCCGGACTCGATCCGCTGCGCGGCGGCTTCGGCCGACGCCTGATCGGGAAAGACGATCTGGCTGATCGTGCGCTCTTCGTCCTGGCTGAACGAGGCGCGGTGCGTCTCATAAAACGCGGCGACCTGCTCGTCGCTTACCGCCGACCGATCGGCGATGTCCTCGGGCTCGAGCTTCGCGAACTCGATCATCCGATATTCGGGCGCGCCATAGCTGTCCGCATTCTCGTCGAACCAAGCCTGCAAGGTCTCCGCCGTCGGATCCTCGATCGGCTCGACCATAGACCGTTCGAGGATCAGGTAGTCGGCCGTGCGATCCTCGCCCTGATAGAGCGCGACGCCGTTCAGGAAGGTTTCGGGGACATTGACGCCCTCGGCGACCGCGTCGACGATCTGCTGGCGGATCGCCAATTGCTCGCGATTGCGCAAATAGTCCTGCGGCCGCATGCCGACCTGCTGGAGCACGAATTCGAACTGGTTGCGGTCGAACTGGCCGCTGGCATTGCGGAACGCGGGATCTTCGGCCGTCAGGCTGGCGAGCCGGTCGCGCGAAAGACCGAGATCCATGTCGCGCGCCTGCTCGTCCAGAACCGCGCCAGCGACGAGTTGGGCCAGCACCTGCTGCTCAAGCCCGAAGGCGCGCGCCTGTTCGCGCGTGATGCGGGTGCCGAATTGCTGCGAGAGAAGCTGAATCTGGCGGTCATAGGCAAGGCGGTATTCGTTCGCCGGCACGCGCGTCTGGCCCACCGCCAGAACATGATTTCCGCCGCCGGTGAAGACTTGGCCGGAAATGCCCCAGACGGCGAAGCTGGCGACAAGTAGGCCAAGAAGCACCTTGACCATCAAGGAGCCGG
>CAZEEC010000129.1:0-6009 GCA_964511105.1 uncultured Mesorhizobium sp.
TCTATGCCCGCAATCGCGACTACCACGATATCATCAAGGGCAAACTGAAGACGCTGGCGCAGAAATTCGCCGCGCGAACCGGAGAGGACGTCAAGGTTTTCGTCGACACGGCGCCGGTTATGGAAAAGCCGCTTGCCGCCGCGGCTGGACTCGGTTGGCAAGGCAAGCACACCAATCTGGTCAGCCGCAGCTTCGGCTCCTGGTTGTTCCTCGGTTCCATCTTTACCACAGCCGAGCTTCAGCCCGACGCCGCGGAGGTCGATCATTGCGGCTCGTGTCGTGCTTGTCTGGACATTTGCCCAACCCAAGCCTTTCCTGCACCTTACCAACTAGACGCCCGGCGCTGCATCTCCTACCTGACCATTGAGCACAAGGGACCGATTCCGCATCAACTTCGCGTAGCTATAGGCAACCGCATCTATGGATGTGACGATTGCCTGGCCGTCTGCCCATGGAACAAGTTCGCCCGGCAGGCGAAAGAAGCCAAGCTCGCCGCGCGCGATGATCTGAAGGCGCCGGAACTAGCCGGCTTGCTGCGTCTAGACGATTCAGGTTTTCGGCAGATGTTCTCCGGCTCGCCGATCAAGCGCATCGGCCGCAACCGATTCATTCGCAACGTGTTGATTGCCGCTGGTAATTCCGCCGATGCGCAACTGGTCCCGCTTGTAGAGCATCTGCTGAACGATCCTTCCCCTCTGGTTCGTGGTGCAGCCGTCTGGGCACTCGCACGGTTGACCGGCGCCGCCGGTTGGAGGCGCCATGCAGAACGCGAAGCAAGCGAAACGGATTGCGACGTGAAAGCCGAATGGGCGCTGGCGCGAGATCCGGCGTGACGGGCTGCATCCTGTCGCGATGGCCGTGACTGCACATATCGTTAAGGTTTCGTTCACGCTCTTGCGGCGAGAGTTGAAGCGATAATCGCTCGAGGAATTGCCGATGGATGTTGTTCGCTGGATCGGAACCTTGAGCTTTGCCATCGGGCTGGGAACAGCGTCGACGGCCGCCGCCGAACCGCTCGCCAAGGATCTGTTTGGACGTCAGTCATTGCCGGCGGCCACCGAAGCGCGCGTCCATGGTTCCTATGCCAAAGGCTGTTTTGCCGGCGGCTTGGCGATCGCAGCCGACGGGGAGCATTGGCAGGCCATGCGCCTGTCGCGCAACCGACGCTGGGGCCATCCGGATATGGTCCGGCTTCTGGAAAGGCTTTCTCGCGAGGCAACGGCCGATGGCTGGCCGGGCCTTCTCGTCGGCGACATTTCGCAGCCCCGCGGTGGGCCGATGCTCTCAGGCCACGCTTCGCACCAACTCGGGCTTGATGCCGACGTCTGGTTCCAGCCTATGCCGGCGCGGCGCTTGACTGCCTCCGAACGGGAGACATTCGAATTTGTCTCTCTCCTGCGTGAGGGCCGGCTGACGGTTGATGAGCGCAGATGGACGCAAGCGCATGCGAGGATCCTGCGCCGCGTGGCCGGTTACCGGGAAGTCGAGCGCATCCTGGTCCATCCAGGCATCAAGAAGAAGCTTTGCGACACCGTGTCGGGTGATCGCTCCTGGCTTGGCAAGATCCGGCCGATCTGGGGACATGATTCGCATTTTCATATCCGTATGGCTTGTCCCGCGGGGTCGCCGGGCTGCCTACCGCAGGAGCCTGTCCCGAGGGGCGATGGCTGCGATGCCTCGCTTGATTGGTGGTTCACCGATGAGCCGTGGCGGCCGGCAACCGGACCGCAACAGCCGCGGGCGCGCGACGTGATGCGGCTCTCCGACCTGCCGCCTGCCTGCACCGACGTGCTACGGGCGCCCTCACCACGATCGGAAGCGGCCGTGACTATCGGGGGTCCGACTGTGGTTCGGACCGGCGCGCCGCCGCTTGCCGCTGACGCCTATGCACAGACACCTCGAACACGGATACCCTTGCCAACGCCGCGTCCCTAGTTGCCAACGAGCTCGATACAGGCGCAAATGGTCGAAAACAATCTGCCAACCCCGACTGCGCGCAGCGCAGGACCTTCAATCATGTTCGGTAGGAACAGCGACGTCTGGCACCTTCAAATGAATTCTGCAAATCACGCGCAGCCTATCCAGCAGTTCCCTATTCTGGTCGGCGACATTGGAGGAACCAATGCACGCTTTGCTATCTTGCCGTCGCGTGAAGCCGAAGCAATCCAGATCTCAACCATTGCAACGGTAGATTTCCCCGATCTCGATGTCGCCGTGGAACAGGCGGTCATTGCGCGTTCGGGGATGAAGCCGCGCTCGGCGATTCTCGCGATCGCGGCGCCCGTGTCAGGCGATGAAATCAAGCTGACCAACTCGCATTGGACTGTACGTCCGCGCGTCCTGATCGACAGGCTGGGCTTTTCCGAAATTGTCATTCTCAACGATTTCGAGGCGCAGGCGCTCGCTGCCGCCGCCGTCGGTCCAGATCATCTGGAAAAGATCGGCGGGGGCGACATGGAGCCCGAGGCGAGCCGCATTGTGCTTGGACCGGGAACCGGGCTAGGCGTTGCCGGGCTGGTGCGTGCGCGAAATGCCTGGGTTCCGGTTCCAGGCGAAGGAGGTCATGTCGACATCGGTCCGCGCAGCGAACGCGACTACGAGATATTTCCACATATCAGACGCATCGAGGGTCGCGTTTCCGCAGAGCAGATCCTTTGCGGGCACGGCCTCGTGAATCTCTATCGGGCAGTCGCGGCGGTCCGCGGCGTTGAGGTGCGATCCCTGGAACCGGCCGAAATCTCGACTGCGGCGCTCGACCAGACCGACCGGGTCGCCCAGGAAGCGCTCGAAATCTTCGTGACCTGCCTTGGCCGGCTCGCCGGCGATCTAGCGCTTATCTACATGAGCCGCGGCGGCGTCTATCTCACGGGCGGCATCGCGCCGAAGATCATGCCGGCCCTGAAGCAGCCGCGCTTCCGGGAGGCTTTCGAGGACAAGGCTCCACACTCGGCGCTCATGCGCCAACTTCCGATCTTCGTCACCACGCATCCAAGGGCGGCAATCGTCGGACTTCTGAGTTTCGCGCGTGAGCCCGAAGCGTTTCACATCCGCACCACCGGGCGGCATTGGCGCGCAGCTTGAGGCCGCTTCGGCGATTGCCGATTGCATCCCCGGCCCTCAGGAGGCATAGGCAGGCGGCTCACGATAAAAGCCCGCATCAACACGGGATTGCACCACTTGCCACGCGCCGAAACACAAGGGAAGGTCGATCCGGGCGAAATCGTCGCGGTGATGAAGCGGATTCTGGCCGAAAACGGCCGTGAATATTTTCCGCACTACATACTTGCCACGATCTGCCTCGTCGCCGTGGCAGCGACCACCGCTTTCAGCGCCTGGATCATGCGTGACATCATCGACGAGATATTCTATCGCGAGAACTACGCGCTGGTTCCTTATATTTGCGGCGCTATCATTGTTGCATTCGCCATTCGCGGCGCGGCGAGTTACGGTCAGGCGGTGATCCTGGCGCGGATTGGCAACAATCTTGTCGCTCGCTACCAGCGTCGCCTCTTCGACCATCTGATGCGGCTCGGCCTCGACTTCTTCTCGAGCGCGCGTTCAGGCCAACTCGCTGCCCAAATCAGCCAGAATGTAACCGGCATTCGCGACATGTTGTCGATCACGCTGACTTCGATCGCGCGCGATGCGGTTGCGCTGGTCGGGCTGGTCGCGGTGATGATCATGCAGGATCCGCTCCTGTCGATCATCGGACTGCTGATCGGTCCGCCGCTCGTTTACGCGGTCAACTATCTGATGCGTCGCCTGCGCCGCGTGACCCGTGAATCCGTTGAGGTCAATTCGCGCCTCTTCGGCGCCATGCAAGAGACCATTCAAGGCATCGCGATCGTCAAGGCGTTCACGATGGAGGAGCAACTGTCGGCCAAGCTCGCCCAGTTAGTCGTTGCCGCCGAGGATCGCGCCAACAAGATTGCGCGCGTCTCCGAGCGCCTGACGCCGATCACCGAGACATTGGCCGGCTTTGCGATCGCCGGCGTCATCGGTTATGCGGCTTATCGGGCGTCGTCGGCGGGGCAATCGCCGGGTTCCGTCTTTGCTTTCATCACCGCTCTTTTGCTCGCCTATGATCCGGCTCGGCGTTTGGCCCGCGTCCAGGTCAATCTCGAACGCTCCCTCGTCAATGCGCGCATGATCTACGAACTTCTGGATCTGGCGCCCCCGCAGCGGGATGCGTCGGGCGCCGGATCTCTCAAGGTCGATCAAGGCCAGGTGGCGTTTCGCAACGTCTCCTTTTCGTATGCCCCCGGGAGAAACGTTCTCGGCGCTGTGTCCTTCGATGCCGAACCCGGCAAAGTGACGGCAATCGTCGGCTCGTCCGGGGCGGGCAAATCGACCCTGGTCGCGCTGGTCCAGCGATTCTACGACCTCGATTCAGGCCGGATTGAAATCGATGGTCAAGATATTGCCGAGGTGACCAAATCGTCGCTGCGTGCCAATATCGCGTACGTCTCGCAGCATCCCTATCTCTTCGAGGGCACGATCCGCGACAATATCCGTTATGGCCGTCCTGACGCGACGGATGCCGAAATCGAGGCCGCCGCACGTCTTGCCAATGCTGAAGGTTTCATTCGCGCAAGCCCGGCCGGCTACGACACCCGAGTCGGCGAGAATGGCATTACGCTGTCCGGCGGTCAGCGCCAGCGCCTTTCGATCGCCCGCGCGATCGTGCGGGATGCGCCGATTCTTCTACTCGACGAAGCGACTTCGGCGCTGGACAACGAGTCCGAAGCCCGCGTTCAGGAAGCGCTCGAAACGGTGATGAAGGATCGGACAACGCTCGTGATCGCTCATCGTCTGTCGACCGTTGTCAACGCCGACAAGATCATCGTCATGGAAGAGGGGCATGTCGTCGAGCAGGGCACCCATCGTGAGCTGATCGCCGATTCGGCGGGGGTTTATGCACGCTTCCACCGGATGCAAGGCGCGCGCAACCGCGAACTCCACTGACACACATACCGCTGGGAAAGAGCATGAGTGAAATGAAACTGGTGGTCGTCGGCGCGGGCGGCCGGATGGGGCAGGCAATCATGCGTGCGATCGCCGCGACCGAGGGTGTACGGATCATGGGAGCGCTCGGCCGAAAGGGCTCTCACGCGATTGGTCGGGATGCGGGCGAAGTGGCGGGCCTCGGGCCGATTGGCGTTCCCGTTACGGACGATCCGCTGCCGCTCTTTGCGAAGGCTGACGGCGTCATCGATTTCAGCGTCCCGCAGGCCAGCGTCGAATATGCCGGTTACGCGGCGCAGGCACGCATCGTCCATGTGATCGGCACCACAGGATGCTCGAAGGACGACGATGCGGCGATTGCGGCCGCCGCGCCCCATGCGACGATCGTCAAATCCGGCAATATGAGCCTGGGGGTCAATCTTCTGGCAGCGCTCGTCGAACAGGCCGCTCGCGCGCTGCCTGCCGCGGATTTCGACCTGGAGATCCTCGAGATGCACCACCGCCACAAGGTCGATGCCCCCTCGGGCACGGCCTTGCTTCTCGGTGAGGCGGCCGCCGCGGGTCGTGAGATCACTTTGGACGAATGGTCGGTGCGCGTCCGGGACGGCCACACTGGAGCGCGGGAAGTAGGGACGATCGGTTTTTCAACCCTTCGGGGTGGATCGGTGGTGGGCGACCATTCGGTCATTCTTGCCGGTCCTGGCGAACGGATCACTCTGTCGCATCAGGCCGAGGACCGTGCGATCTTCGCGCGCGGTGCCGTCCACGCCGCTTTATGGGCGAAAGACCGAAAGCCGGGGCTCTACACGATGCGGGATGTGCTCGGCATAACCGGTTGAGCGGTCGCCGGTGAATCTTTCGCCAGGCTCGGTTTTGACGTTGACACCTTCTCCAGGCCCGCTTACATCGGCGGCGCACCTAGCCCAGGTGGCGGAATTGGTAGACGCGCACGGTTCAGGTCCGTGTGCCGCGAGGCGTGGAGGTTCGAGTCCTCTCCTGGGCACCACGGCTTTGCTCCACCCTTAATGTTGCCACTGGTGACTG
>CAZEEC010000130.1:0-5996 GCA_964511105.1 uncultured Mesorhizobium sp.
TTTTCTGGTCGGAGTGGCAGGATTTGAACCTGCGACCCCCTCGTCCCGAACGAGGTGCGCTACCAGGCTGCGCTACACTCCGCGACCAGACGCGGGCTTATAACCGGCGCCGCGAAGGGCCGCAAGAGCCGGCCGGGCGATTGCGGGCAATTGTCGCCAGATCGCACGCGTCAGTAGGGGGCGTCGACGTCGCCGGTTTCGACATAGACGGATTTGAGCTGCGAATAATGGTGAAGCGCGGCGAGCCCGTTCTCGCGTCCCATGCCCGACTTCTTGACGCCGCCGAAGGGCACCTCGACCGGCGTCAGATTGTAGGCGTTGATCCAGCACGTGCCGGCCTGGAGCCGTCCGACGACGCGGTGGCCGCGCGAAAGGTCGCCGGTGAAGACGCCGGCGGAGAGGCCGAACGGCGTGTCATTGGCGCGCGCGATCACCTCGTCTTCATCGGTAAAGCGCAGGACGCTCATGACGGGTCCGAAAATCTCCTCGCGCGCGATGCGCATATCGTCGGTCACGTCGGCAAAGACGGTCGGCTCGATAAAGGCGCCGCCTTCAAAGCCCTGCATCCTGGCCGCGCCGCCGCCGGTTGCAAGGCGCGCGCCGTCCTCGTCGCGGCCGATGCGGATATAGTCCATCACCTTGTCGAACTGGGCGCGGCTCGCCATCGGCCCCATCTGCGTGTCGGGATCGAGCGGGTCGCCGAGCCGGATCGCCTTGGTGCGCTCGCCAAGGCGCTCGAGGAAGCGGTCGTGGAGGCCGTCCGCGACGAAGACGCGGGTGCCGTTCGAGCAGACCTGGCCGGTCGAATAGAAATTGCCGAGCATCGCCGCGCCGACGGCGTTTTCCAGATGCGCGTCGTCAAAGACGATCAGCGGCGACTTGCCGCCGAGTTCCATCGTCGCGTGCTTCAGGTGCTCGCCGGCGAGCGCCATCACCTTCGACCCGGTCGGCACCGAGCCGGTGAGCGAGACCTTGTCGACATGCGGATGGGCGGTAAGCGACGTGCCGACATCGCCAAAGCCCTGAACGACGTTGAAGAGGCCTTCGGGAAGGCCGGCCTCGATATAGATCTCGGCAAGGGCGAGCGCGGAGAGCGGCGTCGTCTCGGACGGTTTGAAGACCATCGCGTTGCCCATGGCGAGCGCCGGCGCCGACTTCCAGCCGGCGATCTGGATCGGATAGTTCCAGGCGCCGATGCCAACGCAAACGCCCAGCGCCTCGCGGCGAGTATAGGCGAAGGGGCCGCCAAGCTCGATCAGCTCGCCATTGAAGCCGGCGACGACGGAACCGAGATATTCAAGCGCATCGGCGGCCGAGGCGGCGTCGGCGACCAGCGTCTCCTGGATCGGCTTGCCGGTGTCGAGAGTCTCGAGCCGCGACAACTCCTCGTTGCGGGCGCGCAGGATGTCGGCCGCTTTGCGCAGAATGCGGCCGCGCTCGATCGGCTTTCGCGCCGCCCATTCGGCTTGCGCGGCGCGCGCCGCCTCGATGGCGAGTTCGACGATGTTGGGGGTCGCGGCATGGAGCCTTGCGATCGTCTCGCCGGTCGCCGGATAAAGGACATCGATCGGCGCGCCGCCATCGTCCTCGACGAAGCGGCCATTGATGAAGTGCGAGGCCTGGGGCTGGGCTTTCATGGGTGCTCCGTTAGCGGGGGAGGGTGAGGGCGTTCTAGCGATCGCTCTCGCGCCATCTTGGATTGATCCACGGCTCCTGGTTGGACGGACTGAGCGGCTGACGGCCTAAAATGTGGTCGGCAGCCTTTTCGCCCACCATAATCGACGGCGCGTTCAAATTTCCATTGGTGATGCGCGGGAAGATCGAGGAATCGGCGACCCTCAAGGCATCGACGCCGATGACGCGGCATGTCGGGTCGACGACCGCCCGCGGATCGTCGGCCCGGCCCATCCGGCAGGTGCCGCAGGGGTGGAAGGCGCTTTCGGCGTGGTCACGGATGAAGGCGTCGAGCGCCTCGTCGCTCTGGACCTGGGCGCCGGGCGAGATCTCGGGCCCGCGGAACTCGTCGAAAGCGGCCTGATCGAAGATCTCGCGCGTCAGGCGGATGCAGTGGCGAAAGTCGGCCCAGTCGTCGGGATGCGACATATAGTTGAAGCGGATCGCCGGGTTGTCGTGCGGATCGGGCGAGCGCAGCGTGACCGCGCCGCGCGATTTGGAGCGCATCGGGCCGACATGGGCCTGGAAGCCATGCGCCTTGGCGGCGGCCTTGCCGTCGTAGCGGATGGCGACGGGCAGGAAATGATACTGGATGTCCGGATAGTCGACGCCGGCTTTCGAGCGCAGGAAGGCGGCGGCCTCGAAATGGTTCGACGCGCCGAGGCCTGACTTCAGGAACAGCCACTCAGCCCCGATCAGCGCCTTGGAGAACAGGTTGAGCTTCGAATAAAGCGTGATCGGCTTCAGCGATTCCTGCTGGATGTAGAGCTCCATGTGGTCCTGCAGGTTCTGCCCGACGCCGGGGCGGTCGGCCACCACCTCGATGCCGTGTTCGGCCAGATGCGCGGCCGGGCCGATGCCCGACAGCATCAAGAGCTTGGGCGAGTTGATCGTCGAGGCGGCGAGGATGACCTCGCGGCGCGCCTTGACGATTTGCACCTGGCCGCGTGCTTCGTATTCGACGCCGGTGGCGCGCTGATTCTCGATCACAATGCGCTGTGCGAAGCCTTTGACAAGACTGACATTCTTGCGCCTGAGGGCAGGGCGCAGATAGGCGTTGGCGGTCGACCAGCGCCGGCCGCGCCAGATTGTCTGCTCCATCGGCCCGAAGCCTTCCTGCTTGGAGCCGTTATAGTCCTCGGTGGTCTCGAAGCCGGCCTGGCGGCCAGCCTCCGCGAAGGCGGCGTAAAGCGGGTTGAGGCGCGTGCCGCGCTGGACGTGAAGCGGCCCGTCGGCGCCGCGCCAGCCCGCCTCGCCGCCATGGCTGGTCTCCAGGCGCTTGAAATAGGGCAAGACATCGGCGAAGCCCCAGCCGGCCGCGCCTTCCTCGGCCCAATGGTCGAAATCGCGCGCATGGCCGCGCACATAGACCATGCCGTTGATCGAGGAGGAGCCGCCGATGACCTTGCCGCGCGGGGTGACGAGCCGGCGCCCGCCCAGATGCGGCTCGGGTTCGGAGACAAAGCCCCAATCATAGCGGCGCATGTTCATCGGGAAGGACAGGGCGGCCGGCATCTGGATGAACGGCCCGATATCGGTGCCGCCGAATTCGAGCACGATGACGGAATGCTTGCCGTCTTCGGACAGGCGATAGGCCATGGCCGCGCCGGCCGAGCCCGAACCAATGATGACATAATCGGCTTCGCGCATCATTCGCCCCGCGGAAATCGCTGGCGGTCTTCCAGCACGTTCAAATCCATGTGGTTGCGCATGTAGCGCTCGGACGCCTTTTGCAGCGGCTGGAAGTCCCACGGGTAATAGGCGCCGTTACGCAGCGCCGGGTAGACGATCCAACGCCGCGCCTGACTTTCGCGCACCTCCGCGTCGAAGCGCGCCATGTCCCAGCGGGCGCGCACCTTGGCCATGAAATCGGCGACGAGGCCCGCATGAGCGGGATCGGCGGCGAGATTGACGCGCTCGGCCGGATCGGATTCCAGATCAAACAGTTGCGGCGGATCGATCTCGCAATGGACGAACTTGAAGCGACCGTCGCGGATCGCGACCAGGGGCGCGTTGGAGCCCTCGGCGGCGTATTCGATCAGCACCGGCGCGCGGCGTTCGGTGCCGTTCATCATGGGTTTGAGCGACATGCCGTCGGTCCAGGGCATGATGGCGGTCATGTCGATGCCGGCGAGATCGCAAAGCGTCGGGCAGATATCGAGATTGGAGACAGGCGTTGTGTAGAGGCCAGCGGGAACGCCGGGCCCAGCGATCATCAGCGGCACGCGCGCGGAGCCTTCATAGAAGGACATCTTGAACCACAGGCCGCGCTCGCCCAGCATCTCGCCATGGTCGGAGCAAAAGACGACGATCGTGTCGTCGGCCATGCGGGTGCGCGAGAGCGTGTCGAGGAGCGCGCCGATGTGGTTGTCGATATAGGAGATGTTGGCGAAATAGGCCCGGCGCGACTTTTCGATGTCGTCGCGGCTGATGTCGAAGGACGGGTAGTCGCTGGCGTGATAGAGGCGCTGCGAATGCGGGTCCTGCTCCTCATAGGGGATGAAGCCGATTTCCGGCTGAAGGTGGGCGCAGTCTTCGTAAAGGTCCCAGTATTTTCTCTGCGCGACGAAGGGATCGTGCGGATGGGTGAAGGAGACGGTCAGGCACCAGGGCCGGCGGCCGGGATCCTCGCTCGTACGCGACAATTGGTAGAGCTTTTGGGTCGCATGAAAGGCGACCTCGTCGTCATATTCCATCTGGTTGGTGATCTCGGCGATTCCGGCGCCGGTGACCGAGCCCAGATTATGATACCACCAGTCGATCCGCTCGCCGGGCTTGCGGTAATCGGGCGTCCAGCCGAAATCGGCCGGATAGATATCGGTCGTCAGCCGCTCCTCGAAGCCGTGCAACTGGTCCGGGCCGACGAAATGCATCTTGCCCGACAGCGCGGTATGATAGCCGGCCGCGCGCAGATGGTGCGCGAAGGTCGGGATCGAGGACGGGAACTCGGCCGCATTGTCGTAGACGCGCGTGCGTGAGGGCAATTGCCCGCTCATGAAGGCGGCGCGGCCGGGCGCGCAGAGCGGCGAGGCGGTGTAATTGTTGGCAAAGCGGGCCGAGCGGGCGGCGAGCGCTTTCAGATGCGGCGCATGTAGGAACTCGGCCGGCCCGTCGGGAAACAGCGTCCCGGTCAACTGGTCGACCATGAGGATCAGGATGTTGGGGCGGATCATCTGGCGTCCCTGAGTTTCATCGACACATAGTCTTCCACGAGCGCGATGGCGGAGGCGGCATCCGGCGCGCCGTCTTTCAGCGCGCGGCGGATGTAAAGCCCGTCGATCAAGGCGGCGATGCCTTCGGCCACCTGCTCGGGATCGGCGACGAGCGGGCGCAGGCCGTCGGTCAGGTTGGAATGCAGCCGGCGCGCATAGATCCGCAAGAGCCGCCGCATCGGGGCGGAGCGCTGCGCCTCGACATAGAAGGTGAGCCAGGCGGCGATCGTCTGCGGGGTGAACTGAGCTGGCGAAAAGCTGACCGCGACGATCGCGCGGATCCGGCTTTCGGAAGTCTGGGCCCTGGTCAGGGCGGTGCGCGCGTCGCGACCAAGTTCGGCCAGGAGATGGCGCATCGTGGCGTGCAGGAGGTCGTCCTTGGCGCCGAAATAATGATGGGCGAGCGCGGACGACACGCCGGCCCGCCTGGCGATCTGCGCCATGGTGACGTCGAGCGAACCCCGCTCGCCGATCGCGCCGATGGCGGCGTCGATGAGCGCCCGCCGGCGCAAGGGTTCTATTCCAACTTTGGGCATGGCGTCTTATATGGTTGATTGACACGTCAATCAATGCTGGCGGCGTGACGATCTTTTGAGTTTCGAATCCGGCTTCCTCCATGGTAGGAAGCGCCAGCTATGGAGGCATGAAACATGACAGCAAATATTGTCGGCTGGGCGCATTCCGCGTTCGGCAAGCTGGGCGACGAAACCGTCGAAAGCCTGATCACCAAGGTTGCGACCGACGCGCTCGCCCATGCCGGCATCGGGCCGGACGATGTCGACGAGATCGTGCTCGGCCATTTCAATGCGGGTTTTTCGCCGCAGGATTTTACCGCGAGCCTGGTCTTGCAGGCCGATGAGCGGCTGCGCTTCAAGCCGTCGACGCGCGTGGAAAACGCCTGCGCGACGGGGTCGGCCGCCGTGCGCCAGGGCATCCGCGCGATCGAGGCCAAGGCGGCGAGGATCGTGCTCGTCGTCGGCGTCGAGCAGATGACGACGACGCCCGGTCCCGAGATCGGCAAGAACCTCCTGAAGGCCTCCTACCTGCCTGAGGAAGGCGACACGCCGGCCGGTTTCGCCGGCGTCTTCGGCGGCATCGCACAATCCTACT
>CAZEEC010000131.1:0-5923 GCA_964511105.1 uncultured Mesorhizobium sp.
AAGCGCCTCGGGCTTTTGCGTCGGGTGGATCTTGGCGCCGTTCTCGTCCTTCAGCCGCTCATGGCCGGTGCAGATCGGAAACAGCCAATCAGAGCGCATCTGGACGTCGTCATTGGCCGCCTTCATGGCATCGTAATTAAAGGTATAGCCCTTGGCCTTGGCGTCGCGCGAGGCCCAGATCATCGTCTCATGGGCGTTCTGGAAGCGGCGGCCGCGGAAATTGGGCATCGGATTGGTCTTGCGCCAGACGACATCATTCAAAATCCAAAACCCCAGATCCTGCATGATCGCGCCGACGCGGAAGATGTTGTGATAGGAGCCGATCGTCCAGATCGTGCCGTTCGGCTTCAACACGCGCCGCGCGGCGAGCAGCCAGGCGCGGGTGAAGGCGTCATAGGCGGCGAAATTTTCGAACTGGTCCCAGGCGTCGTCGACGGCATCGACCTTGGATTGGTCCGGCCGGTGCAGATCGCCCTCGAGCTGGAGATTGTAGGGCGGGTCGGCGAAGATCACGTCGACCGAGGCGGCCGGCAGGCGATCGAGCGCGGCGACGCAATCGCCCTTCAGGATCGTGTCGAGCCATTCGCGAGGATCGGCAATGGGGGAAAATTCGGCAGGACGACGCACGGCAGACATGATGATACCCGTACTCAAGGAACGCGTTTACATGCCGTTATGGTTACCGATCAGCGTAAATATTTAATGAAGCAGAAAAGGTCGCTTGCTACCGCCGCTGACGATCCAGCGAATTCAGATCGTCGTGATTCCCGGCGTTCAAACACGTTTGGGCCGTTGCGACTGCGTCTTGCGGATGACCGCGTTGTCGCTACCATGTCGCCGTTGGAGGCAGAAGCAGCAGCGCCGCGCCAGCCGGCGCGACCGGGAGGATGAGCCGCCCCGGCCGAGGCAACGGCTTTGCCTTTAAACTGGAGGATCACGAAATGGGCTTTCCCTTCTTCGTGACCTTGGACATACGAAAAACCCGGACAGGCTGGTCACTGCGCGTCCGGGTTCTATTCGTCTAACCAAGAAACGGAGGCCCGGTTGCTGCCGGGTCTCCACTCCAACTCACAATATAGCGCCGACAGGCGCTGCCATCAATCCCGTTGCGACAACACGTTTTGGCCGCGCGGCAGCCACGGGGTAAAGGCGCTATATAGGTGGCAAAGCTGTCGAACTGGTCCCATGCATCGTCGATGTAATTCGGCAGAAATGATGGTACCCGTACTCCAGGAACGCATTTACCGGCGCTATGGTTACCGGTCAGCCTGCGGGAGGATATCAATGAAGCGTTCGCACGCGGCGATCGGTTCGGCTCTGTTCTTCGTTGCCGCCCCGGGGGTGGTCGCCGGCCTGCTGCCGTGGTGGCTGACGCGCTGGCAATTTCTCCCGTTCTGGCCGCCGCTGCGCGTGGTGGGGGCGATCTTGGGCATGGCGGGCCTCGCCTTCTTGCTACACGCCTTCGCCCGCTTCGTTGCGGAAGGAAGCGGCACGCCCGCGCCGGTCGCGCCCACCAAGCGGCTCGTCGTGGGCGGCGTCTATCGCTATGTGCGCAATCCGATGTACCTGGCGGTGCTATCGATCATTCTCGGCCAGGCGCTCCTGTTCGGCCAGCCGGTATTGTTCGTCTACGCGCTCGTCGTCTGCGCCCTGTTCATCGGCTTCGTTCGCCTCTACGAGGAGCCGACCTTACGCCGCCAGTTCGGCGCGGAATACGATGTCTACAACCGCGCGGTTCCCGGATGGATTCCCCGTCTTACCCCATGGCAAGGGTCGGGATCGCCAGATTCACAGCATTGACGGCTCTCTGGGAAGGCAGGCTTTGCTCGGCCCGCAATTTGCGGTTCGGGGCCGGCTGGTGTAGGACGCGCTCACCTAAGACCTCGTGGATTGTTGCCGCTCTGCCCATGTCCGCCCCCGAACTCGTCATTTTCGATTGCGACGGCGTGCTCGTCGATTCCGAGATCGTCGCCGCGCGCGTCGAGTCCGAGATCCTGGCCGCCGCCGGCTACGAGATCGCCCCCGAGGACCTCGCCGCGACCTATGCCGGGCTGACCTTCCGCGAGATCCTGCTGCGGATCGAGCGCGAGGCGGGGCTGCCGCTGCAAGTGTCGATGATCGACGACGCCGAAAAGCGCGTCGACCGGCGCCTTCAGGCCGAAGTGAAGGCCGTCGAAGGCGCGCGCGCCGCGGTCATGGCGGTCGAAGGCGCCCGAGCCGTCTGCTCGAATTCCTCGGCCAAACGGCTCGACATGACGCTCGGCAAGACCGGCCTGTTGCCGCTTTTTGCCGGCGCCATCTTTTCCTCGCTCGAGACACCGTCGAAAAAGCCAAAGCCGGCCCCGGACGTCTTCCTCCATGCGGCCGAGACGCTCGGCGCCAGCCCGGCTGCGACCTTCGTGATCGAGGACTCGATCCACGGCATCCAGGGCGCCAAGCTCGCCGGCATGCGGGTGATCGGCTTTACCGGCGCCTCGCACTCGCATCCGGGCCATGCCGACATGCTGACCGAGGCCGGCGCGGAAACCGTGGTGAGCCGCCACGCCGATCTGCCGGCGACGCTCGCCGCCCTCGGCGCCTGGTCGGATTTTTGAGCAGGACGCGATGAGCACCGAGGAGGCCCCGCGCATGCGCCGCGGCTGGGCGATCGGGCTTGGCCTTGCCAGCACGATCGCGCTCGCCGTCCTGCTGGCGCTCGGTACCTGGCAGGTGCAACGGCTCCACTGGAAGGAAGACCTCCTCGCAACGATCAGCGCGCGCGTGACGAGCGATCCGCGGCCATTGGCTGAGATCGAGCGGTTGCTCGCCGACACGGGCGATGTCGACTATCGACCGGCGCACGCGGAAGGAACGCTCCTGCACCAGGCCGAGCGCCATTTCTTCGCCACCCATCAGGGCGCTTCGGGCTATTATGTCTATACGCCGCTTCAACTTGCCGATGGGCGCTTCCTGTTCGTCAATCGCGGCTTCGTGCCGTTCGACCGCAAGGATCCGGCGACGCGCGAAGAAGGCCAGGTCGAGGGACCGGTCGCCGTCGTGGGGCTGGCGCGCAACCGGCTGGACGAAAAGCCCTCCTTCATCGTTCCCGACAATGAGCCGGACCGGAACATCTTCTTTTGGAAGGACATCGACGCGATGGCCGCGACGGCCGGCCTGCCGGCGGACGCCGAGGTTCTGCCCTTCTTTCTCGACGCCGACGCGACGCCCAATCCGGGCGGCCTGCCGGTCGGCGGGGTGACGCTCATCGAAATGCCCAACAACCACCTGCAATATGCCGTCACCTGGTACGGACTGGCCGCGGCCTTGGTCGGCGTCCTCGCCGCCTGGTTCATCCGCGCCCGGCGGCAACCTTGACAGGCGCAGCCCGCGACCGCATCTGCGCTCCAGATCCCGAACCCCCGATGAGAGAAGCATGAGTGTCGACAAGCGCCCCCTGACCATCCGGCTTTGCGCGCCGCGCGGCTTTTGCGCCGGCGTCGACCGGGCGATCCAGATCGTTGTCCTGGCGCTCAAGAAATACGGCCCGCCCGTCTATGTCCGCCACGAGATCGTGCACAATAAATATGTGGTCGAGGGCCTGAAGGCGCGCGGCGCGGTCTTCATCGAGGAGTTGGCGGAGATTCCGGCCGCCGACGCCGACCGGCCGGTGGTGTTTTCCGCCCATGGCGTGCCCAAATCGGTGCCGGCGGATGCGCAGGCGCGCAATCTTTTCTATCTCGACGCCACCTGCCCGCTGGTCTCCAAGGTGCACAAGCAGGCGATGCGCCATGCCAGGCTCGGCCGTCATGTCGTCCTGATCGGCCATGCCGGTCATCCGGAGGTGATCGGCACGATGGGGCAGTTGCCGCCGGGCGACGTGACTTTGGTCGAAACCGAGGCCGATGTCCGCCGGCTCGCCTTTTCCCAAATGGACGATCTTGGCTTCGTGACGCAGACCACGCTTTCGGTCGAGGATACGGCCGGCGTCATCCGGGCACTTCGGGCTAAGTTCCCGCAAATCCAGGCGCCGGCGGCCGAATCGATCTGCTATGCGACGACCAACCGGCAGGAAGCGGTCAAGGAATCGGCACCCGGTTCCGATCTCTTCCTCGTCGTCGGCGCGCCCAATTCATCGAATTCGCGCCGGCTGGTCGAAGTCGCCGAACGGGCCGGCGCGGCGCGCGCGCTTCTCGTCCAGCGCGAGAGCGAAATCCCGTGGGACGAGATCGGCGGGATCGGCATTCTCGGCCTGTCGGCCGGCGCCTCGGCGCCGCAGATCATCGTCGACGAGATCATCGACAGCTTTCGCGCCCGCTTCGACGTCACGGTCGACATCGTCGTCACCGCCGAGGAGACGGAGAACTTCCCCGTCATGAGCGCCTTGCGCGACGTGGACCTGACCAGCGCCGACATGGCCTTCGTCAACGGCAACGCCTAGCCGATCGGCAAGGCCTCAATGCACGATGCTGGCGGGGATGACCGAGACCGTCTCGGCCTCATAGGCCAACTCGGTGTCCGGCAGCGCCGGCACGTTCAGTCCCGCGAAGAAGCCCTGCACGGCGGCCGCGCCGCCCTTGCGGATCAGGTTCAGATGGTTGCCGTCGGGCACCACCACCAGCGAGGCGCGCTCGGCATTCATCGCCGCCAGATGCTCGGCGAAGCGCGCCGGCGTGATCTGGTCCTTGGCGCCGGCGAGGATCAGGATCGGCGCGTCGATCCGCCCGATGCGCGAGCGCGTGTCGAACTTCGTGCGCACCAGCCATTCGGGCACCTGCGCGAATTGCTGGCGCACCGCGTCGCCGAAGCTGGTGAACGGCGCCTCGAGCACGAGCCCCAGCGTCCGCGCACCCAGCGTGAGCGCATTGGCCGCGACATAGCTCGCGATGCCGGTTCCCATCGAATAGCCGTAGACGATGACGCCGTCGGGCGCGAGTTCGTCGATCGCGACGCGCTTCATCAGCGCATTGGCGTCGGCGTAAAGCATCCGCTCGCTGGGCAGCCCCGGATTGCCGCCATAGCCGCGATAGCCGGTCAGAAGCAGGCCGTAGCCCTCCTCGGCCATCGCCGCCAGATGGCGCGGCTTGTGGATGATGTCGCCCAGGCGATCGGGGAAATAGACGATCACCGGCTTGCCGGGCTGCGGCGCGTAGTAATAGGAGCGCAGCTTCAGCCCATCGGCGGCCGTCAGGTCGATCGGCTCGAGCTTCAGCTTGGACTCGAAGGTCAGGATGTTGAGGCGCAGCCGGTCGCGGAAAAGGACGTAGTCGGGCAGCGTATATGCCGCGCCCGCCCAGCCGGCGACGACGAGCATCACGAAAAAGGCCAGAGCCTTGGTCAGCCTGTTCTTCACGGTCCGCTTGATCATCCGGTCGTGCCTCCCCAGCCACGATTCGTCCTATCCTGACCTCACAGTTAGACCGATTTATGATGAACACGCGACACATTTCGTGAGTTGGTCCGCATCACGCGCGCGTGCGTGGCCGTTCCGCCACAATTTAGCGATGGCTCAGGTGATGACGTCGGGCGCGTCCCGGCCGGTGCGCGCGGCAATGCCGGCGATCGCCTCGGCGGCTTCGATGAGCGCGGAGAGCGCCTCGGAGACGTCGAGGTTGAGCCGCCCCTCGGCCGGTTCGAACCGTTCCAGATAAACGCGCAAGGTGGCGCCTTCGGTGCCGGTGCCGGACAGGCGAAACACGATCCGCCCGCCGCCCTCGAACAGGATGCGGATGCCCTGCCGCTCGGTCAGCGAATTGTCGATCGGATCGCGATAGGCGAAATCGCCGGCCTCAGCGACGGCGAGCCCTGAAAAGATCTGACCCGACAGCGTGTCGAGCCTGCCGCGCAGATCGCTGATCAGCGCCTCGGCGGCCTCCGCGTCTAGCCCCTCGTAATCGTGACGGGCGTAATAATTGCGGCCGAACTGGGTCCAGTGTTCGCGCATGAT
>CAZEEC010000132.1:0-5890 GCA_964511105.1 uncultured Mesorhizobium sp.
GTCGATGTCAATCTGACCGGCTCGTTTCTGTGCGCCCGCTCCGCCTTCGGGATGATGCGCCGGCAAAGCCCGATGGGGGGCCGCATCATCAACAATGGCTCGATCTCGGCGCACACGCCGCGCCCAGGCTCGGCTCCCTATACCGCGACCAAACATGCGATTACCGGGTTGACCAAGACACTGGCGCTCGACGGACGGCCGTTCGACATTGCCTGCGGGCAAATCGACATCGGCAATGCGGTCACGGATATGGTCGCTCCGATGGCAAGGGGCGTGCCGCAGGCCAGTGGCGAGCTTGCGCCCGAACCGCTGATGGATGTCGATCACGTCGCCGATGCCGTGCTTCATATGGCAAACCTGCCGCTGCAGACCAATGTGCTGTTCATGACCGTGATGGCGACAAAGATGCCGTTTGTCGGCCGAGGGTAATATTATCGATCCGACGGAGCCAAGCTCGGTGTGCTCGCGTTCATCAGCGCAGTTCAAGCCGTGAGGGAATGATGGCGGGTCTATTTGGCGGCTACGAGGCGCTTGTTTCGCTCGGTCTTCTGGCCCTGTTGCTGGCCCTGTTCATCTGGGAAAAATATCCCGCCGACGTCACGGCGGCGGCGGGTGCGGCCGTCTTTATCGTCCTCGGTTTCGTACCGACCGACCAGGCGATGGCGGTTTTTTCCAACTCCGCGCCGCTGACTATCGGCGCGATGTTCGTGCTCACAGGAGCGCTGGTCAGAACGGGCGTTCTAGAAAACGTCGCCGGCTTCGTGCTCGAGCGAGCCAAGGCGCAACCTGTCCTGGCGCTGGGCTTTTTCCTTCTGGCAACGCTTGTCGCATCCGCCTTCATGAACAACACGCCCGTTGTTCTGGTGCTGATCCCGATCGTCATGCGGCTGGCCGCCGCCCTCGACATCGCCGCGACGCGGCTTTTGATCCCGCTTTCCTATGCGGCCATCTTGGGCGGGACGCTGACCCTGATCGGAACGTCGACCAATCTGCTGGTCGATGGCGTGGCGCGCGATCAGGGGCTCGACCAGTTCTCGATCTTCGAGATCACGCCGATCGGCATCGTCACGGCGCTGGTGGGAGTCGCTGTGATGGTCGTGTTCGGCAGGTTCCTGCTTCCCGACAGGCGGCAAAGTTCCGCTGATGCCGTCGAGGAGGAGACCGAATATCTGTCGGAGGTGTTCGTGCGCTCCGAAGGACCGTTCACGGAAGACCCGATCGGCGAAATCGCCGAGTTGAACCGGCCGGGCCTGCGGATAACCGGCGTTAAGTCGGAGGGCAAGATCACGCGCAAGGATATCAAGACCACGGTCTTGAAGAAGGGCGATTCGCTTATCGTCATGGCGAAGACGTCGGAACTTCTGACTCTTGCCCAGAAGGAAGGATTGCGCGTCGGTCAACGGCGCGGCGCCATACGCGAAGGTGAGCAGGTTGCCGTCGAGGCAATCGTAGCGCCAGGCCACTTCAGCCAGGGGGAAAGGCTGTCTAAATTGTCGCTCGGGCGCCGGTTCGGCGTGCGCATCCTTGGCGCGCACCGGCGCAACCACGTCCCCGGTCCCGATCTAGAAGGCGTGCTGCTTCGGCCGGCCGACAAGCTCCTCCTGGAGGGGCCGCCCGAAGCCCTCGACCAACTCTCCGAACAAAACGACCTGGTCTCGGTGACGCGACCGACCGCTCGGGCCTTTCGCCCGACCAAGGCGCCCCTGGCGCTCCTGGCGCTGGGCTCTGTGGTGATACTCGCCGCCTTCAACGTCATGGATATCGGCATTCTGGCGATGATCGCGGTGGCCGCCATTTTGGTGCTGCGGTGCATCGACGCCGACGAGGCCTGGGGGTCGATCGACGGTTCGATCCTGATCCTGATCTTCGCGATGCTGATCGTAGGGCAGGGCCTGCAGAACACCGGCGCGGTGACACTGATCGTCGACTGGCTGACGCCGGTGATGACCGATGCCTCGCCGTTTATCGTGCTCCTGATCGTCTACGCGCTTGTCTCGACGCTGACTGAGGCTGTGACCAACAATGCCGTGGCCGTGATCGTCACACCGATCGCGATCGGGCTTGGCAATCAACTGGGGGTCGATCCACGCGCCCTCGTCGTCGCCGTCATGTTCGGCGCCAGCGCCAGCTTCGCCACGCCGATCGGCTACCAGACCAACACGCTGGTCTATGGCGCCGGCAACTATCAGTTTTCAGACTTCGTCAAGATCGGCCTGCCGATGAACGTCATCGTCGGCGTGGCGACCTGCTTCGCCATATACTTCTACTATGACGTCGGGAGGTGAAGTCAATGTCGATACCGGGTGTTGTGTCCGCTGTAGCGAGCATCATCAGCGTCCTCCCGTTCTTGACGATTGACCCCTTGCGCAAAGCATCCGACAACGCCGGCCGACGAACTTGGACAGGAGAGGGCACATGGTGGGGTTGGACGGATGGGAGCGGCGGCCGATGCCGGCGCGCCAGGCTCATGACGGGCTCTATGTCCGGCTTGAGCCGCTCAACGCCGACGATCATGGAGACGCTCTTTATGCGGCCAAGAGCTTGCCCGATGCCGGTGAGCGCATGCGCTATCTTGCCGACGCGCCGCCGAGCGACCGGGAGGGTTTGCAGCCCTGGCTCGAGCGCTTCCAAGATTCAACGGATCCGCTCTTCTTCGCGACCGTCGACAAGAGCGACGGCCGCGCGAAGGGCCGCATGGCGTTGATGCGGATCGATCCGGCGAACGGCGTCGCGGAAGTCGGTCACATCTATTGGGGGTCGGAGATGGCCAAGTCCCGGATGGCGACAGAAGCGATCTATCTCCTGGCACGCCACATCTTCGACGATCTCGGCTACCGGCGTTTCGAATGGAAGTGCAACGACCGGAACGTGGCATCACGTCGCGCGGCGCGGCGCTTCGGTTTCGCCTATGAGGGGATATTCCGCCAGCATATGGTGGTCAAAAGCGAAAACCGGGACACTGCCTGGTATGCTATGCTGGACGGTGAGTGGCCGGCCAGGCGCGCAGCATTCGAGGCCTGGCTCGCCGATGACAATTTCGACCGCGACGGCCGACAGAAGATGCGGCTCGAGGAATTCGCGGCAAGGAACGGTTGATGGATCCGGAAACAAAGAATTCAGCGATCGCCGCCGCGATCATTCTCGCATGCATCGGGCTCGCCGCCTATTTCATGCCGACGATCATGCTCGCCGCCGTCGAGGTGTCGCCGTGGCTCGCGGGACTAGTGGCGGGCTTGTTCCTGCTTGCGTTCTTCCTGATTTTCTGGGTGCGTGCAAGAATGCGGCGATAACGCTCAACCGACGGACAGACTGGCGGTCAACAGCGTGACGCCGAGCAGGAAGACGAAGGCGGCGCCAGCGATCTCGACCGACATATGAATGCGGTTGCCGGCGCGTCCATGGTCGGCAAAGGCAACGGCCCAGTTCTTCGCCAGAACGGCGAGCGTGGCAAGCAGCGAAACGGTGATCGCTGTGCCGATGGCCATCGCGAAGACCGCCAGGAAGCCGCCGATCCAAAGTCCGTTCAGGAAGGCGAAGGATAAAACGACGAGCGCGCCCGTGCACGGCCGCAAACCGACAGCGACGATCGCCGCAAAGGCCGCCTTCCAGTCGAACCGGTCGCCCGACAGTATGGCCGGGTCGGGAGCATGCGAATGACCGCAGGTCGAACAGGCTGCATCATGCGCAGCATGATCGTGGTGATGGTGGTGATGATGGCTGTCGTTGACTGCAGCCGACAGAGCGCGCACGGGCCGCCCGCGCATCATGGCCGCAATCGGCGGGCCCGCCTTCTTCCACAACAGCCATGCGCCGAAAGCCGTGATCAGGGCGAAGCTCGCGATCTCGAGGAAGCGCGTCGCATCGGTCATCGAGACGGCCGAACCGCGCAGCACCAGATAGACCGCGCTCATGATCACGATCGCGGTGACGGCCTGCAGCATGGCCGACGCGAAAGAGAGCAGGACGCCGCGGCGCAGCGCCACCTCGTTGGCCAGCATATAGGACGAGATGACGGCCTTGCCGTGGCCGGGGCCTGCGGCGTGAAAGACGCCATAGGCAAAGGAGAGGCCGACCAACACCCAGATGCCGCCGCCGCCATCGCGCATCGAGCGCAGCGCGCCGGTCAGCGAGCGGTAGAAGCCCTGCTGTTGGGCGTTGATCCAGTTCATAAGGCCGGCGAACATACCAGTCGATGGCGCGGCCACTTCGCCGGCACCGATGCCGAGCGAGCTTTGCGCATAGGCCTGGCCGACCACTCCAAGAGCGAGGACACCGGTCGCCAATAGCGCAAGGGCGGGGCGCATCAATGGGGAAAGCCTCATCATCCTTCCTTCCCACAGGAGAGTTCGAGGCGGGTGGCGAAGAGCTTGGAGTAGTCGACGCCGCCTGGTTCATTGAAGAAGGCATCGGTCAGCGACTGCTGGTTCAAGGCGAGCGCTTCGTCAGGATCCGGCCGCACGACTTGCCTCTCACAGGAGGTGGGCAACGCGGCAACCACGAGACTGGCATCGTCGAAAAAGTCGATCGCGGTGTAGAAGGTGGGATCATAGACGCCGAAATGCAGATTGCCTGCCAGCGGCAGCGGTTCGGCGGGCGTCGATTCGAACGAGATCAGCAATTGCTGGTCCTCGAGCATTGCCACGATGCGCTCGGGCGGATCCATCGCGACGTTCCTGCCATTGGCGGTGACGAATTGGAAGTAGTCGAACTCGGCCAGCGATTCGTGGATGACCGAGCCGACCAGTTCGAGTTCCCCCTGGTCGAGCTTCAGGTCCCGGTTCTGGTCGAACTCGAAGATGACGGTGGAGGAGAACAGATCGTCGAAGCGCCAGACATGGCGCAGCGCCTGAACGGCTGTTCCCTTGATGGCCACTTCAAGACGTGCCTCGGCAAAGACGTGCGGATGGGCGAGCGCCGGTGCGGTGATTGCCGCCAGGCTCAAGCCCGCGAGCAGGAAACGTGTCATTCGGATCGGCATCAGGTCCCTCGGCAGTCCCAGTCCGATTCTTGTAACAGGATCGCGGCAGCAATGGGGAACGTCACGATGGGCCCCGCTCATTGGCCTTGAACCATTGCACCAGAAAGTCGACCAACACCCGGACCTTGGCCGGCAAATAGCGGCGATGCGGATAAACGGCGAAGATGCCGCTATCACGGGGCGCGTAATCATCGAGCACCGAAACAAGCTCGCCGCTCGCCAGCGCAGGCGCGGCGACAAAATCAGGCAGCGGGGCGAAGCCGAGGCCGGCCAGGGCCGCCATGCGGGTCGTCAGCGGGCTATTGACCTCGATCGGTCCGACCACGGGCACGCTCATCATCTCACCGTCGTCGCGGCGGAAGGGCCAGTTGGACAGCCAGCGGCCATTGGTGTCGATGATGCAGGGCAGCTTCGCCAGATCGGCCGGCTGCGTGGGCGAGCCGACCCGCGCGATGAGATCGGGCGAAGCGCAGATGCGAATCTGGAACGGCGCCAGGCGCCGCGCGATCATGGAGGAATCCTCCAGCCGCGTGATGCGGATCGCCAGGTCGAACCCCTCCTCGACCAGATCGACGAAGCGGTCGTCGAGATTGATCTCGAGCGTGATGTCGGGGTGCTCCTTGGCGAACGCGATCAGCGAGGTTCCGATCGCCGCATCGCCGAAGGTGCGCGGCGCGGTAATCTTGACCCGGCCTTTGACGTCGCCCGAGGCTTCGCGGATCGTCTCGGAGAGGCTGTCGATTTCGCCGACAAGCTCGGAAGCGCGCTTGTAATAGGTGTGGCCAGCTTCGGTCAGCGAGAATTGCCGCGTGGTCCGGTTCAACAGCAGCGTGCCGAGTTCGTCCTCGAGTTCGCGGACATATTTCGACAGCAGCGCCTTGGAGCGGCCGATCTTGCGCCCGGCGGCCGAAA
>CAZEEC010000133.1:0-5753 GCA_964511105.1 uncultured Mesorhizobium sp.
CGGCGCCAATCGAGGCGTCTCCGATGTAAGAGAGGTGGTTGATCTTGGCGCCCGCCGCGACATCGGCGTTCTTTACCTCGCAAAAATTGCCGACCTTGACCTTTTCCGAAAGCTTAGCGCCTGGCCGCAGCCGTGCGAACGGACCGACCTCGGCATGGTCGGCGATGGTTGCGCCTTCCAGATGCGAAAACGCGTGGATGACCACGTTCACACCGATCGTCACGCCCGGGCCGAAGACGACATTGGGTTCGACGATCGTATCGGCGCCGATCGCGGTATCATGGGAAAAATGCACCATTTCGGGCGCGACCAGCGTGACGCCGGACAGCATCATGGCGCGCCGCTTGCGCGCCTGCCATACCGCTTCGGCCTCGGCCAGTTGCACCCGATTGTTGACGCCGAGCACGCTTGTTTCTTCGGCCCGCGTGGCCGCGACGGCGAGGCCCTGCGCCGCGGCGATCTCGACAATGTCGGTTAGGTAGAATTCGTCCTTGGCGTTGTCGTTGCCGACGGCATCGAGAAGCGCCAAAGCGTGCGTGCCAGAAACGGCCATCAGGCCGCCATTGCAAAAGCCGATGGCGCGCTCGTCAGCTGAGCAGTCCTTGTCCTCGCGGATGGCGACGAGTCTGCCATCTTCCGTCACGAGCCGGCCGTAGCCGGCCGGATCGGCGGCGTCGAAGCCCATCACGACAACGGCCGCGCCCTTGGCAAGACCTGCGCGAAGGGCGGCGATGTCGTCTGCTTCGACCAGCGGCGTGTCGGCGAACAGCACCAGGATGTCGTCATAGCCTTGCGCGATGGCCTCGCGCGCGGCCAGCACCGCATGCGCCGTGCCGAGCCGCTCGTTCTGCAAGAAAAGCCGCGCCTCGGGCGCGACGCCGGCCACCGCCTCCAAGACCTCGTCGGCCTGGCGGCCGGCGACGATGGCGAGATCGGCCGTTCCGGCAGCCTGCGCGGCCACGGCGGCATGGCAGACCAGCGGCAGCCCAGCCACTTCGTGCAGTACTTTCGGCTTGGCGCTCTTCATCCGCGTGCCTTCGCCGGCGGCAAGGATGATGGCCAGGCAGCTTCGTTCGCTCATTCAGATCTCTCGCCCTTAATCGGTTGGCGCAGGATTAGCATCGACCCACCCGCTTCGCCAAGAATGGCGCAATCGCGTTCACATCATGTAAAGCGCAAGCCTGTAGGAACGGCAAAGCAACAGGAAGCGACGGGTCGTCATGGCAGTGCTTGTGACCGGCGGGGCCGGCTTTATCGGATCGCATATGGTCTGGCGGCTGCTCGACCAGGGTGAGGACGTGGTCGTGGTCGACCGGCTCAGCACTGGCTTCGACTGGGCCGTGCCGGCCGATGCGGAACTGGTGGTGGCCGACATCGCCGACCAAGAGCGCGTGGAAGCCGTCATCAAGCGCCGCAAGATCGACGCGATCATCCATTTCGCCGGCTCCGTGGTGGTGCCCGATTCGGTCGCGGACCCGCTCGGCTATTATCTGAACAACACCGTTAAGTCGCGCACGCTGATCGAAAGCGCGGTCGCCTGTGACGTTGCGCATTTCATCTTTTCTTCGACGGCCGCCGTCTATGGCACGCCGAAATCCTCTCCGGTTGATGAAGATGCCGCCCTCAAGCCCGAATCGCCTTATGGAACGTCGAAGCTGATGACCGAGATCATGCTGCGCGACGCCGCCGCCGCGCATAACCTCGGCTACACCATTTTGCGCTATTTCAACGTCGCGGGCGCCGATCCGGACTTGCGGACCGGCCAGTCGACCAAGGGCGCGACGCATCTGATCAAGGTCGCGGCGGAAGCCGCGGCCGGCAAGCGCGACGGGCTCGACGTCTTCGGAACGGATTATCCGACGCCCGACGGCACCTGCATCCGCGACTATATCCATGTCAGCGATCTGGTCGATGTGCACGCGCTCGCGCTTGAGCGCCTGCGCGGGGGCGGCGCCAGCCTGACGGCCAATTGCGGCTATGGTGAAGGCTATTCGGTGCTGGACGTGGTGGCGGCCGTCAAGCGGATGTCTGGACGCGACTTTGCCGTGCGGATGAGCGGCCGGCGCCCCGGCGATGCCGTTTCGGTCGTCGCTGATCCGGCACGCGCGCGGCGCGAGTTCGGCTGGCAGCCGCGCTTCGACGATCTTGAAACGATCGTCGCCCATGCGATCCGCTGGGAAGGCCATCTGCGCGTGAAAAATGCATGATCCAGGCCGCAAAGTTTTGCTAAGGTCGCCCGGCGATCAACTTGAAGGCAAAAAGAACGCGGCATGATCACCGACTATGACCGGATGCTGGCACGGCTCGAGCAACTGGCGCTGGCCGCCGGAAAGATCGTGGCTGGCGCCTATCGAGACGGCTGCGCCGTGGAGTGGAAGGCCGACAACTCGCCCGTCACCTGGGCCGACCGGGAGGCCGAGCGCATCATCCTTCAAGGCCTGCGCGCGGATTTCTCCGGCATTCCGGTCGTTGCCGAGGAAGAGGCCGGCGCCGACCGGCTGCCGGACGATCTCGGGACCGCCTTCTTCCTGATCGACCCGCTCGACGGCACGCGGGAGTTTGTCGAGCGTTCGGAGGATTTCACGGTCAATATCGCGCTCGTCGTCGAGGGCGTGCCTATTTTGGGCGTGGTCTATGCGCCGGCACACCACAAGCTCTATCTCGGTTGCCCCGGACGCTGCGAGGCGGTGCGCACGTCGACGTCGCATGACGTGGAGAGCCGGCGCGAGATCCGGGTCAAGCCGCCGGGGCCGACGCCGGTCGTCGTCGCCAGCCGCTCGCATCGGACGCTGGAGACAGACGACTATCTGGCGCAACTGCCGCAGGCGGAGATCCTGTCGGTCGGCTCCTCTCTCAAATTCTGCATGATCGCCAGCGGCCAAGCCGATTACTATCCGCGTTTCGGACCGACCATGCAGTGGGATACGGCCGCCGGCGATGCGGTGCTGCGTGCGGCAGGCGGACGCACGCGCACGCTCGACGGCGATATCTTGCGGTATGGATGCGCTGGAAAACCGCATACCGGCGCCTTCGCGAACCCCTCCTTCATCGCCGATTGCGGCGTCGATCTGCCGCTGACGGTGGGGTAGAACCGGCAGGTCCGCGCTTCTTGCGTTTTGTTGCGCTGCACTCTATCGCTCCAGGGCGTTTTCGAAGGATATTGCAGGGACAAGATTGCATGACCAAGTGGATCTACGCATTCGGGGACGGCAAGGCGGAAGGCCGCGCCGGCGACAAGCACCTGCTCGGCGGCAAGGGCGCGAACCTCGCCGAAATGTGCGCCTTGGGCCTGCCCGTTCCGCCCGGCTTCACCATCACGACGGAAGCCTGCGTCCACTATTACGGCAACGGCCGTGTCTATCCGCGCGAACTTACGGCCCAGGTCGATGCGGCGCTCGACGAGGTCGGCCGCATCACGGGCAAGCGCTTCGGCGACCCGTCGAACCTGCTTCTGGTTTCGGTGCGCTCTGGAGCGCGTGCGTCGATGCCGGGTATGATGGATACCGTTCTTAATCTGGGGTTGAACGACGAGACGGTGGAAGCCCTGGCGCGCGATGCCAATGACGATCGCTTCGCCTTCGACAGCTACCGCCGCTTCATCACCATGTACAGCAATGTCGTGCTCGGCCTCGACCATGACATGTTCGAGGAAATTCTCGAGGACGAAAAGGCACGCCGCGGCGTCGAGCTCGACACGGAATTGAGCGCAGGCGACTGGCGCCGGATCGTCTCCCTCTACAAGAACAAGGTGGTCGAGGAACTGGGCCAGCCCTTTCCGCAGGACCCGCGCGAGCAATTATGGGGTGCGATCAGCGCGGTGTTTTCAAGCTGGATGAACCACCGTGCGATCACCTATCGCCGCCTGCACGATATCCCGGAAAGCTGGGGCACCGCCGTTAATGTGCAGGCGATGGTGTTCGGCAATATGGCCAACGCTTCCGCCACCGGCGTCGCCTTCACCCCCACCCCCTCGCCCGGCGAGAAGGCTCTTTACGGCGAATTCCTGGTCAATGCGCAGGGCGAGGACGTGGTGGCCGGCATCCGCACGCCCCAGAACCTGACCGAGGCCGCGCGCATCGCCGCCGGCTCCGACAAGCCGTCGCTCGAAAAGGTCATGCCCGAGGCGTTCGCCGCCTTTGTCGATATCGCGGGCCGGCTCGAGCGGCACTACCGCGACATGCAGGATCTGGAATTCACCATCGAGCGCGGCAAATTGTGGATGCTGCAGACGCGATCGGGCAAGCGCACGGCCAAGGCGGCGCTGAAGATCGCCGTCGAGATGGCGGGCGAAGGCCTGATCAGTCGCGAAGAGGCGGTGGCGCGGATCGATCCCATCTCGCTCGAACAGCTCTTGCACCCGACCATCAGCCCCTCTGCCGAGCGCAATGTGATCGCGTCCGGTCTGCCGGCCTCGCCAGGGGCCGCCACCGGCGAGATCGTCTTTACCTCCGACGAGGCGGAGGACCTAAAAAGTCATGGCCGCAAGGTCATCCTCGTGCGCGTCGAGACGAGCCCGGAAGACATTCACGGCATGCATGCGGCTGAAGGTATTTTGACGACCCGTGGCGGCATGACGAGCCACGCGGCGGTCGTCGCGCGGGGCATGGGCAAGCCCTGCGTTTCGGGCGCCGGTGGGCTGAGGGTTGACCCCCGGGCGGGCACGCTGATGGCGATGGGCGTGACGCTCAGGAAGGGCGACGTGATCACCATCGACGGGACGAGCGGGCAGGTTCTGAGGGGGGCGGTGCCGATGCTGCAGCCTGAACTCTCGGGCGATTTCGCGGCGATCATGGAGTGGGCCGACGGCGCGCGGCGCATGAAGGTGCGGGCGAACGCCGAGACGCCGGCCGATGCGCGCACCGCGCGCTCCTTCGGGGCCGAGGGCATCGGGCTTTGCCGCACGGAGCACATGTTCTTCGATGAGGACCGCATCGTTGCGATGCGCGAGATGATCCTGGCCGACACCGAAGCCGGCCGCCGGGCGGCGCTCGCCAAGCTCTTGCCGATGCAGCGGTCGGATTTCGCCGAGTTGTTCGAGATCATGGCCGGCCTGCCGGTCACGATCCGGCTTCTCGATCCGCCGCTGCACGAATTTCTGCCCAAGAGCGCGGACGAGATCGGAGAGGTGGCGAAGGTTCTAGGCGTCGATCCGGACAAGCTCGTCCAGCGAACCGAGGCGCTGCACGAATTCAATCCGATGCTCGGCCATCGTGGCTGCCGCCTCGCCATCTCCTATCCCGAGATTGCCGAAATGCAGGCGCGCGCGATCTTCGAGGCCGCCCTGGAAGCAGGCGCCAAGACCGGCAGCCCTGTCGTGCCAGAAATCATGGTGCCGCTCGTCGGCATCAAGAAGGAACTCGATTTCGTCAAGGCGCGGATCGATGCGGTCGCCGCCGAGGTGATGCGGGAAAAGAGCCAGACGATCGACTATCTCGTAGGCACGATGATCGAATTGCCACGCGCCGCCTTTCGCGCGCACGAGATCGCGGAAGCGGCCGAGTTCTTTTCCTTCGGCACCAACGACCTGACGCAGACGACCTTCGGTATTTCCCGCGACGACGCCTCGTCCTTCCTCGAAACCTATCGCCAAAAAGGCATTATCGAGCAGGACCCGTTCGTCTCGCTCGATCAGGAGGGCGTCGGCGAACTGGTCCGCATGGCGGCCGACAAGGGCCGCGCGGCACGTCCCGCCATCAAGCTTGGCATATGCGGCGAACATGGCGGCGACCCGTCCTCGATCCGCTTTTGCGAGG
>CAZEEC010000134.1:0-5740 GCA_964511105.1 uncultured Mesorhizobium sp.
CTGATGAGGGATGACGGACACGGTGCCAGCGCCGACGGCTCAGCGACCCTGATCCCGTTGCATGAAGCGCGGCGTCAGCGGATGGAGCTTCCTGTCACCTTCCACCGTCTGGAACTTGATCTGATCCTGCCGATCTACGGCCGTATGGTCGCCGCCGGCGAGTGGCGCGATTATGCGATCGATCATCTGAAGGACCGGGCGCTGTTCTCTGTCTTCCGCCGCACAAGCGAGGTTCCGCTCTACCAGATCGTCAAGACGCCAGCCCTGGCGCGCAAGCAGGGAGCCTTCTCGGTTGTCGCAGCCAGCGGCGTCGTCCTGAAGCGGGGCCATGAGTTAGCGCGCGTCCTGACGGTCTTTGATTCGAAGCTGAAGCTGGTCGGGACCTGAAAAAAGCCGCTCAGGCAACGAATTGGGATCCGGCGGGGCTTCTGCCCTCTCGTTCAGGGTCAATTGCATGAAGCCGGTGTCGAGCCAGCGGCCATGCTTGTAGCCGGTGGCGGGCAATCTGCCGGCATGCACGAACCCCAGTCTGGAATGAAGCTTCACCGACGGGCTTTGCGGGTGGCTGTCGCCGATCACCGCGACCATCTGGCGAAAGCCGAGATCGGCCGCCGCCCCGATCAGGCGCTGCAACAGCAGGTGTCCCACGCCTTGTCCCTTGGCGTCCGGCGCGATGTAGACGGAATCCTCGACGAGGAAGCGATAGGCCGGCCGCGCCCGGAAGGGGCTGGCATAGGCGAAGCCGAGAACGCATCCCTCATGCTCTGCCACCAGATGCGGAAAGCCCGGGCCGCACAGCGCGTCGAACCGCGCCGAGATTTCGGCAAGATCAGGCGACGCTACCTCGTAGGTCGCCGTGCCGTTCCAGACGGCATCGGCGTAGATCTCGGTGATCGCCGAAAGATCGGCGGGAAGGGTCGGCCGGATGAGGACTTCACGCATAGGGCGGGTCTCCGATTCTCCCTTGGATAACCCACCGCCGATCGTCTGAAAATTGCCGGCGACATAAAAAAAGAGAGCGGTCCGAAGACCACCCGCCAATTTTTCTGTCCGGTTGTTCGTCCGACTATTCGCGGTTGCCCAGGAACTGCAGCATGAACAGGAACAGGTTGATGAAGTCGAGGTAGAGCCGCAGCGCGCCCATGATGGCCTTGCGCCCCATCGCGACGGCGCCGTCGCCCTCATAGTACATTTCCTTGATCTTCTGCGTGTCATAGGCGGTGAGGCCCGCGAAGATCAGCACGCCGATCGCGGAGACCGCGAACTGAAGCGCCGACGACTGCAGAAAGATGTTGACGATCATCGCGATGATCAGGCCGAACACGCCCATGATCAGGAACGAGCCCATGCCGGTCAGGTCGCGCTTGGTCGTATAGCCCCACAGCGACAGCGCACCAAAGGCCGACGCCGTGATGAAGAAGGTCTGCGTGATCGACTGGGCCGTGTAGACCAGGAAGATCGACGACAGGGACACGCCCATCAGCGCTGCATAGCCCCAGAACGTTGTCTGCGCGGCCGAAACGCTCATCTTGTCGATGCGGAACGACAGGAAGAACACCATTGCCAGCGGCGCAAGCATCACGACCCAGCGCAGCGGCGAGCCGTAGAGCGTTGCACCCAATGCGGTAAGCATCGAGCCGTTGCCGAGCGTGGCGACGGCCTGGGAGGGGTCGGATGTGGTGGCCAGCGATACGGTGCCGAGCGCGGCAATGCCAGTGATGGCAAGTCCGAGCGCCATCAGGTTGTAGACCCTGAGCATATAGGCGCGCAGGCCCTGGTCGATCGAGGCGTCGGCTTGGACGCCGGCCGCCCCGTACCGCGCCTGATAATTACGAAGGTCAGCCATGTGAATGGTCCTTTTTGCTTCTGTCCCGTCCGGTGTCCGACGTCCTTGCAAACGCCGAGGCGCCGCTGGCGGAACTCCAGCATGCCTGAGCGAAATATGTGCACTTTCTGCGGCGATCACAAGACCAAACCGACTCTGACATCTCGCGTGAACGACTAAAAGTTCCGTCACCTTCTCCATTCTTGGTCAAAAAAGCGTTTACTAAAGCTCTCGCAGGACCGGCGCGGCTTTGTGACCCAGTACCCGCCACGTACCAAGTAGTCCGAATCCGACCGTCAGGATCAGGGCGATGACGATGGTCGAGACCGCGACCTCCGGCAGGAAGATCGAAGGTAGCCCCATGATTCGCGCGATCACGAACCAGGCAGCGGCGCCGCCGGCAAAAAGAGCGAAGACGGCCGTCGCCAGACCGATAATCGTGTATTCCAACGAGAAGGCCGTGATCAGCGTATGTCGCGTGGCGCCGAGCGTTTTCAGCACCACCGCATCGTGGACCCGGGCACGGTTGCCGGCCGCAAGCGCGCCCGACAGGACGAGCACGGAAGCAACCAGCGCCACGCCCGCCGCCGCGCGGATCGCGACCGCCAACTGCGCGACGATTTCATTGACGATTTCGAGCGCGTCCTTGACCCGCACCGAGGTGACGGCCGGGAAGGCGCGCGCGATCGCGTTGAGAATCCGCGCCTCGTCCGCATTCGTTGCCGTCTCGTCGGCGAGAGTCGCGAGCCAGGAATGCGGCGCGCCGGCGAACGTATTGGGCGAGAAGACCATGACGAAGTTGATGCCGAGCGATTCCCACTCGACTTGGCGAAAATTGGCGATCCGCGCGGTGACATTGCGGCCGAGCACGTTGACGGTGATCGTATCGCCGAGCTTCAGCCCGATCTCGCCGCCTTCTTCGGCGGCAAAGGAGACCAGCGGCTCGCCGTCGTAATCGTCCGGCCACCAGGCGCCCTCGGCGAGCGTGGAATTTTCAGGTACGTTTCGGGCGTAGGTGATGCCCCGATCGCCGCGCAGGACCCACGCCCCTTCCGGCGGCACGTCGATCTCGCGAACATCAACGCCGTTCAGTTCCATGACCCGCCCGCGCAGCATCGGCACCAGGATCAACTTGCCCTGCGGCGATTCGGCTTCGACGAGACCTGCGAAATCCTCGACCTCTGTGGCCTGGATGTCGACGAAGAAGAAGTTCGGTGCCTGTTCGGGCAGATTGCCGGAGATCTGGCGACGCAGATTGCCGTCGATCAACGCCAGCGTCACGAGGAGGGTGAGGCCGAGGCCGAGTGACAGCACGACGGATGGGGTCAACGCCCCCGGACGATGAACATTTCCGATGGCCAGGCGCAACGCTGTTGAGCGGACGCGGGGGCTCCGTCTCGCAAGCCATTGAACCAGCGAGCCGACGCTGCGCAGAACGAGGAAGGCGAAGATCGTGGCGCCTACAAAAATGGTGGCGATGCGCCTGTCGCCCGAAAACCAGATGGCGAGCAGGGCGAGCAGCACCGCGATCGACGCGGCGGCTATGACATAAACCGCGCGCGGCAGCCCGCGCGCCTCCAGCCCAAGCTCGCGAAACAGCGCCGTTGCGGGCACGTCGCGGGCGCGCCCAAGTGGCAGGATGGCGAAGGCCAGCGTCACCATAAGACCAAAAAGCGCGGCGAGCGCCAAGGCCCCCGGATAGACGCCGCCTTCCGACGGGATCGGCAGGACGTTGGCAAGCATGGCGCTCGCTGCGAACGGCATTAGGGCGGCAAGCACCAGCCCGATGACGATGCCGATGGTCGCAATGACGAGGATCTGGATGAGGTAGATCGCGAAGACCAGCGCGCCCGACGCGCCGAGGCTCTTGAAGGTCGCGATGACGCCGCGCTTGGCGTCGAGATAGGCGCGCACCGCGTTGGCGACGCCAACACCGCCCACGACGAGCGCGGTCAGGCCGACGAGCGTCAGGAATTGCGAGAACCGTTCGATGTTCGACGACAGGGAAGGCGCGGCGTTGGTCCGCGAGCGGATGCTCCAGCCGGCTTCCGGAAATCGTTCGCCCGCCTCTGCGCGGACCGCGTCGACGTCGGTTTCCGTGGTGCCCACGGGCATGCGGATCTTGTAGCTGTGCTCGACCAGACTGCCTTCCTGTAGGAGACCGGCCGCCTGCAGGCCCACCATCGAGACGAGAAAGCGCGGCGCAAGTCCGAAACCATCGGAGATCGCGTCGGGCTCAAAAATGAGTTCGGCGCGCAGTTCGAAGAGCTGGTTGCCCAAAATGACGTGGTCGCCGATCGCCAAACCGAGCCGCTGGAAGAGGATATCTGACGCGACCGCGCCATGGACGCCGTTGCGCTCGGTCAACTGCTCGCGGAACGTTTCGGGCGATGTCGTCTCGACCGCGCCATAAAGGGGGTAAGCCTCATCGACGGCCTTGGCTTCCACCAGTGTCTGGTCGGTTCCGTCTTCGAGCCGCACCATCGAGCGAATGCCGGCCGCGTGGGTGACGTCGCCAAGCGATTGCAGAAAAGCCTGCTCGCCCTCGGTCGTTTCGCGATGGACGAGTTGAAAGCGCATGTCGCCGCCGAGGAGCGTCTGCCCTTGATTGGCCACGCCGAGTGTGATCGCCTGGGCGACCGAATTGACCCCGCCAATGGCGGCAACGCCGAGCGCGATGCAGGCGATGAAGATCAGGAAGCCAGATAGCCCGGCCCGCATTTCGCGCACCGCGAAGCGGAAGGCGAGGGAGAGATCCAGCGGCCTCACGCGCGCACTGCCTGCAATTGCGGCTCGTCCTCGATCCGCCCGGAACGAATGGCGATCTGACGCGAGCAACGCGCTGCAAGCGCGGGGTCGTGCGTCACCAGCATCAGCGTCATGGCCCGTTCGGTCGCTTTGGCGAAGAGCATCTCAGCAATCTGGCGGCCGGTCGCCTGATCGAGATTGCCGGTCGGCTCATCGGCGATCAGGAGCCGCGGCGATGGCGCCAGGGCGCGTGCAATCGCCACGCGCTGCTGCTCGCCACCCGAAAGCTGGCCAGGATAGTGGGTCAGTCTGTCCTTGAGGCCGACCTCCTCCAACTCCCGAACGGCGACCGAAAAGGCATCGTCGCGGCCGGCAAGCTCCAGCGGCACGGCCACGTTTTCAAGCGCCGTCATGTTCGGAATGAGGTGAAAGGACTGGAAGACGATGCCGACCGTGCGGCCGCGAAAGGCGGCAAGTTCGTCCTCGCTCATCCGGGCCAAGTCCTCGCCCGCGATCCGGATCGAGCCGCTGTCGATGCGTTCCAGGCCGGCGAGCACCATCAGCAGCGTCGATTTGCCCGAGCCCGAGGGGCCGACGATGCCGGCCGTCTCGCCGGCTGCGATCTGAAGGCTGATCCCTTTCAGGACATGAACCGACGATGCACCCTCGCCAAGAGTCAGGGAAACGTCTTTCATCTCGATGACGGGTTCTGCCAAGGCCAATCGCTCCTATATGCGCTTCATAAGCGGGAACGGTCGTTCCCCGGATGGCCGGCGCACCGGCTGCGCTGATATGGGTTTCGGGTGATGGTGTTCAATTCTTCCATAAATGTTTTGGTCGCGCTTGTATTGGCTTTTGGGCTGGGGACCGTCTCCGCGGCCGCCGATCCGGTGCGGATCGTGGCTTTCGGCGACAGTCTGATGGCGGGCTATCAACTGGACCCTGGCGAAGCCTTCCCTGAAAAACTCCAGGACGCGCTGAGGGCGCGCGGCCTCGATGTCGTGGTCGCCAATGCCGGTGTTTCAGGCGATACCACGAGTGGCGGTCTGGCCCGGCTGGATTGGTCGGTGCCCGAGGAAACGCAGTTGGTGATCCTCGGACTTGGCGCCAACGACATGCTGCGCGGCATCGATCCGGACGTTGCCCGGGACAATCTGGTCAAGATGC
>CAZEEC010000135.1:0-5602 GCA_964511105.1 uncultured Mesorhizobium sp.
TACGGCTTCGTGCCGCACACGCTTTCCGAGGATGGCGACCCGATCGACGTCTTGATCTGCAACACGCGGGAACTTGTGCCCGGCTGCGTGATCAACGTGCGCCCCGTCGGCGTCCTGATCATGGAAGACGACGGCGGCAAGGACGAGAAGATCATCGCCGTTCCTTCGCCGCACGTCACGCGCCGCTATGAAAAGGTGCACGATTACGGCGACCTGCCGGAAATCACGCTCCAGCAGATCGAACATTTTTTCGAGCACTACAAGGATCTTGAGCCCAGCAAGTGGGTGAAGATCGGCGGCTGGCAGAACGCCGAGACGGCGCGCCGGATGATCGTCGAGGCAATTGAACGGGCAAAGACAAAAGGCTGAAGCAACAAGACCCCGCCACGTCGGACGAGGTCTTTGATGCGTCAAAACAGTCTATCAGTTCTGATCGATCCGGCGCCCGAGGAGGGCAATCGCCTGCTGATAGACGCTGGCTGCGTTCCAACCCTGGATAGCGACGAAATTGGGCTCCCCCGGCTGATAGCCCGCGCCCGGCTGCCAGCCATGGCCGCGCAGGAAATTGGCGGTCGATGCCAAGGCATCGGCGCGAGACCCGATCAGGTCGACGCGCCCGTCGCCGTCCCCGTCGACCCCGTATAGCACGACATTCGCCGGCAGAAACTGGGTCTGGCCGATCTCGCCATGGGCTGCTCCCTTGGCCGACGGGCTGAGATTGCCCTGGTCGACGAGTTGCAATGCGCCGATGAGATGGTTCGAGAAGAATTCGGAACGCCGGCAGTCATAGGCGAGCGTTGCGACGGCCGACAGAATGTTCTCGTTGCCGAGGAAATTGCCAAAGCCCGTTTCCATGCCCCAGATCGCGAGCAGCGGCCCGGGCGGCACACCGTACACGCGTTCGATGCGTTGCAGGAGTTCAGCATTTTGGCTTTTCAGCTGCGTACCGCGCGAGACGATCGCATTGCCACCGCGGCGTTCGAGAAACTGGTCGAGCGTCAGCTTGAAGCCGCCACCTTGCTGGCGGTCGGCCGAAATCGTCCGCGTGGCATAACTGGTGCCTTGCAAGGCGGAGATTCCGCGCTCGCTGATCCCCCGCGAGGCGGCAAGCTGCGCGAATTGGCCTTTCCAGGCATTGAAGCCCGACCCGTCGTTGCCGCATTGCTGCGCATGTGCCAGCGAAACGCTGGCGGCGAGCGCGGCAAACGCTCCGATGATCATCCTTGCCCGTCCTGCCATTCGTCACCCTTTCGATATGCCTGAAAATACTTAGAACCGGCATGGTCCGTGTGTGACCTACGCCGCAATTTGCCGGCACTGTGCCACGCGGCTTGTTACCGGCCCGTTAGCTCTCGTGTTGAAAGATCATGATGACCGAATTGTGAACCGCGAGGGGCAGATGGAACCGCCCACCCCCGGTGCCGTTGTTGGCGCGAAGGTGACACTTTCGTGACCAAGGAGATATGAATCATGAAGAACCTGCTTACTTCCACGGCGGCAGTTGCCGTTGTGCTTCTGGCTTCGACATCGGCCTTTGCCCAGACGGCGGTGACCGCAACAACTGACTTGAACGTGCGCTCCGGTCCCGGCCCGCAATATCCAATCGTCGGCTCGATCACGGGCAATGGCGAAGCCACCCTGCACGGATGCCTTGAAAACAGCAAATGGTGTCAGGTCTCCGCGGCGGGCGCCGAAGGCTGGGCCTATTCCGACTATCTAGTCGCCGACAATGCCGGGGCGCAAGTCATCGTGACGGAACGTCCTCCTGAAATGGTGCCCGTCACGACCTATGAAGAAGACACCGCGAGTGGAGCCGGCGCCGTATCGGGCGCAGCGACGGGTGCCATTGCCGGCGCGCTCATCGGCGGCCCGATCGGAGCCGCGGTGGGCGGCGTGGCAGGCGCGGCAACCGGCGGCTTGACGGAAGGCTTGCTGACGGACCCCGACCCGCAACTGCGCACCTATGTGCTCGAAAACGAAGTCGAACCGATCTATCTGGAAGGTGAGGTCGTCGTCGGTGCGGGCGTTCCCGAGACCGTTGAAATCCGCGAAATCCCGGAATACGACTATCGCTATGCCTATATCAACGGCCAGCCGGTGGTGATTGAGCCGGAATCTCGCCGGATTGTCTATATCGTGCGCTAAAGGTACTTTTGAGGCGGGCGTCGGCATGATCCGGCGTCCGCTTGCTTGTCGGGAAAAGGTCGACGCTGCGTCGACCTTGTCGAACGGGCAAACTGCCTTGATTTGTTTAGCAACGTGCTAACCATTACCGGCGATGTAGCGTTCATATAGCCGCATCGTTAATTCACACTCCCTATCTTCAGGCTTCCATCGCGAGGAGTCGAAGATGAAGGTCCGTTCCGGGCACAATTTTTCAACGGCCAGATTTGTCAGGGATCGGCGCGGCGGCGTCTTGATCATCGGCGCGCTGGCGCTGCCGGTGCTGATCGGCGTCGGCGCGCTCGTTGCCGAGTATGGCGGCGCACTGCTGACGCGCGCCCAGAACCAGCGCATAGCCGATCAAGCCTCCTATGCGGGCGCATTGGCCTATAGCCACAGTTCCTCGGCAGAGGCGATGAATGCGGCGGCAAGGACCGTCGCCAGCCTGAACGGCGTGTCGGAAAGCCAGATCGCCGTCGAACTCGTGCCGTCGCCGCGGAATGTGGAGGTCCAGGCGGTCAGGGTGCGCATCGAAACCGACAAGGAACTCATCCTGTCGCGCGTAATCGGAACGCAGACGGCCGTGCAAGTCTCGAACCTTGCTTTCGCCGAAGTCGGGACCTTGGAGGAGGAGGAGGCGAGTGCTTGCGTCCTGGCGCTGAAGAACAGCGGTCCGGGCGTGACGGTCACTGGCGGTGCCAGATTGACCGCCGCTGATTGCGCGGTCGCCTCCAATGCCCGCGTTCACGTCGACCACTGCAACAATGTCATCACGACAACCCAGTTGAGCTACGATGGCAGCCTGCCGTCGTTCAACTACACCTGTCACTGGCTACAGAACGGCAAGGGCGGAACGCCTCCGAAGATCAAGGAAAAGACGCCGGATCCATTCGCGGATCACGAAGGCATCACGGCGGCCTGGGCGCGGCTGACGACCGTGCGGGCGATGACGGCTCCCTCGGCGCCAGTGATAGCGGGTGCGAACCCGGCCAAGGACCTCAACTTCGCGTCGTGGCAGGAGAACTCGGCGAAAATCGTCCTGCAGGGGCAGGGCTGCACCTACAAGTTAAACGGCAATACGTGGGATGTTACGTGTGCCGGCTCAAATGCGGTGACTTTTCGATCCATTTCCTTGGCGGGATCGCAGACGGTGAACTTCAACTTGGGCGGCTCGTCGTCAAAGGTGATCAATGTCGTCAACGACATTGCCAACGGTGGACAGGCGTTGAACTTCGGTGACGGCACCTACAACGTAGGCGGCGGCATCTCGGCCAGTGGCAGGATGTCGTTCGGGAAAGGCATCTTCCGCATCGGACGGTCCGCAGGCTGTGGCTATAGTATTTGTGCTGCCGGCGGGGCCACATTGACTATCGACGGTCCAAGCACGTTCGAGCTTTCGTCTGGCATCCACGTTGCAGGCGGCGCGGTGGTGACGCTCGGTGATGGTGCGACGAACGTCTATAATGTGGGGAAAGCATCGGGCGGACGAGCGATCCACGTCAGCGGCGGTGCCAAGCTTATCTTGCGCGACGCGCTCAACGGAGCGCAGGAAAGCTTCGACATCGGTCCACCCGCCGGCTCGCCAGTGACGAGATATGCCATTTTGGGCGATGTGATAACAGAGGGCGGAAGCTGCGTTGCCTTCGGCAGGTCACGGTATCACGACATCGCGGGGGGTATCGACATCAATGGCGCCGCAAATCTTAGTAGCGGGCTCTACACGGTCGATGGCTTTCTGACGTTGAGCTCCGGCGGCGGCAGCAATTGCGATGGTCTTTCAAGCGGCTTTCGTGCCCTTGATGCGACCTTCGTGCTTTCGGGTAAATCCACGTCCAGAACATGGGATTGCACTACGTCGGCGTTTTGCGCCAGCGGCGGCCAGAGCAATCTGACCATCCAAGCTCCCACAACAGGCCCTCTCGCGAAGATCGGCGTGATCGGGCCGCTCGACGCGCGCAATGCTAATGGAGCGAGCTTCTCAGCTGGCGCCAGCGGCAGCCGCGTCTCTGGTCTGTTCTATTTCCCGAACGGCCCGATCAAGACGTCGGGCGGTGCCAGCGCCGGGGGCGGCACAGGCTGCCTGCAACTGGTCGGCTCGGAGATCAGCCTGTCGGGCGGAACCACGATCGCCTCCGAATGCACAGGCATCATCCAGGGCGGTCAGGGCAGCGGGGGAGGTGGCAGCGTCGTGAGGCTGGTTCAATGAGAACGCTCCTGCAGCGGTGGCACGGTGATCGCCGCGGCGTCGCGGCCGTGGAGTTCGCGTTCCTGGCGCCGATCTTCGCGCTCATTCTGACGGCTACGGTGGATGTCGGCGCGCTGGTCTACACGAATATGCGCTTGAACACCTCGCTGACGGCGGGATCGAGCTATGCGCTTGTCAACGGGGCCCAATGGTCGTCGGACACAGTGGGGGATCTGGCACAGCGGCTGACCGGTGTGCTCGCCGGCGGCCGGCCCGGTGTCGAGACCCGCATCACGGTGAATGATGCGGCAAGCTACGTCTACTCCTCCGGCCGGTTGCGCGCGTCGGGCAGCACATCCGTCGCCGACCAATGCTTCTGCCCCGAAATCGTCGGCGCGGCGGTGGATTGGGGTGCGGCACGAACCTGCGGCCGGGCCTGCCCGAGCGGAGCCGTCGCCGGCAAATTCGTCGAACTCAGCATCTCACGGCCCTACACACCGCTCTTCGGCGGCTTCGGGATGACTGACGGCGGCAGCTATCTGGCGGCGACGACCATGCTGCAGGTGGATTGATGACAGCGCGGACGCTGATCAAGCACGAGGGTGGCGCGACCGCCGTCGAGTTTGCACTGATCGCCGTGCCGCTGATCGCGCTCATGTTCGGCACGATCGAGTTCGGGCGCCTGATATGGGCGTATCAAGGCGTCGAGGAAACGACGCGGGAAACGGCCCGGTGCGTGGGCATCGTGCAGAGCCAGTGCAGCGAAGAGAACGAGTTCAGCGAGACGCAGTCGCGCAACTTCGCTCAGGCCTCGGCCCGGGGATGGGGACTGGCGCTGGACGACGAGGCGGTCGGCATCGATCGATTGGCAACCTGCGACGGGCTGGATGGCTTTTCGCGGATCACGATCAGCTATGCCTTCAACAGCCCGGTGCCTGGATTCAACGAGCTATTGGGCGACGCCCGCCTGATCGACGCGGTGGCCTGCTTTCCCAACCAGATATGATCCCGCGCGGGCGCGGTGTCTTCCAATCATTGACTCCAGGCAGGAAGGGCGTAAAAGACGCGGACGAACGGGAACTTGACGATGCGCGGCCTTATCATGGCATTCATGGCCTTGTCGCTCGGCGCCGAAGGGCGCGGCAAGCCGCATTCGCGTGTCCGTTCGCATCCGGCCAAGTCGGTTTCCAAGACAACCACAAAAACCGCCTGATCGCCTGGCCAGTCCGCTCTCTCCCCGGCTTGGCCAGGGAG
>CAZEEC010000136.1:0-5535 GCA_964511105.1 uncultured Mesorhizobium sp.
GTGAATAGTGAATAGTGAATAGTGAATAGTGAAATGATCGTTGTTTTTTTGGACTGCAAGGTTCTTGAGGCACGCGTCGTGTCTTCTTCCGTTCACCATTCACCATTCACCATTCACCGGCGACAGGATGTCGCCGCATGACCTACCAATCCCCCATCTCTCCCGGCGTTTCCTGGTACGAGGATACTGTCGGCGGGCGGCCGGACTATCCGGCGCTTGATGGCAGCGTTTCGACCGATGTGGTCATCATCGGCGGCGGGTTCACAGGTCTTTCAGCGGCCGCGCATCTGGCGAAGGCCGGAGTCGATGTCGTCCTGATCGATCAGCACCGTTTCGGCGATGGCGCGTCGGGCCGCAATGGCGGGCAAATGGGCACGGGACAGCGCGCCTGGCCGCAAGAATATGAGGCCGAACTCGGTCTGACGCGCGCCAAGGCGCTGTTCGACCTCGCCGAAGAGGCCAAGGCGCATCTTCTGGAATTCGCCACGGTGAACGAGATCGATATCGACTATCGCGCCGGGCAGATGTCGGTGGTGCACAAGAAGCGCTATTTGAAGGAATACCAAGCTCACCCGCAAATCATGGCGGAGCGGTTCGGCTACCCGCATCTGAGCTACATGGATGTCCGTGAGACCGCCGAACGGTTGGGGTCGACACGCTATTTCGGCGGCGTTCGCGATACCGGCACCGGACATATCCACCCGCTGAAACTGGTGGTCGGCACGGCGCGCGTCGCCGCGCAAGCCGGCGCCAGGCTGTTCGAGAACACGCCGGCGACCCGGATCGAAGCCGGCAAGGTGAAGGTGACGACCGCTCGTGGCACCATTACGGCCGAAAAGGGCTTCATCGCCGTCAATGCCTATGGCGGCAAGCTGGAGGAAAAAAGCGCGGCCCACATCATGCCGATCGGCTCCTTCATCGGGGCCACCATCCCCCTTGGCAACGACAGCCCCGTCCTGCCTGGCGGCGAGGCGGTGGACGATTCTCGCTTCGTGGTGCGCTATTTCCGCAAATCCCCCGACGGGCGGCTCCTGTTCGGCGGCCGGGAGATCTATTCGACCGCCGATCCGAAGGGCATCGCAAGCCACATTCGCGGGCAGATCGCCGAGGTTTACCCACAGCTGAAAGACATCGAGATCACCCACCAGTGGGGCGGCTATGTCGGCATCACCATGCCGCGCAGGCCCTATGTGCGCGAGGTGGCGCGCAATGTCATCTCGGCCGGCGGCTATTCAGGCCATGGTGTGATGCTGTCGAACTTCATGGGCAAGCTCTATGCCGAGACGGTCGCGGGCAATCGCGACCGGCTCAAACTGTTCGAGGACCTGAAGATCCCGGCATTCCCGGGCGGGCGCCGGCTGCGTGCACCGCTCCTGTTCCTGGCGCTCAACTGGTATGCTTTGCGCGACCGAATCTAGAATGTCTAAATGCAGCGGCCGCCATCGACTTCCAGTGCGACGCCGGTGATGAAATTGGCTTCATCGGAGGCGAGCCACAGCGCCGCGTTGGCAATGTCGAGCGGGGTCGACAGACGACCAAGCGGGATTGAGGCGCGGAACTGCGCGCGCTTTTCCGGCGTGTCCTCACCCATGAACTGCGACAGCATGCCGGTCTCGCCGGCCACGGGACACAGGCAGTTGACGCGAACGTTCTTTGGCGCGAGTTCGACCGCCATCGATTTCGTCGCCGTGATCGTCCAGCCTTTCGAGGCGTTGTACCAGGTCAGGCCCGGACGGGGCCGCAGACCAGCCGTCGATGCGGTCGTGATGATCGAGCCGCCGCCCTGCGCGGCCATGATCGGAACCGCGGCAAGCGTAGCGAAGTAGATCGCCTTCATGTTGACGTCGACGATGCGGTCGAAGGTTTCTTCGTCAACGGCCAAGAGATCGCCATTGGGATGGGTGTAACCGGCATTGTTGACGAGGATATCGAGACGCCCGAACTTATCGGTCGCAGCAGCCATCATCGCATCGACATCGGCCTTGAGCGCGACATTGCAGGTGACGGCGTGGGCGTCGACGCCGATTTCACCGGCGACGCGGGCCGCACCCTCGCCATTCAAATCGGCGACAATGACCTTCGCGCCTTCTTCGGCGAAGCGTTTGGCGATGCCTTCTCCAAATCCCGACGCCGCCCCGGTAACGATTGCGACCTTATTTGCAAGCCGTGCCATCTATGGTTCTCCTGTCTCGAAAGGGCACTGATGGGGCGTGCGCGGCCGCCGGTCAACAGCGTTTGGCAGCAATCCCGCAGAGAAGCGGGGGGATGGCCAACCGATATTGTGCGAGTATGCTTGACGCCCGCCAGCGGAGACACCCGATGACCAGCCAGACGATCCCGGTCGACGCCTTCGATTTCATCATTTTCGGGGGGACGGGCGACCTGTCGGAGCGAAAGCTGCTGCCGGCGCTCTATCACCGGCAAAAGGCCGGGCAATTTTGTGAGCCGACGCGCATTATCGGGGCGTCGCGCTCGGTCCTTTCCGATGATGAGTTTCGCAATTTTGCCAGAACGGCGATCACCGAACACGTGCCGCAAGCGGATCTCGATGAAGGCGAAGTCGCAAGGTTTCTCGAACGGATCCATTATGCGCAGGTCGATGCGCAATCGGGGGAGGGTTTCGGCCGGCTGAAGGAGATATTAGCCGACACCAAGCACATTCGTGCCTTTTACCTGGCCGTCGCACCCGGGCTCTTTGGCGCCGTCGCAACGAATCTCGCCACCGCCGGACTGGTTACCGAAACGAGCCGCATCATCGTCGAAAAGCCGATCGGCCATGACCTCGCGTCCGCCAAGGCCCTAAACGATGCGATTGGGAGGGTCTTCAGTGAGCATCAGATTTTTCGCATCGACCACTATCTGGGCAAGGAGACGGTCCAGAATTTGATGGTGCTGCGCTTTGCCAATGCGCTCTACGAGCCCCTGTGGAACTCGGCGCATATCGACCATGTGCAGATCACCGTCGCTGAATCCGTGGGCCTGGAAGGCCGCGTCAGCTACTATGACAAGGCCGGCGCGCTGCGCGACATGGTGCAGAACCATATGCTGCAGCTCTTGTGTCTCGTCGCCATGGAGCCACCACCGACGCTTGACGCCGACGCGGTGCGCGACGAGAAGCTGAAGGTGCTACGCGCGTTGAAGCGTCTCAACGGCAACCAGGTTGGAAGGCTCACGGCTCGGGGCCAGTACAAGGCCGGTGCCTCGGCCGGTGGCGCGGTCAAGGCCTATGCACAAGAACTCGGCGAGAGCAGCGAGACGGAAACCTTCGTTGCCATCAAGGCCGAAATCGAAAACTGGCGCTGGGCCGGCGTCCCCTTCTATCTGCGCACGGGCAAACGCCTGCCCGAACGCGTCTCCGAGATCGTCATCGAGTTCAAGCCGATTCCGCATTCGATCTTCGAGGAAGCCGCCGACACTATTGCTGCCAACCAACTCGTCATCCGTCTGCAGCCCGACGAAGGGGTGAAGCAGTTCATCATGATCAAGGATCCAGGCCCTGGCGGAATGCGGCTGCGCCATGTCGCGCTCGACATGAGCTTCGCGCAAGCTTTCGACGTGCGCAATCCCGATGCTTACGAGCGGCTGATCATGGATGTGGTGCGCGGTAACCAGACGCTGTTCATGCGCCGCGACGAGGTTGAGGCGGCGTGGCGCTGGATCGACACGATCCACGAAGCATGGGAGGAAACCCAACAGGGAGTACAGGGTTATACCGCAGGAACATGGGGTCCCTCGGGGTCGATCGCACTTATCGAACGGGACCGAAGGACATGGCATGAGAGTATCTGAGATGCGGAAATTCGCCGATTCGGAAGGTGTTGCCGCAGGGCTGGCAGCAGATGTGGAAAATGCTTTACAGGAGGCGCTGAAGGCGCGCGGACGGGCGACGCTTGCGGTATCGGGCGGAGCGACGCCTGCGCTGTTTTTCGCGAAGCTGGCGCAGGCTGAGATCGGCTGGGGCAAGGTCACGGTGACACTTGTCGACGAGCGTTACGTGCCGCCGGATTCGGAACGTTCGAACGAAAAGCTGGTGCGGGAGAGGCTGCTCACCGGACCGGCGGCGCAGGCGCAGTTCGTGCCGCTTTACTCTGATGCGAATGGCGTCGAGGCTGCTGCGCAGCGCGCAAGCGTTGCCGTTTCAGCCTTTCTGCCGGCCGACGTCCTGGTGCTCGGCATGGGAACGGACGGGCATACGGCGTCGCTGTTTCCGGATGCCGAAGGCGCAGAGGAGTTATTGAAGCCCCCTTCCCTTTCGCGCGCTTCGCCAGCTGTCTTGCCCGTTCGTGCACCAAGTGCAGAAGAACCGAGGCTGACGCTGTCACTCGAAGCCATCGCCACGGCGCGCGCCCTTTTCCTGCACATCGAAGGGACGGAAAAGCGCGCGGTTCTTGAAAACGCAGCCGAGCGAAATCTCCCGATCGCCGCCGTCATCAAGGCCGCACGAGCGCCCGTCGTGACTTATTGGGCTCCCTGATCATCGCTACAGCGCCGGGGGATCGCGCCGCGCCTGCGCCTTGCGGCGCTAGCACGGGCACGAAGACCCGGCGCGAGGCGCGCTTCGTAACGGGCAGGCCCTGATAGACGCGCTTTTGCGCCTCGACGATCAAAGCACCGGCGAAAAGTGGCCAAAAGCGCCGGCCAGCGCGCTCGATCAGCGTGTAGAACCGCATCATGAAGCGGCGCTCGACCGGTGGAAAATGCAGCGCATCGGCCCACGGACCGGGGGTAAAGCTGGCGTCGCGCAGCAAGACCGTGAGTTGGCTTCGTGAAAAGGGCCGGCCGGTGCCGAAGGGCGTATGCTCCATCTGCGCCCAGACACCGCGCCGATTTGGCACGACCAGGACAAGGCGGCCGCCCGGCGCCAGAACGCGCCACATCTCGACCAGCATTTCGCGCGGATTTTCCGCATGTTCCAGCGCATGCACCAATAGGATGCGGTCAACGGAGGAATCGTGCAGCGGCAATTCCTCCTCGAAGACCAGCGCCGTGGCGCAAGGTTTTCCGGCCGGCCAGGGTACAGAGCCCTGCTGGGCCGGCATGAAGGCAAGAACGCGCTCGGCATCGGAACCGAAACGGTCAACCCAGGGCAGCGCATAACCCAGCCCGACCAGCCGCTCACGGCTCAAATTGCCCCAGACCGACGCGATGCCCATAGCGATCGACTGCTCGGCGAGACGGCCGAGCGTCGAGGCGTAAAAGGCGCGCAGGTCGACGATGTCATTTCTCATCGCAGTCAAATTACCCGCACCGGCGGTGACATTGCAAATACGGCGCCCTATCGTATGACGGAACAGCTTTGGAGGATTTGATGAGACTGGAAGTCGAGCAGTTCATGTGCCGGACAGACAATTTCGGCATCCTGATCCGCGACGAAGCGACCGGCGTCGTCGGGCTGATCGACGCGCCGGAGGAGGCGCCGATCCTGCAAGCGATCGAGCGGACCGGCTGGACGCCGAGCATACTCTTCATCACCCATCACCATTCCGACCATGTCGAGGCCAATCTGGCGTTGAAGGAACGCTTCAACCTGAAGAT
>CAZEEC010000137.1:0-5527 GCA_964511105.1 uncultured Mesorhizobium sp.
TCGTAGACGTAGAACTCCATCTTGTCGAGTTCCAGCAAAAGATCGTTCGGAAACTCGATGTCGGCCTTGTCGATCTCGTCGATCAGCAGCACGACCTTGCGCGGCGCTGCGAACGCCTCCCACAGTTTCCCACGTTTGATGTAGTTGCGGATGTCATTGAAGCGATCGTCGCCGAGTTGGCTGTCGCGCAGACGCGACACCGCGTCATACTCGTAGAGGCCCTGTTGCGCCTTGGTCGTCGATTTGACATGCCATTCAAGCAGATCGAGTCCCAGCGACGCCGCAATCTGCTTGGCAAGCTCGGTCTTGCCCGTTCCAGGCTCCCCTTTGACCAGAAGCGGGCGCTCCAGCGCAATCGCCGCATTGACCGCGACCATCAGGTCCTTGTCGGCAACGTAGGCTGAGGTTCCCTCAAAACGCATTCGCAACTCCTCGTAAATTCGCGCGGAGAGTAGGGAGTGGGGCGGCCATGCGCAAGCAGTACAAAAAACCCCGCGGCGTGAGCCGCAGGGTTTTGGAGGGATCCGTTGGACGGTTTAGCGACCGCCATACTCGTCCTGGATCGACCGGTTGTTGACGATCGGCTGGGCGATCGAGCCGGGTGACTCTACGGTTTGGCCTGGAATCGTGGCGGTGGTCATGGTATCGACGCCGACGCGGGCCGGTTCGGTCACGATGTCGAAGCCAGGATTAAGGGACTGTTCGACGGCAGCGCTGAAATTGCCGATGGTATAGGGAGCCTGTTGGGCAATAGCTGCTCCGGAAACACCAAGAACAAACGCGGAAGCAATAAGAATGCGGTTCATATAATTTACTCCATTTACTGGACCGTGCGGCCTGAAAGGCATTGCAGATCTTATGAAACAAGGTGGCAGGATCGCCGCCCGATGATCTCTAGATGGTCAGCTGCACCGCGGGCAGCAATGCGCTGAAGATTGAACGGTCCGTCACCATCCGCTACCAACGCCAGGCTTGGATTCGAACGAGGCTCAAAAATAATGCGCGCGTTCCACGTAAGTGCTGGCGGCAGGAAAGCGTCCGCCCTATATTCGCTGTGGCGTTCTGCGCTTCTCGACAGGAGTAACTTAATTCTCGGGGCCTTATTGATCTCCAGGGAGCTGTCCCTGTCCGGGCTCGTGGGCTTGGACACACGGCGCCCACCTACTCTGTAGGCACCCGGGATCAAACCTCTCCATCGGATGTCGTGGTTCGCCGCTTGTTCCTGCCACTATCTATTGTGCCCTTTCCCTGAGCCTTCGCAATCTGTAAGCGGATGCAAGGAAGGTCGCCCATGACTCCACGCGAATTGAAGAAGGCGCTACGCAGCGAAGCTCTTGCACGGCGCGATGCGCTCGATGCACGTTGGCGCATGGAAGAGTCGCTCGGGATGGCGGATTGTGCTCCCTGCCTTGACATCACCCCCGGCATGGTCGTCTCCGGCTACTGGCCGATGCGCTCGGAAGTGGACGTGCGGCCGCTCATGTCCGCCCTGGCCGGTCGGAGAGCACGATTGTGTCTGCCAGCCATCCTGGACAAGCAGACCATCGTCTTTCGGCAGTTTCACCAGAGCGCCGATATGATCGATATGGGGTTTGGCACGTTCGGCCCAGGCCCGGAAGCCGTCGAGCTCGATCCTGATTTGATGCTGATCCCGCTCGCTGCGTTCGACCGGCGCGGCCACCGCATCGGCTACGGCGCCGGCTATTACGACCGGGCGATCGGCAGGATGAAGACCGCCGGGCGCGAACCTCGGCTCATTGGGATCGCTTTCGATTGCCAGGAAGTCGATCGTGTACCCGATCAGGATCATGATATAGCGCTCCCCGAAATCCTCACGGAAAGCGGCTTGCGCCGCTTTCGCCAAGACTCATAGGCACGCGATGCGACTTCTGTTTCTGGGTGACATGGTAGGTAGGACCGGCCGCGCCGCGGTATGGGAGCGCCTGCCCGGCCTGATTTCCGATTTTCGGTTGGACTTCGTGATCGTCAATGGCGAGAACGCCGCCGGCGGCTTTGGCATCACCGAGGAAATTTTCCGTGATACGCTCGACGCCGGAGCCGACGTCGTCACGACGGGCAACCACGTCTGGGACCAGCGCCAGGCGCTTCAGTTCGCGTCGCATGAGGAACGCTTCCTGCGCCCTGCCAATTTTCCCAGAGGAACGCCCGGCAGGGGTAGCGGCTTGTTCCTGGCCAGGAACGGCGCCCGCGTTCTCGTTTTGAACATCATGGGCCGCGTGTTCATGCAGCCTGAACTCGATGATCCCTTTCGATGCGTCGAAGACGAACTGGCCGCCTGTTCGCTCGGCGATCAGGCTGATGCCGTTATCATCGACTTCCACGCCGAGGCGACCTCCGAGAAGATGTGCTTCGGGCACTTCGTCGACGGCCGCGCAAGTCTCGTCGTCGGGACACACACGCACCAGCCGACCGCGGATCATCAGATTCTGAATGGTGGCACCGGCTATCTGAGCGACGCGGGGATGTGCGGCGACTATGATTCGTCGTTGGGTATGGACAAGGACGAGCCGCTCAACCGCTTCCTGTCCAAGGTCCCGAAGGGCCGTTTCGAGGCCGCGACCGGGCCTGCCACCATTTGTGGCGTCGGCGTGGACATCTCCGACCGCACCGGACTTGCCGAGCGCATCGCGCCGCTCAGGCTTGGGCCGCGCCTCGAAGAGACCGTGCCCGCCTTCTGGAACTAACCGACATTTTGTGCATTTGCAGCCAATTGTTCTGATGCCGTTCCGGCGGGACATTGCGATCGAGGGCACCGCACCCATTCGCTGCGGCTGGATAACCGAACATGGAATGGATTGCGGGTTACTTCGATTGGTTGAACGAGCCGACCGCGTGGGTCGCGCTCGCCACTTTGATCGCGCTCGAGATCGTGCTCGGCATCGACAACCTGATCTTCATCTCGATCCTCTCGAACAAGCTGCCGGAGCACCAGCGTGAGCGTGCGCGCCGGCTTGGCATCGGCGGCGCGCTCATCATGCGCCTGATTTTGCTCGCCACCATAGCCTTTATCGTGCAACTGACCGAACCGGTCTTCACGCTGTTTGGCGAGCCGTTCTCTTGGAAGGACCTGATCCTCTTGGGCGGCGGCCTCTTTCTCGTCTGGAAGGCGACGAAAGAAATCCACCACTCGGTCGATCCGGAGTCGCCCAAGGAGGATATTGTCGGTCGCACCGTGACGACGACGATGGGCGGCGCGATCTTTCAGATCCTGCTTCTTGATCTCGTTTTCTCGGTCGATTCGATCATCACCGCCGTTGGCATGACCGAACATATCGCGATCATGTATATCGCGGTCATCATAACGATCGCTGTGATGCTCGTCGCCGCGACGCCACTCGCCAACTTCGTCGGCAAGAATCCGACCATCGTCATGCTGGCGCTCGCCTTCCTCCTGATGATCGGCATGACGCTGATCGCCGAGGGCATGGGCTTTCATGTGCCGAAGGGCTACATCTACGCCGCCATGGGCTTTTCGGCCCTCGTCGAAGGCCTCAACATGCTGGCCAGGCGCAATGCGCGCAAGCGTGCCGTGCCGGCCGAGACGGCTCGCGAAGGCACGCCGAAGCTTTCGGGCTGAGATGGCCCCTCGCGGAAAGCTGGCGACTTCTGGACGCAATCGGTCGATTTCACTATAAATCGGCCAACAATCCGTTTCGCCAGTTTGTCAAAGGGGTGCCATGGCCGGCCATTCACAGTTCAAGAACATTATGCATCGCAAGGGCCGTCAGGACGCGGTCCGGTCCAAGATGTTTTCAAAGCTCGCGCGCGAAATCACCGTTGCGGCGAAACTGGGCGCACCAGACCCGGCCATGAACCCGCGCCTGCGGCTGGCCATTCAGAACGCCAAGGCCCAGTCCATGCCCAAGGACAACATCCAGCGTGCCATCAACAAGGCGGCCGGCGGCGAGGGCGAGAACTACGAAGAGGTGCGCTACGAGGGCTACGGCCCGGGTGGCGTGGCGATCATTGTCGAGGCGTTGACGGACAACCGCAACCGCAGCGCCTCCAATGTGCGCGCCGCCTTCACAAAGGCTGGTGGCGCATTGGGTGAAACGGGCTCCGTCGCCTTCATGTTCGACCGGGTCGGCGAGATCGTCTACAAGCCAGAAGCCGGCAGCGCCGATGCCGTGATGGAAGCCGCGATCGAGGCCGGCGCCGATGACGTCCAGTCGGACGAGGATGGCCATACGATCATCTGCGCCTTCGAGGACATCGGCGATGTCACGACCGCGCTGGAAACCACGCTTGGCGAAGCCGAATCCATCAAGGCGATCTGGAGGCCGCAGACCGGCACGCCGGTCGATGAAGAACGCGCGCAGTCGATCCTGAAACTGGTGGCGACGCTTGAAGATGACGACGACGTGCAGAACGTATACGCCAATTTTGAGGTGGACGAAGCCACACTGGCCAAACTGTCGGCCGCGTGAGCCAGTGCTCGGCCGGAGCTAATGGATCAACAAAAACCCGCCAAGCCGGCGGGTTTTTTTAACATCGGCAATATAGGTCCGGCTTAGATGCCGAGATTGGCGAACTTGTTCTTGAACTTCGAAACGCGACCGCCCCGATCGGTCAGGCCCTGCTGACCGCCGGTCCAGGCTGGATGGGTCCTCGGGTCGATATCGAGGTTCATCGTATCGCCTTCCTTGCCCCAGGTGGAGCGCGTCACGTATTCCGTGCCGTCGGTCATGACGACCTTGATCGTGTGGTAGTTCGGATGGATATCGGCTTGCATCGGTCTTGTCCTGCTGTCTGCTTGGGGAGCGGGGGCCATCCCCTGCGGCGATTGCGCCCGTCCTCAACACTTGAAGCCGGGACCGTCAGGGTCTACGGCTTCGCAAAATCGTCGGCCGGCCTATACAGGAGCCGGATTGGAATCACAAGAGCGCGGCTGTGGAATCGTGGAGCGCTCCGAGTCCGAGGAATGAATGGGACGTCCGAACAGACAGGCCGAAGCCAAACGGCGGTCGCTTCGCCCGTTGCGCGCGATGTTGCCTTACATGTTGCGCTATCGCGGCAATGTGGCGGGGGCAATATTCTTCCTATCACTTGCCGCCCTGACGACGCTCACCTTGCCGATTGCCGTGCGCCGGATGATCGACCAAGGCTTCACGTCCTCCGACGACCGACTCATCACCAATTACTTTTCGATGCTGATCGTCATCGCCGTGGTGCTCGCTGCGGCATCCGCTGGCCGGTATTATTTCGTCATTATCCTGGGCGAACGCGTCGTTGCCGATATCCGGCGTGATGTGTTTGCTCATGTTGCCCGACTCTCTCCGGGCTTCTTCGACCGCATCCAATCGGGCGAAATCGTCTCGCGCCTGACGGCGGACACCACGCAGATAAAATCGGCGATGGGAGCGACGGCATCGGTTGCCCTGCGCAATGTCATCCTGGGAACCGGCGCGCTCACCATGATGGTCATTACAAGCCCGAAGCTGTCGAGCCTCGTCATTGCAGCGATCCCGCTGATCGTCCTGCCTCTGGTTGCCTTCGGCCGCACGGT
>CAZEEC010000138.1:0-3425 GCA_964511105.1 uncultured Mesorhizobium sp.
GGACGAACGAACAAATAGCCAGAGGAGGCTGCCATGGCCGGCAACAAGACCCATGACCAGCAACTGCGCATCATCGAGGGGCGGGAGAACACCAAGAACGCAGATCCAGATTTCGACGCCCGACAGGATCTCGATCGCTCTCCAGAACAGCGGGAAGCCCTGCGGAGAGGACAGGATCTCCCGGACAAATCGGACAATCTGTCCGATCCGGATGATCGCAGCATCATCCGAGGGGAAAACCAGGAAAGCGCGCATCACAAGAAGCGCGCGGACTGATTCAAAAGCGATTGTCGGGCTGAAGATGTGACGGGCTGCTGCAATGTGCAGCAGCCCGATAGCGTTGGTGTCTTAGTTCATCGATCCAATGCGGGCGCACAGTTCTTCAATGTCCGCCGCCGCGATATTCATGCTGCTATCGCCGGAATCAGCCGTTCCTGCCGCCGAGTCGTCAAGTGTGGTCGAGGCGGTGGTGCCGGCATCCGTATCAGCCGTATCAGCGTCCAGGTCGCTCGCCACTGCGCTGGAATCCGAAAGAGTGTCGGATGCATCCGTTTCGCCAGCCGCCATGTCACTCGACGTCGTGGTGGAATCCGAGCCGGTCGCCGATGTGTCGGTGTCGGTCGCTGCCATGTCGCTCGACATCACCGGGGCGTCGTCGGTTGCGGCTGCTGATGATGCATCAGCCTCGTCGGCCAACGTGTCGCTTGACATCGCGGTCGCATCCGAAGCGGGCTCGGTTGTGGTTGCTGCCGTGTCGTCGGCTGTCGAATCAAGCGCGGCCGTGCCGCTGTCGTCCGTGGTCGGGCCGGCGCTTCCCGTCAGGTCCGATCCGGACGTTCCGGTATCTGCAGATGCAGTGTCGACGGTGGCACAATGGCTCCGCACGACTTGCTGCTGCTCGTCCGACAGGGCTTCCCAGTTGGTGGTCATCTCTTGTTCGCCAAGCAATGTCGGCCTGTCACCTTCATGAAAGAACGCGCCGGTGATGCTCTCGTCCCAGGAAGCGGGCAAGGACGTCGAATGGTCCATTCCGCTATCCACCGACGCGCCAGTGGTTGGGGTGGTTGACGATTGGGCAAAAGCCGTGCCCGCGGCAAGGGCCAATGAAATGGCAGTCGCAGTGGTCAGTCGAGTGAACATTGGTCTTCTCCGTGCAACTGAATTGGGGTCATGGTCGCATCTGCGTCCGCCTTTCGAACGGTTACCGTTGCGGCATGTTCCAAAGAAAATGGTCACATACGGCGGTTCGGTTGCCGGCACGGAGGATCAGGTCTCATCGCGGAAGCGAAGATTCTTCCTGTACAAGGGCGGTGCTCTGGAGATCGTCCATTTCGGCCTTGGCCGAGCGCCAGACCCGGCGCAAATCTTCAAGATCCGCTTCATTTTGAAGACTTCGTTCGAAATCCTCGGCAACCCTTTTCATCTGCATGTCCAGCGCCAGAAACTGTTCCGGCAGTTGGGCTGCCTCGGCGATGCGTAGCAGAGACTGAATGAGGTGAATGAGCACCAGAGGCTTGTCGGTCGCGTTTTGCCGGATTTGATCGAAAGCCGCAGAAATGAGACTGCGGTAATTGTCGGCGGGCGCAAACACGCGCAACGTGCCGGACCGGTCCGCGTGAGCCGTTGGCGGCATGCGGCGTTTCATGAGCCTGCCGAGCGACGCCGAAAGCCGATGGAGGGCGGCAACGGCGGTGTAAGGATCGTTGGTTCCCGGCGACAAGGCACGCACAGCAATTTCCACCAGATGCCGTATGGCATATTCTGGATCCTGAACGGGCGTCCTTTGGGGGCCGATCTGCACCGCGCGTTGCAGGCCGACTGCTTCCAACTCGGCTCGCTCGTGCCCGATCACGCGCACGTGACGTCCGTCGGCTGCGATATAATCGCCGGGGCGAAATCGCAGTTCCAGGACAATGTCTTTTGACCTCGCCAGATCAGCCAGATCTTCGAAGTCGATCCGCTCGATATAGCCTGCGGTGCCGAGCGCCATCCATCGTGCCGCTCGCGCCTGCGGCGGGGTGGGAGGTTCTGATAGGGCAGCATCGAGCGCCGGAAGCTGGCGCACCGCGTGATCAAGTTCGTCCCCCACCCGATCGATGATCGTTTCCGATACGATCGAGCGGGCGAGATTGTGGATGAAGAAGACCAGGAAGACCGCGCTCACGCCCATCAGCAAGATGGCGATCGACATGCTCGCGAATGGCGTCGGCATGTCGGTCCCTGTCCAGTCCAGCGATTGCAGGATTGTCAGGTCGTAAACGATCGTCATGACGAAGGTGCCGAGCACGCATTGGGTCAAGGCGCTCGCCATAAAGTTGCGGATCAGACGCGGGCCGAACTGGGTGGCGCCGAGAGTCAGCACCACCATCGTGATCGAGAAGACCAGCGACGCCATGGTGATCATGGCGGACAGCAGGTTTGAGAGGATCGACCGTGCTTCCGCAGGCGGAACATGAAAGATCCACCATGGCAACGGACGATCGGCGGGAGGGACAAGCAGCGACTGATCGACTACGCGCATGAGGAATGCCAGCCCCAAGCCGAGCAGCATCAACAGAGTCGGCACGAACCAGAAACTCGTGCGCAGATCGTCCCAGGCGATTTGCAGTTTCCCGGGTGAGGCATGAGTCTGCATGGAAGTCTGCCTCTGGGCGCAAGACGAAGGAGCTATCGAACGACGCGGTTCGCTACGCACTTGCATTGACGCGTCAGGGTTGTCGCAGTTCAGGCGGTGTTTCGCCGCCTGCTTCATGTTCGAGCGGCGTGTCATCGCCTGGCGATTCGGTTTGCGGCCGATAACCGACGAACAGCAAGATCGCCACGATGACGAGTGCGAGTACCGCCAGGATCAGGAATTCTTTTCGGTAGCGCATCAATCGTCCAGCGTGCCCCATGCAGGATCCCAGTCGACACCTGCCTCCATCTCGACAAAAACAGGCGTCTCGGGCATTTCGTCCAGTTTGTTCTGGACCACGCGCCACACCTGGTCGATCGGGTTTTGCTCGGTTGGATAGGTGGAGTCGGCGTCGCCGGGTTCGTCCACCTCACGGATGAAACCGGCAATCTGGTCGCCCGCTCGCACGATTCTTACGATGATGGCGCCCTTGGGCGCGTTTCCGGCATATCGGCGCACTGACATTCGCGGTGGTCTCCTTTGTCCGAGGCCAACGCAGATCCGGGAGTGCATGTTCCACCGGCCTTGGAACCCGTTGGCGTGGTCGCGGGTTTCCGGATCGCTTAATGAACATCCAGGAGCGCCCGATGGCCCAAGACCCCGACGTCTATGAAACCCGAGATCTGATCGCCAGCGACAAGGTGATCGGCACCGATGTCTATGGCGTCGGCGACCAGCATGTCGGGAAGATTGAGCGACTCGTTCTGGAAAAACGCAGCGGGCGCGTTGCCTATGCCGTGATGAGTTTCGG
>CAZEEC010000138.1:3525-5470 GCA_964511105.1 uncultured Mesorhizobium sp.
CGGGTATCGTACCGATGTGACCAAGGAGCAGGTCGAAGGCGCTCCTAGATTCGGGGTCGATGAGGATTTCGACTGGTCCAGCGAGAATGGCCGCCGGATCCATGCGCATTATGCATTGCCCTATTACACCTGAACTCAGCAACGACTTGTCGTCTCTATTCGGTATTCTCGGCCTCTGGCGGCGGCGGGGCGCCGTTCTGATCCACTTCGGCCGGATAGAAAATGAAGAAGAGCGCGACAATAGCGGCCAGAACCACAGCTGCGATCGAAAGATTTCTTTTCATGTCGATCCTTCCAGGTGAACGGCGCCGGCGGAACCTATCCAAAACATTCTGGTTTGCGAATTGATGAACTTCGATGTGCTAATGGCAAAGGTGCCCGCTTGTTCCGAAATATGAGCCTTGCCGGCAAGGTCGTCGTCGTCACTGGCGGGACCGCTGGTGTCGGTCGTGCCACCGCGCTTGAGTTCGCTCGCCAAGGGGCGTCGGTTGCCTTGCTCGCGCGCGACATCGCAGGGTTGGAAAGCACACGCAGCGAGATCGAGGCCATCGATGGCACAGCGGCGATCTTTCCCGTGGATGTCGCAGACGCCGACGCGGTCTTTGAAGCTGCGCATGAATGTGAAGCGCAGCTTGGGCCGATCGACGTTTGGGTCAACAATGCGATGACGACGGTCTTTTCTCCCGTGGCGAAGCTGACGCCGGCCGAAATCAGGAGGGTCACGGAGGTCACCTATCTCGGCTGCGTGCACGGCACGCTTGCGGCCCTTGCCCATATGCGGCCGCGCGATCGAGGCGTGATCGTGCAAGTCGGCTCGTCGCTCGCCTATCGCGGAATCCCGCTTCAAGCGGCCTATTGCGGAGCGAAGCATGCCGTGCGCGGCTTTACCGATTCGCTACGTACCGAATTGTTGCATGAGGGCAGCAACATAAAGATCACGGCCGTGCATCTGCCGGCGGTCGACACTCCGCAATTCGAGTGGGCGCGCTCGCATATGCGAAAGGAACCGCGGCCGGTTGCTCCGGTCTATACCTCGCAGGCGGCAGGTCGTGCCATCCTTCACGCGGCCCGCCGCCCCAGCCGGGAGTATTGGCTCGGAGCAAGCACCCCACTGACGATCATCGGCAACATGCTGTTTCCCGGACTTTTGGATCGCTATCTCGCGAGCGAAGCGCTGGAGGGGCAGAAAAGGGAAGCCGAAGTCCATCCAGATCGCTCCGACAATCTGTTTTCTCCGGTCGCCGGAAAGCACCGGACCGATGGCGTGTTCGGCGCGGAAGCGCGACGCGATCCGGCATTGGTGTCCGCAAGCGCGGTCCGGGCAGTTGCCGTCTCCGGCGTCGTGATCATGATCGGCCTCGCTGGCGCGGCGCTCGGTGCGCGCAAAGCCTCCAAGGAACGGCCGCCGCCGCGCAAACTCCTCCGGACCGATGATCGCTACGCAAATTGCGATGCACAGCAGACGTCTTCACGACCGGGCGCGATGACGCCATTTCGATAGGAACCTCATGTCCCGAGCTATCAGCGATTATGCCCTCATCGGAGATTGCGAAACCGCGGCGCTGGTGGCGAAGGATGGCTCGATCGACTGGCTCTGCTGGCCGCGTTTCGATTCCGACGCGTGTTTCGCTGCCCTGGTTGGCAATGAGGAGCACGGCCGATGGCAAATTGCTCCCGCCGAACCTGTCAGTCGGACCACGCGGGCCTACCGGGATGACACGCTGATCCTCGAAACCCGGTTCGAGACCGCCAAAGGTGAAGTTTCGCTCATAGACTTCATGCCGATCCGTAAGGAAAGCGCCGTGTCCGAGCTGGTCCGGCTGGTCGTTTGCCGGCGCGGAACGGTAGACATGCACATGGATCTGGCCTTCCGGTTCGACTATGGACGGATCGTGCCCTGGGTCTCAAGGACGGATGGCGGACTTCTGCGGGCGGTGGCGGGGCC
>CAZEEC010000139.1:0-5425 GCA_964511105.1 uncultured Mesorhizobium sp.
CCGGTCCTTCTTGTCCTTGAAGCCGACATTACCTGGATTGATGCGGTACTTGGCCAGGGCTTCGGCGCAAGCCGGGTGATCGGCAAGGAGCTTGTGTCCGATATAGTGAAAATCGCCGACGAGCGGCACACCGATTCCGAGGCGCGCAAGCCGCTCGCGAATCTTCGGGACTGCGGCAGCGCTTGCGTCGCGATCAACCGTGATGCGCACGATCTCGGAGCCGGCGCGGTGAAGGGCCGCCACCTGAGCGACGGTCGCATCGATATCGGCCGTATCGGTGTTCGTCATGGATTGGACGACGACCGGTGCTTTACCGCCCACGACGACGGAACCGACCGGGACGGGAACGGATAGCCGTCGCGCCAGTGGATGATCGAGAAACTGGACGTGCCTGTTCACTTCGAGTGGCCTCGCTGGATGCCGCCGGGACCAGTTGGACATAAACCCGGCTTCAGACGGGAACAAGGCACGACGGTTGGATATCGTTTTGCACTGCAATATACAGGCATCCGCTACCGGAACAAATGGGACCAAATCAATGACAGGCAAGACCGCAATCGTAACCGGATCGACCTCGGGCATCGGATGGGCAATAGCCAAATCTTTGGCCGGCCAGGGCTTCAATCTGGTCCTCAACTCTTTTACCGATGCTGACAGCGATCGCGATCTGGCGAGGAAACTGGGCACGGAATTTTCGGTTGAGGCGCATTACATCTGCGCCGACATGTCCAAAGCGGACGAGGCGCGTTCCTTGGTGACGAGGGCTGTCGATCTTCTCGGAACCGTCGATGTGCTGGTCAACAACGCCGGCATCCAGCATGTCGCGCCGATAGAAAGCTTCCCCACGGAGAAGTGGGACCGGATCATCGCCATCAATCTCACCTCCGCCTTTCACACGACCGCGCAGGCCCTGCCTTCGATGAGAAAGTCCGGCTGGGGCCGGATCATCAACATCGCCTCGGCGCATGGCCTTCGGGCCTCGCCCAACAAGTCGGCTTATGTCGCCGCCAAGCATGGCATTGTCGGCCTGTCGAAGACGACGGCACTCGAAACGGCCGGCCAGGGCATCACTTGCAACGCCGTCTGCCCGGGCTTCGTGTTGACGCCGCTGGTCGAGACGCAGATCGTCGATCTGATGAACGAAAAGTCGATCACGCGGGAAGTGGCCGTCGCCGACCACGTGCTGCGCAAGCAGCCGTCCAAGGAGTTCGCGACAGTCGAGCAGATCGGCGGGACAGTGGCCTTCCTGTGCTCCGACGACGCGGCGCAAATCACCGGTGCTGCCATTTCCGTCGATGGCGGCTGGACCGCGCAATAACGCCAGCACGCTCTGAGCCCTTGCGAGGCTCGCCGCCATGGCCTATGTCTGAACCACTCTAACGGGGTGCCGCTTGTGCGGCTGAGAGGCTTCGGCCAACCCGCAGAACCTGATCCGGTTAGTACCGGCGGAGGGATTAGACGCAAACCATCCAGCGCCTGTCCTTCAACCCGTGTTTGAACAGGAGGCGCACGATGATTTCCCGCTGTTTTCTTGCAAGCGCCATCTTGGCACTCGGCGGCACCCTGCCGGCGGCTGCACAAGAGACGTTGACCATCTATACCTATGACAGTTTCTCGGCTGAATGGGGTCCAGGCCCAATCGTCAAGGAGGCTTTCGAAACCGACTGCGACTGCACCGTGAACTTTGTCGCAGCCGCGGACGGTGTGGCGTTGTTGAACCGCCTCAAGCTTGAAGGCGCGGCCAGCGAAGCCGACATCGTGCTCGGCCTCGACACCGGCCTCATCCACGAGGCGCGCGAAAGCGGCCTCTTTGCCCCTCATGGCATCCCGCTCGACAATGTGACGGTGCCTGGCGGCTGGTCGGACGACATGTTCGTGCCGTTCGACTATGGCTATTTCGCCTTTGTCTACGACACCGAGGCGATCGACACGCCACCATCCAGCCTCGCCGAACTCATCGGTGGCGACCCGGAAGACAAGATCGTCATTCAGGATCCGCGCACTTCGACTCCGGGTCTGGGCCTACTGTTGTGGATCAAGGCCGTCTACGGAGACGATGCCCGCGACGCTTGGGAAGAACTTTCCGGACGAGTCCTGACAGTGACGCCCGGCTGGAGCGAGGCCTATGGGCTGTTCACCTCCGGCGAGGCGCCTATAGTGCTCTCCTATACGACGTCGCCCGCTTATCATCAAATCAGCGAGCGGACAGACCGCTATCAGGCCGCGATCTTCGAGGAAGGGCATTACCTTCAGGTCGAAGTCGCTGCCGCCACGCTTCAGGGTGCACAAAACCCGCTCGCCACCCGGTTTCTCGAATTCATGACGGGGCCAGGCTTCCAGGATGCCATCCCCGAGCACAACTGGATGTTCCCGGCCGGTCCGACATCCGAGCCTCTCAATCCGGTCTTCGAGGATGCGGTTGCGCCGGAAGATGCGCTGCAACTACCGCCAGAGGATATCGCTGCCAACCGCAGTGCCTGGGTTGATGAATGGCTCGCCGTCATGAGCCAGTGAGGCCGGCGATTGTTGCCGGGATTCTCGGCCTTGCCGGGCTCGGGCTCGTCATCGGCGGTGCATTTCTTGGACTGATCGTCGAAGCCGTGCAGGATTTTTCCGGCGCGGCTTCGGCCTTCGATCCTTACCTGGTTCACGTGGCGCGGTTCACGCTGTGGCAGGCAGGTCTGTCCGCCCTGGTGTCCGTCGTGCCTGCGCTAATCATTGCCCGTGCTTTGTCGCGCCGTCGCGACTTCATCGGGCGGCGCCTGCTGCTCGCCCTTTTTGCGGTGCCGCTTGCCCTGCCGGCGATCGTGGCGGCCTTGGGAGTGCTTGCGCTTTTGGGCCGCGCCGGCCTGCTCGCCGAGCCGTTGACGGCGGTGACCGGCACGCGCTGGCAAGGTATTTACGGTCTGCCCGGAATCCTGGTGGCGCACGCATTCTTCAACCTGCCCCTCGCGACGCGGCTTTTTCTGCAAGCTCTCGACACGGTGCCCAATGATCGCTGGCGGCTTGCCGCTCAGTTGGGGCTTGACCCGTGGACGACGTTCCGCTTCGTCGAGTGGCCTGTGCTGCGCGCGAGTCTGGCGGGCGTCGCCGGCCTCGTCTTCATGCTGTGCGTCACGTCATTTTCCATCGTGCTCGTTCTCGGCGGCGGGCCGAGAGCGACGACGCTGGAAGTTGCGATCTACCAGGCGCTGCGCTTCGATTTCGATCCCGCCCGCGCCGTTTCCCTCGTCGTCGTGCAGATCGCATTGACGCTGGCCGTCATCCTCATCCTCAAGCGTATGGGCGGCGACCTTACACCTGATTCCACCATCGGAATGGCTGCGCGAAGACCGGCGGCGAGTGGCTGGATTGGGCGGATGGCCGACGTCCTGCCCATCCTGGCTGCCATGATCTTCGTTGCCGCTCCGCTCGCCGCAATCGTCATCTCGGGACTCCAGGCCGATCTAGCGCAGCTGGCCGCCGATCCCGCCGTTCATGCAGCCACGTTGACCAGCCTGCGTTTCGCGGCCCTCGCGGCAAGCGTCGCTTCGATTCTCGCTCTTAGCCTAGTGCATGCGCGCCAGAAGCTTCAGAGCGTTCGACGCGCTCGGCCGCCCGGGCTCCTCGAGCGAATGATGGACACCGGCGCGAGCTTCGTCCTCGTGGTCCCGCCGATCGTGCTCGGGGCCGGCTGGTTCATCTTGTTGCGGCAATCGGGGAACGTCCTGTCTTACGCGCCGATCATGGTCGTCAGCGTCAATGCGATCATGGCGCTTCCTTTTGTGCTGCGCGTCATTCGGCCCAGCCACGACGCAGCGGCCGAGCGTTACGGTCGGCTGTCGCAATCGCTTGGCATGACGGCCTGGAGCCGTCTTCGCCTCATCGGCTGGCCGTTGATGCGCCGGCCGCTAGCGATCGCCTTCGCCTTCGCCATGGCGCTGTCGCTCGGCGATCTCGGCGTGATCGCCTTGTTCGGGTCGAATGCGGTGCAGACCTTGCCTTACCTTCTCCTCGCGCGCATGGGCAGCTACCGCACCGCCGATGCGGCCGGAATAGCGCTTTTGCTGGCGCTGTTGACGTTGTCCTTGATGCTGGCCGCTGAGTGGATGGGGCGAAAGCGCGCATGAAACCTCCCGCATTGCAGTTCGATGGAGTCCGTTTCGCCTATCCGGGCGGTCTTGCGATGCATGTCGATATCGAAATCGTCGAAGGGGAGATCGTTGGTCTGCTTGGTGCCAGCGGCTCCGGCAAAACGACCTTGCTCAATCTCGTCGCCGGTTTCGAGGTCGTCGATCAAGGTCGCATTCGGGTTTTCGGAGCGGATGTGACCAGGCTCGACCCAGCACGCCGACCGGTCTCGATGGTGTTTCAGGAGAACAATCTGTTCCACCACCTGTCGGTGGTTCGGAATGTCGGGTTGGGCCGCGCGCCGAATCTGCGTCTGAACGATGGCGATCGTGCCGACATTGCCGCTGCGCTTGACGATGTCGGTCTGACCGGAAAGGAGGCGCGCCTGCCGGCGGAACTTTCCGGTGGCGAGCGGCAACGGGTTGCTTTGGCCCGGGCGCTCGTCCGGCGGCGGCCATTGCTTCTTCTCGACGAACCTTTCGCCTCGCTCGGCCCTGCAATGCGTGCCGAGATGGTCGAACTCGTTCGCCGTCTTCACGAAAAAACCGGCATGACGATTATCTTCGTCACCCACGCGCCCGAGGATGCGCGCGCGCTTGCTGATCGGATCGTTTTCTTGTCCCATGGCAGCGTCGCAGCAGACGGACCCACAGAACGCTTTTTCGGGCCCGATGCGCCGGCCATCTACATCGACTATGCCGGCCGGATGCCGCCCGCATAAGACCACATTCGTAAGGCAGAGACCCGTGGCCACATTCCGGGGCCTTGTGTTTTCCGGCGGATTCTGTTGTCTGCGGAGCATTCCCGCGATTGCTGCGACGTGTCGAAGAGTGGGGGAGGCCGAACTGGCCTGGAGAGCGATCTTTCTTCACGGATCTGGATTGGCTTGGCCGAGAGGCCTGGGCCGGTTGGCGCTCGCCCTTGTTCTGACTGCCGCTCTTGCATCCTGCCAGGCCTTCGACAGCGCGTCGATGAACCAGGACGCATTTCGCCCCTCGGCAAATCCGGTGACCGCTGACAGCCTCACGCGTGACGACCGCATGGCAGCGCTTGCACGCGAGCAACATCCGCGCATCTTGGCCACCTATGGCGGCGAGTATTCCGATCCCAAGCTCGAGCGGGCGATCGCCAAGGTCGTGGGCTCGCTGACGCTCGACCCGGACAATCCCAACCAAACTTACCAGATCACGATCCTCAACTCGCCCAACATCAACGCATTCGCCTTGCCTGGCGGATTTCTTTATCTGACGCGCGGGCTGCTGGCGTTGGCTAACGATTCGGCCGAAGTGGCCGCTGTCGTCGCCCATGAGATGGC
>CAZEEC010000140.1:0-5425 GCA_964511105.1 uncultured Mesorhizobium sp.
AAACCGTCCGCGCGCTGCGTCCAGACATGGTGTTTGGAGCCGACATGATCGCGGGTTTCCCTACTGAAACCGAGGCGATGTTCGAGAACTCGCTGAGAATCGTCGAGGAGTGCGGGCTGACCCATCTTCACGTCTTTCCGTTCAGCCCGCGTGACGGAACGCCGGCCGCCCGCATGCCGCAGGTCCGGCGCGAGATCGTCAAGGACCGCGCGGCGCGTCTGCGCGCGGCAGGCGACGCCGCCTATCGCCGCCACCTCGACCGCATGGCCGGCACCTGTCAACGCGTCCTGGTCGAGCGCGACGGGATCGGCCGCACCGAAGGCTTCACCTTGGCCGCGATCCCCAACGGCCAGCCCGGACAGATCGTCGACGCGATCGTTACCGGCCATGATGGCGAGCGGCTGACGGCCGTCGCGCGCGCAGACCGTGCAGCCTGAAAGGCGTTCGATGGCATCCGGCTTCTTCAAGAAAATCTTCTCCTTCGGCAGCAAGAACAAACCCGTTCGGATCGAAGCGGATCGCACGGCCTCGTCCGAGGCGGAGGCGGAGGCGACCGATACGCCTGCGCTGCCGGAATTCCTGCGACAGCCGAAGGAAGCGGAGCCACCTCTACCCGAGGTGCCTGAATCACAGGCCGTCCCGGACGAGGCGCCCGAAGCGCCGCCAGCTACCGACGATCCGCCTGAAAAAGCCGATACGGAATTCGTGGCGCCTGCGCCACAAATCGAGACCGCCGCCGAAGTGCCGGACTTTCTCAAGCAGGAGGTTGCAGACGAACCCGATCCGGCGATGCGAATCCGCGTGTCGAAAACGGTCGAGCGTGATGTCGCGACGCCCGCCTCCGCGCCCACGGTTCAGCGTCCATGGTTCGATCGGTTGCGCGATGGCCTGTCGCGTTCGTCTCGAGAATTGTCGACCAATATAGCCGGCGTCTTCACCCGCCGCAGACTCGACGACGATACGCTTCAGGATCTGGAAGACGTGCTCTTGCGCGCCGATCTCGGTATGGAGACCGCGCTGCGCATCACCGACAGCCTGAGCGCCAGCCGCTATGGCAGGGACGTCTCTGATAGTGAAGTCCGGTCGGTCATGGCGCAGGAAGTCGAGAAGGCTCTGGCTCCGGTCGCCCTGCCCCTGGAACTTGATCTTTCCCGAAAGCCGCATGTGATCCTGGTCGTTGGCGTCAACGGCACCGGCAAGACGACGACGATCGGCAAGCTTGCAGCGAAGCTCAGCGCCGGCGGGCTCAAGGTCACGCTCGCGGCCGGAGACACCTTCCGCGCGGCGGCGATCGAGCAGTTGAAGATCTGGGCCGACCGCACCGACTGCGAGATCGTCTCCTCAAAAATCGGCGCAGACGCCGCCGGGCTCGCCTGGGACGCCTATGCGAAGGCCAGGGACAATGGGTCGGATGTGCTCATCATCGACACAGCGGGGCGCTTGCAGAACAAGGCCGAGTTGATGGCCGAGCTGGAAAAGATCGTGCGCGTGCTGGCCAGACACGATCCAGATGCGCCGCACACGGTCCTCCAGACAGTCGATGCGACGACGGGCCAGAACGCGATGAGCCAGGTCGAGATCTTCCGCAACGTCGCCGGCGTCAACGGCATCGTCATGACCAAGCTCGACGGCACGGCGCGTGGCGGTATTTTGGTCGCAATCGCATCCAAGCATGGGCTGCCCGTCTATTTCATCGGGGTCGGCGAAGGCGTCGACGATCTGGAACCTTTCGACGCCGGCGATTTTGCCAAGGCGATCGCGGGCGTTGCCTGACAGCGCCACACGGACGGAATACACTGCATGAGGATGCCGCTATGAACGAACGCATCATCGAACGCGAGCCGGGCGATCCGAAAAAGGCCGAGGTCAATCCCCTGCTCAAGCTGGCGCTCGAGCTCGGCCCGCTCATGGTCTTCTTCTTTGCCAATCTGCGCGGCGAGTGGCTGATCGACATCTTTCCGGCGCTCGGCTCGGTGGGCGACTCGATCTTTCTCGCCACCTTCCTGTTCATGATCGCCACGGCGATCTCGCTTTCGGTGTCGTGGATCCTGCTGCGCACGCTGCCGATGATGCCACTCGTCTCCGGCGTGATCGTCTTTGTGTTCGGCGCGCTGACGCTTTACCTGCAGGACGAGATCTTCATCAAGATGAAGCCGACCATCGTCAACGGTCTTTTCGCGCTTGTTCTCCTAGGCGGGCTCGCCTTCGGAAAGTCGATGCTTGGCTATGTCTTCGAGGCCGCGTTTCGTCTGGATGCCGAGGGCTGGCGCAAGCTGACGCTACGCTGGGGCCTATTCTTCGTATTTCTCGCTATTTTGAACGAGGTCGTCTGGCGCAATTTCTCGACCGATTTCTGGGTGGCGTTCAAGGTTTGGGGCACGATGCCGATCACGATCGCCTTCACGCTCAGCCAGATGCCGCTGATCATGCGCCATGCGCTGCCGGAGCCGGACAGCCACCCGGCCGAATAGCCGCTAACTCCCGTTTCGCGCCTGTTCGATCGCCGGCATCAACCCGTCGCGCACCGATGCGGCCGTGAACGGCCCGACATGTTTGTAGAGGATCGTCCCGTCCGGTCCGACCAGGAACGTCTCCGGCACGCCGTAGACACCCCAGTCGATGGCCGTGCGGCCGGACCGGTCGACGCCAATCGCATCGTACGGGTTGCCGAGTTCAGAGAGGAAGCCGCGCGCCTGGTCGGAGCGGTCCTTGTAGTTCAGGCCCATGATGACGAGGTTCTCGTCCTTGGCGAGTTCCATCAGGAGCGGATGCTCCTGCCGACAGGGGCCGCACCAGGAGGCCCAGACATTGACGAGCGTCAGTTGACCGTCAAAGGCGGAGGCTTCGATGCCCGGCAGGGGTGAGCCTTCGAGCGGCGGCAGGCTGGTCTGCGGCGCGGGTGCACCGATCAGCGCCGAGGGCACGACCGAGGCATCGCGGCCTGACAGAAGCTGAAACAGGAAGACCCCTGCCAGCGCAAGAAAGAGCAACAGCGGCAACAGTGCCAGCCACGGCAGGCGCTTCTTCGGCACCGCGCTCTCGACGCTCATGCCCGTGCCTGCGAGCGACGACGCACGCCGCGCGATTCCAGTTCGGCAAGTTCCCGCCGGCGCGCGCGATGGTCTGCAACGAGCCACCAGGCGATGGCGGCAAGCACCAGGACCGTCGTGCCATAAGCGGCGCTGACATAGGCGAAATGGCTCATGGACGCACCTCGACATCGGCGCGGCGGGCTGCCAGGCGCCGCATGGCCGTGACGCGGCGGCGCCAGATCTCGGTGCGCATCGCGGTCAGATGGAAAGCCAGGAAAAGCAGCGTGAAACCGAGCGCCATCACGAGTAATGGCCACAGCATAGTCGAGTGAATTGTCGGTCCGTCGAGACGCAGGACGGAGGCCGGCTGATGCAGCGTGTTCCACCAGTCGACCGAGAATTTGATGATCGGGATGTTGATGAATCCGACCAGGGTGACAATGGCTGCCGCCTTGGCCGAACGTCCGGGATCGTCCAGCGCCCGCGTCAGCGCGATGATGCCGAGATACATGAGGAACAGCACGAAGACGGAAGTCAACCGCGCGTCCCACACCCACCATGTTCCCCACATGGGCTTGCCCCAGATCGAGCCGGTGACAAGCGCCAGAAGCGTGAAAGCCGCACCGAGCGGGGCCGCCGATTTCAGAGCCACATCGGCCAGCGGATGGCGCCACACCAGCGTTCCGAGCGCCGAAGCCGCCATCAACGAATAGCACATCATGGACAGCCACGCGAACGGCACGTGGACATACATGATCTGCACCGTGATGCCCTGCTGGTAATCTTCGGGCGCGGTGAACGACAGATAAAGCCCGACGCCAAGGGTCAGCGCGGCGAACCCGAACGCCCACGGCAACACGCGCTCAACGAGCGAGAGGAACCGCGTTGGGTTGGCAAGATCGGTCAGCCTTCTTGCTGGTGCACTCGTGTCGCTCATGGGTTCTTCCATAAACCGCGGCGCGCCCTCCCGCAATTGACCGCTCTGACGCACCTCAATCCGGGCTCGCCTTGAGCGCCGACGCCGCCGCCAACGGGCCGATAACGGCAAAAAATAGCGACAGCGCGGCCAAAATGAGGAACGGCGCCAGGAATGGTTGCGGGTCGTTAACGGCGCCGTAAGCGGCCGAGACGCCAAAAATCAGAACCGGAATCACCAGGGGCAGGATCAGGACGGAGACGAGCAGCCCTCCGCGCGGCAGCGAGACGGCCACGGCTGCCCCGACCGCACCGATAAACGCAATCGCGGGCGTTCCGAAGAGCAACGTCGCCGAAGTCGCCAGGATCGCCATCGACTCCATGTTCATGAACAGACCGAGGAGCGGCGAAGCACCGACCAGCGGCAGCACGCTTGCCGTCCAGTGGGCGAAACATTTCACGAAGATCGTGACCGCCAGTATGTGGCGCTCGTCGGCCAGGATCAAAAGGTCGAGCGAACCATCTTCGCGGTCCGCCTGGAACAGCCGGTCGAGGCCCAGTAGACTTGCCAGAAGTGCACCGACCCACAGAATCGCCGGACCGATGCGTGCCAGCAGGTTCAGGTCAGGGCCGACGCCGAACGGCACGACCGCGACGACGGCGAGGAAGAAGAGCACGCCCACCAGCGCCCCGCCGCCGGCCCGGATGCCAAGCCGGCAATCGCGGATAAAGAGCGCTAGCATGCAGCGCCCATCACCATCGCTCGCGCGCCCTTGATGCCGAGCGGAATATGCGTAGCCGCGACGATGATTCCGCCATCGTCGAGATGCTCGCGCATCAGCGCGGCGAATTGCCGTTCCGAGCGTGCATCGAGCCCGGCTGTCGGTTCGTCGAGCAGCCACACCGGGCGGTAGCTGACCAGAAGCCGCGCGATCGAGGCGCGCCGCTTTTGCCCGGTCGACAGATAGCCGAACGGCAGATGGCCGATATCAGGAAGCCCGACCAGCGCCAGCGCCTCGTCGACTTTGAGATGCGGCTCGCCCTGAAACTCGCGCCAAAATTTCAGGTTCTCACCGACAGACAGGGCCGTCTTCATGGCATTCTGGTGGCCGAGATAATGGGCAGCCGAGGCGATCGTCTCGTCGCCTGCCCCCTCGAGAGAGACGGTGCCGCCAGCGGGCGGCAGGAGCCCGGCAAGGACGCGCAGCAGCGTCGACTTGCCCGACCCGTTTTCGCCGGTGACGACCAGCGCCTCGCCAGTTTCCACCGTCAGGTCGAGCGGGCCGAACACATGTTCGCCGCCGCGTTCGCCACTCAGCTTGCGCGCTACCAGCCGCATGTTGTGATTTTCCTGCTCCTGGAGAATGGCCAAGCGAATTTCGCCACTGCTCTAGAACTCTTTTACGCAATTCTCTATATAACGGGCAACCACGCCAGCGGTCGGCGTGTGGACCATTTGCGCCGAGCCAGCATCGCGC
>CAZEEC010000141.1:0-5396 GCA_964511105.1 uncultured Mesorhizobium sp.
ACCAGCAATTCGCCGGCCTCTTCGAGCTCGCCGCTATTGTCGACGATCCGACAATCGGCGTCGAACCGGCCATAGGTGGCATTGTGCGACAGGCGGCGCGCGATCTCGCTCGCCGTCTCGCGCCCACGAGCAGCCAGTCGCGCGGCGAGCACGTCCGGCGCGACGGTGATCAACACGGGCACGACATGCGCGTAGCGCCGGCGAGCCTCATCGAGGACGCCGCGCGAAACGTTCGCCACCACCGCCCCGCCGGCCCGGATGGTGTCGTCGATCGCCACGGGAAGGCCGTAGCAAAGCCCGTGCGAGCGCCATGTAAGCGCGAACGCGCCGGCCGCTTCGGCTGCAAGAAAGGCGGGCTCGTCGAGCGTATCGTGATCCTCGGCGGCAGGATCGGCAGGACGGGTGACGACCCGCCGGACGAAGACGGTGCCGCTTGTGCCTTCCAGGCGACCGCGCCCATAGGCGATGACGGCATCCTTGCCCGCGCCGCTTGGACCGGTTACCGCGATGAAGACGCCGGGCCCGATCGAACCGCTGGTCATGCGACGCGCCTGCCTTCGCGCCACACCGCACGCACCACCGGCACGTCGCCGTCCCAGCGCACGCGCAAGAGATCGGCGCGCTTGCCGGCGGCGATCTCGCCGCGGTCGTCGAGCCCGACCGTCGCGGCCGGGCGGCTCGTTACCAGCGCCAGTGCCTGCGGCAGCGTGATGGCGTCCACGTCCTTGGCGAGCTTGAAGGCGCCATGAAGCAGGCTCGCGGGGATGTAATCGGAGGACAGGACGTCGAGCAGACCGGCTTCGGCAAGCTCGCGAGCAGCGATATTGCCCGAATGCGAGCCGCCGCGCACGATGTTGGGCGCCCCCATCAGGACGCTCATGCCGGCTTCGTGCGAGGCCCGCGCGGCCTCCATCGAGGTCGGGAACTCGGCCAGTCGCACGCCGTCCTCCACCGCCTCGGCGACATGGTCGAGCGTGGCGTCGTCATGGCTGGCGAGCGTTACGCCACGGGCGCGGCAATGTTCAGCGATCGATCGGCGATGCGGAGCCGAATAACGTGCCGACTGGGCCTGGCGCTCCTCGACATAGCGGGCGAAGGCTTCGTCGCTCAGGCCGCGCATCGTCTTGTAGTAGAGGACATACTGATCCATCGTCTGGAACTGACGCTGGCCCGGCGCGTGGTCCATGAGCGACGCCACCTTGACGCGCGGCTCGTCGCGGAAATCCTCGAACGCCTGCAAAACGTCGGGCGCGGAGACCTCGCAGCGCAGGTGGATGAAGTGCTCAGCGCGCAGCCGGTCATCGTCCTGCGCCTTGCCGATCGTCTTGCCCAGTTCGCGCATTTCGCCGGCCATAAAGCTGTCGCTGACCTCGGACCCGATGCGCAGGCAATCGAACACGGTCGTGATGCCGGACGTGGCAATTTGCGCGTCATGCGCCTGGATCGCGGCGACCTGGTTCCAGCGCATGCCCGGCCGCGGCACGTAATGGCGTTCGAGATGGTCGGTGTGCAACTCGATCAGCCCCGGGATCAGGAAGTCGCCCTCGCAATCGTCCCCCGTCGTACCATGTCCTTGATCGACAGAGGCGATGGTTCCGTCATGGACATGGACGGAACCGTCGATGACCTCGCCGGCAAGAACGATTCTGGCGTTTCGGAAACCGATTTCAGCAGGCATTCAAGCAGTCTTCATGTCAGGCACCGGGCCGATTTCATGGAAGGAACGAACGACAAAGGGTCCTTGCGGCTCCGGCTCGACGAACAGCGCGAGAGACGCAATCTCCAGCGGCTGGTCGAGAACGGGACCGAAATGCTCTTCGATCGCATGGCGGACGCGCGACGCATCCGCGTCATCGACCCGGCCCGTCAGCGTCATGTGAAACTGGAAGTCATCGAAGACGTAAGGATAGCCCCAACGCTCGAGATTGCGCAACTGCGGCGCCGTTAGATCGGCCGCCCGGCGCTGGCGTTCACTGTCGCTCAACGGCGCGCGGAAGCGGTCGAACGTAATGACGACGGCGCGTGCCAGCGCCGACAGTTCGGACGATTCACCCTGAGGAGTCAGCGCGAAGAAGCGGCCGAGCCGGCTAAGCTCAAGGCGCGGCAATAGGACGGAGCGCGTCGTCGCGCAAAAATCGTCCAGCGCCGCGATCAACGCGCCCTCGTCCACATCGTCGGCGAGCGTGAAGGGCGCCATCAGCGTTGCGTGAAACCCATAGCGGCGCGCAGCAGCGGTATGCCCGGCAATCTCTTCAGCCGAAAGCCGCCCGGCAGAAGACGCCTCGACACGCTCGCCGCTGAAGGCGGACCGTCCAAGCCAGGCTTCGGCGGCCCTCGTCAAGGCCGCGTTTCCCGGCGGGCTGAAATAGATCGCGTGGCGCATGGCCGCCTCCCCTCTCGACATGATTTTCGTGATTGCGTCGCTTCTTATGCAGCCAGCATGACAAAATCACGGCCATGTTCGCGCTGGACCTCACCGATCAAGCGCGCGCAACGGCGGTAGGAGGATTCTTCAGTCCGGCAATGATCGGGCTGCGGATCATTCGTCATCGTGGCCTGTGACCGGCGGCTAAGGCTTTGCCGCGTCCAGAATGTCGGACATGCGCGACTGCCACCCTTTGCCGGTCGCCTTGAACTTCTCAATGGTCTCGGGGTTCAAACGAATGGTGACGGGTTGTTTCGTCACCTCCTTGGGCGGTCGGCCGCGTTTGGCGATTTCCTGCTCCATCGCCTGTGCCAAATCGGGAAAGACCTCGCGAAAAGGCTTCATGTTGGCCACTTCTTCAGCAGTCAGCGACGGGTTATCGGAGACCTCGTCCCAATCCTCTTCGGAGTAGCCTCGACCGGGTCTGAACGATCCGCCGACCTTGTTCGCCATTGTCATGGGATCATGCTCCTTTCATCCTTCCGAGCCGGACGCATCGAGATCACCGATATTGCCTCTGCCCCGAGGCTGGCGAAGATCACGACAATGATGTTTTGCTCCAACATTCCAATAGCCTTGAACCTTCCGCGTTTAGCGGGGCCAACGCGTGCAGACAGGAAAAACTCCAGCGATAGGTCGAGAAAGTCGAGCTTGTGCTTCTCGATATTCGCACGACGCTTCGGTTCGTCCCACACGATCTTCATATGATGTATGTACTTTAATGTCCGGCCTCAAGACAAAGTTCCGAGCAAGCTAGAACGCTTCTCTTGTCACCTCAATCAGAGTTTCCAAAACGCTTATCGGCCTCGCTCGCATGCTCGAATCCGGTTAGACTCCGCCCCATGCCGATCCACCAACTGTCAGAAACCATCGTCAACCAGATCGCTGCCGGCGAGGTCATCGAGCGGCCGGCGAGCGTCGTCAAGGAACTTGTCGAGAACGCGCTCGACGCGGGCGCGCGCCGGATCGAAATCGCGACGGCCGGCGGCGGATTGGAGTTGATCCGCGTGACCGATGACGGGACCGGCATGGACGGCGGTGATCTTGCGCTTGCTATTGGCCGCCACTGCACGTCGAAGCTGGCCGACGACATTCACGACATCCGCTCGCTCGGCTTTCGCGGCGAGGCGTTGCCCTCGATCGGATCGATCGGCAGGCTGGTGATCCGGTCGCGTACGCGCAATGGCGAAGCCGCCGAGATCGCCGTGGAAGGCGGGCGGGTTTCTTCGTTGCGGCCGGCCGCCGCCAATCCGGGCACGGTGGTCGAGGTACGCGACCTTTTCTTCGCGACGCCGGCGCGGCTCAAATTCATGAAGAGCGAGCGGGCCGAGACGGCGGCGATCGCCGATGTCGTCAAGCGCATCGCGATTGCGTTTCCGCATGTGCGCTTCACCCTGTCGGGACCGGATCGCAACCCGCTCGAGCTTGCCGCCTGCGCAATGGACGCTGCCGGGCAGTTGGAGCGCATCACCCAGGTCATGGGCCGCGATTTCGCCGACAATGCGCTCGCCATTTCAGCCGAGCGCGGCGAGACGCGGCTTGTCGGTCATGCCTCGATCCCGTCGTTCACGCGCGCCAACGCGCTTGGCCAATATGTCTACGTCAATGGCCGGCCGGTGCGCGACAAACTGCTTGCCGGCGCCATTCGCGGCGCCTATGCCGACGTGTTGCCGCGCGACCGGCACGCGATGGCAGCGTTATTCATCGACCTCGAACCGGCGCTGGTCGATGTCAACGTCCACCCGGCCAAGGCCGACGTCCGCTTCCGCGATCCCGGGCTGGTGCGCGGGCTGATGGTGGGCGCCATCCGGCAGGCACTCGGACAGGCCGGCATCCGTGCGGCAACAACGATTGCTAGTTCGATGGCGGGCAGGTTCCAATCGCCGTCCTCTCCCGCCGGCTTCGATGCCGCCACCTCCTTCCAGCGTCCGCTGCAACCGGGCTTCGCGGAGCCGGCACAGGCGGCATTCGTTGCCACCCCGGTTTCGGCCGATCACCGGGCCGGCGTCGCCGATCCCGCCCCCGAAATGCTGGGGCAGCCTCTGGGTGCCGCGCGTGCCCAGGTCCATGAAAACTACATCATCGCCCAGACCGACCAGTCGCTGATCATCGTCGACCAGCATGCCGCTCATGAGCGGCTTGTCTACGAGGCGCTGAAGACGGCGCTCCATTCGCGCCCGCTCCCCGCCCAGATGCTTCTCCTGCCCGAAATCGTCGACCTGCCGGAAGACGATGCCGAGCGGCTTTGTGCCCAGGCCGGAACCCTGGCCCGGTTCGGGCTTTCGATCGACCGCTTCGGGCCGGGCGCCGTCGCGGTCCGCGAGACGCCGTCGATGTTGGGGGAAATGGATGTGCAGCAGCTCGTCCGGGACCTCGCCGACGAGATCGCCGAGCACGACACAGTCGACACGCTCGCCCATCGCCTCCATCACATTGCCGCCACCATGGCTTGCCACGGCTCGGTGCGATCCGGCCGCCGCCTCAAGGCCGACGAGATGAATGCGCTCCTGCGTCAGATGGAGGCAACGCCCGGGTCGGGCACCTGCAATCACGGCCGCCCGACCTATGTCGAGCTCAAGCTGGCCGACATTGAGCGGCTGTTCGGGCGGCGCTGATCGCCATGATCCGGCCGCCTGATCGTTGGATGCGCCGGCGACAGCTTGACCTTGCAGCACTTTTGTGGCGGAACCCGGAGTGAAGAAAAGGCGCTTGTCCATGAACCGTTTCGAAGGCCCCGGCGGCAGTGAAGCCCGCATCCGTTATCTCGACGGCGATTTCCAGGTGCTGACGCCTGGAGCTTTCGTGCGTTGCGCGGTCACCGGCGAAAGCATCCCGCTCGACGAACTCAGATATTGGAGCGTCGCGCGCCAGGAAGCCTATGCCAGCGCCGAGATATCGTTGAAGCGCGAACTCCAGCACAATCCCGATCTGCGCACCCGGGCGAAATGACGCTCACGCCGCGCGCGGTTTC
>CAZEEC010000142.1:0-2337 GCA_964511105.1 uncultured Mesorhizobium sp.
AGCCCGGCCAGATGGTCGTCAAGATCGTCCATGACGAACTGGTCGAGATGCTGGGCGCCGAGGGGGCGACCATCGATCTCAACGCACCGGCGCCCGTGATCGTCATGATGGTCGGCCTGCAGGGCTCGGGCAAGACGACGACGACGGCCAAGATCGCCAAGCGGCTGTCGGAGCGGCAGAGCAAAAAGATCTTGATGGCCTCGCTCGATACCCGTCGCCCGGCGGCGCAGGAGCAGCTGCGCCAGCTTGGCGAGCAGGTCAAGGTCGCTACCTTGCCGGTCATCGCCGGGCAGTCACCGATCGACATTGCCAAGCGCGCCGTGCAGGCGGGCCGGCTCGGCGGCCACGATGTCGTCCTCCTCGATACCGCCGGCCGGACCCACATCGACGAGCCGCTGATGGCAGAGATGGCGGAGATCCGGCGCGTCTCGAACCCGCACGAGATCCTGCTGGTCGCCGATTCGCTGACCGGCCAGGACGCCGTCAATCTCGCCCAGAATTTCGACTCGCGTGTCGGCATCACCGGCCTTGTCCTGACCCGCATGGACGGCGACGGGCGCGGCGGTGCCGCTTTGTCCATGCGCGCCGTCACCGGCAAGCCGATCAAGTTGATCGGTACCGGGGAAAAAATGGATGCGCTGGAGGAGTTTTATCCCAAGCGCATCGCCGACCGCATTTTGGGCATGGGCGACATCGTCAGCCTTGTCGAACGCGCTTCCGAGACCATCGACGCCGACAAGGCGCAGGCGATGGCCCGGAAGATGCAGACCGGCAAGTTCGACCTCGACGACCTCGCCGATCAGCTGCGCCAGATGCAGAAAATGGGCGGTATGGGCGGCATCATGGGCATGATGCCCGGCATGGGCAAGATGAAGGATCAGATCGCGACCGCCGGCTTCGATGAAAAGACCTTTGCGCGCCAGATCGCGATCATCCAGTCGATGACCAAGGCCGAGCGCGCCAACCCGGATCTCCTGAAGCATTCACGCAAGAAGCGTATTGCGGCGGGCTCCGGCACCGACGCGGCTGCCATCAACAAGCTTTTGAAGATGCACCGGCAGATGGCCGACATGATGAAGGCCATGGGCGGCAAGGGCAAGGGCGGCGGCATGATGCGCGGCCTGATGGGCGGCATGGCGTCGAAGATGGGTCTTGGCGGCATGGGCGGTCTGGGCGGGCTGGGCGGCAGCATGCCCGACCTTTCCAAGATGGATCCGAAGCAGCTCGAAGCCTTGCAAAAGCAGGTCCAAACTTCGGGCCTCGGCAAGGGCTTGCCAGGGGGAATGGGCAGTCTGCCTGGCCTACCGGGAGGGGGACTGCCCGGACTTGGTGGTCTGCCGGGGCTGCCGAAGAAGAAGTGAGGAGAACGACCATGGCACAAGACGAGACCGCACGCGCGCGCGAACTTCTCTCTGGATACCGCGCTTCGATCGACAATATCGATGCCGCGCTCGTTCATATGCTCGCGGAGCGGTTCCGCTGCACGCAGGCCGTGGGGCGCCTCAAGGCGCAGCATGGCCTGCCGCCGGCCGACCCTGCGCGCGAGAAGACCCAGATCGAACGGCTCCGCCGGCTTGCCGACGACGCCAATCTCGACCCCGACTTCGCGGAGAAGTTTTTGAACTTCATCGTTCGCGAGGTCATCCGCCATCACGAGGCGTTCGCCTCTGAGAAACATGAAAACGCTTGAACAGACCTTTCCAGGAGAATTGAAATGGCACTGAAGATCCGACTGTCCCGCGCGGGCTCCAAGAAGCGCCCCTATTACCACATCGTCATTGCCGATGTTCGCGCACCGCGCGACGGCCGCTTCATCGAGCAGGTCGGCTCGTGGAACCCGACGCTGCCCAAGGATGGCGAGCGCGTGAAGCTCAATGAAGAGCGGGTCAAGCATTGGCTCGAGCGAGGCGCCCAACCGACCGACCGCGTCTTGCGCTTTCTCGACCAGGCAGGCGTCGTCAAGCGCGATGCACGCGACAACCCGAAGAAGGCCGAGCCGGGCAAGAAGGCGCAGGAGCGCCTCGCAGCCCAGCGCCAGGCCGAGGAGGATGCAGCCGCCAAGGCTGCCGCCGAGGCCGAAGCCGCAAATACCCCGGCCGAAGCTCAGGAAGAAACTCAGGAAGAAGCCGCTAGCTGAACCTGAACTCACTTACGCTTCAAATACCCGTCGGGCCATCCCGGCGGGTATTTTCGTTCAGGTCGGCATATCAAGTGAATTGCCGCTGCGGCAGGTGTCGGGTAGGGCTTGTCGTTTTCGTCATCCTGATAAGCTCGAGGCCAAATCATGCTCTACGCCATCCTGTGCTACGACCGCGAAGATGCCGTCGGCCAATGGTC
>CAZEEC010000142.1:2437-5385 GCA_964511105.1 uncultured Mesorhizobium sp.
TCATGCTCTACGCCATCCTGTGCTACGACCGCGAAGATGCCGTCGGCCAATGGTCGAAGGAAGAGGACGCGGCCGTCATGGCGCAGCTCGAAGCCGTACTCCAGCCGGTCGCCCGTTCCGGCCGGCTCGGCCCGGTCGCTCGCCTGTTGCCGACCACCGCCGCCACCACCTTGCGCAAGTCCGGTGGCGCCCCGCTCGTCATCGACGGCCCCTTCGCCGAGACCAAGGAACAGTTCCTCGGCTTCTACCTCGTCGATTGCGACAGCCTCGACGATGCGCTGGCTTTTTCCAAGGATCTGGCGAAAGCCAACCCCGGCGACGGGTCCTATGAGATCCGCCCGGTCGGCTATCTGCGCGGCCGCGATAGGGAACACGAGGCCTCATGACCGACGGCGCCGCCCTCGAAACCATGCTTGCTGCGGCCCGCCCGCAGGCGATGGGCGCGCTGCTGCGCTATTTTCGCGACCTCGATCGCGCGGAGGAAGCGTTCCAGGATGCCTGCCTGCGGGCGCTCAGGAACTGGCCGAAGAACGGCGCCCCGCGTGATCCTGCCGCCTGGCTGATCTTCGTCGGGCGCAATGTCGGCATCGATGGGGTGCGCCGCGACAAGCGTCTTGTCGCCTTGCCCGAGGAAGCCGCTTTGTCCGATCGAGAGGATGTCGAGGCCACGCTGGCTGACGGTCTCGACCAAGCCGATTATCGCGACGACATTCTGCGCCTGCTCTTCGTGTGCTCCGATCCTGCGCTGCCGCCAGAGCACCAAGTGGCGCTGGCGCTGCGCATCGTCTCCGGTCTGAACGTGCCACAGATCGCGCGTGCCTTTCTCGTCTCCGAGGCGGCGATGGAGCAGCGCATCACCCGAGCCAAGGCGAAAATCACGGCCTCGGGACGCCGGTTCGAGACGCCCGACGCGATTGCGCGTGCGAACCGCGTCGGTGCGGTCGCTGCGATGATCTACCTCGTCTTTAACGAGGGCTATTCCTCGCGGACGAGCGCGAGCGAAGCCGCATCGGTGCTGTGCGAAGAGGCAATCAGGCTCGGCCGGCTTCTCTTGCGCATTTTTCCGACCGAGCCGGAGATCATGGGCCTGCTCGCGCTGATGCTGCTGCAGCATTCACGCAGCCCCGCCCGGATCGATGCTGAAGGCGAGATCGTCCTTCTAGCCGATCAGGACCGCTCGCTGTGGAACGGCACGATGATCGCCGAGGGTCTGGCGCTGGTCGACAAGGCGTTTCGTCACCGCCAACCTGGCAGTTATCAGCTCCAGGCGGCGATCGCAGCGCTTCATGCCCGTGCCAGGACGGCCGCCGAGACCGACTGGACGGAGATCGAGCTTCTCTACCGGATGCTCGAACGCCTTGAGCCTTCGCCGATCGTCACGCTCAATCGCGCGGTCGCGCTTGCACGCGTGCAGGGACCGCAAGCCGCGCTCGGCTTGATCGAGCCCATCGGCGACCGGCTTTCAGTCTATTTCAACTATCATGGCCTGCGCGGCGGACTGCTTCTCGAGCTTGGACGTTGCCGTGAGGCGCGCGAGGCATTCGGGCGGGCCATCGCGCTTGCTCGGAATCCGGCCGAAGCTGCCCATATTCGCCGTCATCTCGACCGCATGGTTGATGTCAGCCTCTAAAGAAGCCACTCGATGTTAAGGCGCCGCAAGATGCCGATCGCCAGGCGGTCGCGCAGGCGCATGCCCGGTTCGTGCGTGAGCGGCTCGCGCCCAGACCGATGCCAGAGGATGCGCCCGTTCTCGGCCAGTGACAGCCTATAGGCCGTTTCCGGCACCACCTCGGAAAACACCTCGGCGACTAAAGAAGCCAGCCTCGGCGAGTCAATAATGAAGCCCATCTCGGTGTTGAGGTCGATGGAGCGCGGGTCGAAATTGAACGATCCCACAAAGAGCCGCTTGCGGTCGATGCTGAAGGTCTTGGCGTGCAGGGTTGAGGCGCCAGCTCGCAATGCGGAGCCTGCAGTGCTGCCCGAGCCGCGAAGTCGGCTGGCCACGCCAAGCCTCGTGCCTTTGCGCCGTTCACTCCTCGAAGGGGCTTGCCGCACGCCGTCGCACATCTCGTAGAGCTTGACGCCGGCGCGCAGCAACGGCACCCGATACGGCGCATAGCCTGCATGAACCACGCCCACATCGGTTGCCTCATAAGCATTGGTCAACACCGAAATCTCGACCCCCTGGGCGCGAAGAGCGCGAAGTTCGGCAACCCCGCGTAAACCTGGCACGAAATAGCCGGCGATGATCGCGAACTCACGCTGTGGCGTGCCGGCGGCACTCACCAGCATGCCCGACAGCGGGCCCTCACCATTCTTGCCGGCGAGCGCCTTGGCAGGATCATCACTGACCAGCGTGACCTTCGCCCATTCCATTGGCAGGCTCGCATCTGCCAACTGGCGCACGATGGCTAGGTTGCGGACCGCTTTCACGAAGAGCCGCGCCGTGGGATCCCGCTCCACGATGGAGCTGCGCCGATGCAGGCGCCGCAACTGCCGCGGGCCGACTGGCCGCAAGAGGAGGCGCGCGGGAAAGGAAGAGGCTGCGTTCCAGTAGTCATCGAACTGCCGGACGGTGTCGACCACCACCGGCCCGATCGCCATGACGTCGAGATCGGCGAAGAGCGGGCCGTCGGCGACGCCGAAATACTCGTCGCCGATATTGCGCCCGCCAATCACCGTCACATGGCCGTCGACCGTGAAGCTCTTATTGTGCATGCGCCGGTTGAGCCGCGGAAAATCGAAGACATAGCCCATCGCCTTGGGCCAGCGCAGGGGAAACGGGTTGAACAGCCGCACATCGATATTCTTGTGCCGGTCGAGGGCGAAGAGGATGTTGTCGAGCCCGTCGATGCCGTTGTCATCCAGAAGCAGACGCACCCGCACGCCGCGGTCGGCGGCGTTCAGCACCTCTTCGAGCAGCAGCGTGCCGGTGCGGTCGCCGCGCC
>CAZEEC010000143.1:0-5369 GCA_964511105.1 uncultured Mesorhizobium sp.
AGATGTTGCGGCCGGCCAGTTCGAGCGGCGTGTAAAGGCGCATGTCGGGCGCCTCTTCGACCGTTTCGTCGATGGTGAAGAGCGGCGCGATTTCCACAATGCCGCCGACACTCGCGGCGGCGATAATGGCGAGGACGAAGCCGATGGCCGAGCGCTCGAGCTTCCTGTGAAAGAGTTCAGGCATCGTTGATCACTCTCCGGGAACGGCAACTGCAGCCGGGATCGGTTCATCCGAACGCCGCTCACTCGCCTCGGGAAGCGCCCGCACCGTCATCCACACATTGTAGCAGCCAATGACCGTGCCGAGCAGGAACAAGAAACCGCCGATGGTGCGGGCGACGTAGTAGGGATACATCGCGACGAGCGAATCGAGGAACGAATAGGCAAGCGTGCCTTCCTCCGTATAGGTCCGCCACATCAGCCCCTGGATGACGCCCGAATTCCACATCGCGAAGATGTAGATCAGCGTTCCTGCGATCGCGAGCCAGAAGTGGACCTCGACGAGCGCCGCCGAATACATCCGTTCCCGCTTCCAAAGGCTTGGAACGAGGGTATAGAGCGAGCCGAAGGTGATGAGCGCCACCCATCCGAGCGCGCCCGCATGGACATGGCCGACGGTCCAGTCGGTATAGTGGGACAGGGCGTTGACCGGCCGGATAGCCATGAACGAACCTTCGAAGGTCGACAGCCCGTAGAACACCGCGGCCGCCATCATGAAACGCAGCGTGGCGTCATCGCGGACCCTGTGCCAGGCGCCGTTGAGCGTGAGCAGCGCATTGCCGGCCGAGGCCCAGGACGGGACCAAAAGCATCACCGAGAACGTCATTCCCAGCGTCTGCACCCAGTGGGGAAGTGCCGTATAATGAAGGTGATGGGAGCCCGCCCACATGTAGAAGAAGACGATGCCCCAGAAGCTCAGGATCGACAGGCGGTAGGAGAAGATCGGACGCTGCGCGCGGACCGGAAGATAATAATAGAGCATTCCAAGGAAGCCGGCGGTCAGGAAGAAGGCGACGGCATTGTGGCCGTACCACCACTGGATCATGGCGTCCTGCACGCCCGGCCAGATCGTGTAGCTCTTGGCATGGCCCCAGGAAACCGGGACCGCGAGATTGTTGACGATGTGCAGGATCGCCACGACCACGATGAACGCCATGAAGTACCAGTTGGCGACGTAGATATGCGGTTCCTTGCGCCGCGCGATCGTGCGGATGAAGAGCACGAAATAGGTGACCCACACGATCACCAGCCAAAGGTCGGCGTACCACTCCGCCTCGGCATACTCCTTGGACTGAGTGACGCCCATGAAATAGCCGGTCACGGCGAGGATGCAAAAGAGATTGTAGCCGAAGAGCACGAACCAGGGGCTGAGCTGCCCGGCAAGGCGCGCGCGCGAGGTGCGCTGGACGACATGGAAGGAGGTCGCGATCAGGGCATTGCCGCCGAACCCGAAGATCACGCCGGTCGTGTGCGTCGGTCGCAGACGGCCGAAACTCGACCAGCCGGCGTCAAAGGCGAGATCGGGCCAGGCGAGCTGGGCCGCGACCCAGACGCCCATAAACATGCCGAATACCGCCCAAACTAGAGACAGGACGAGCCCGACCTTGATCGGATCGTCGTAATAGGAGGCTTCGCGATCCTCGACCGGCTCGGGCGCGTAAAAGGACGAGAGCAGCGGATAGAGGAGGCCGGCCGCGAAGATCATGACGATCACGCCATGAATGCCAAGCGTATCCGAACGGCCCAAGGCGGCCATCGCCACGCCGGCAATCGCCACCGCTCCCAAGATTACAGCCGCCGATTGGCGCTCGCCAGAGTTCAACTGCCCGATCATTTCCCCACTCCAGATACCGTCGCCCCAATCCACCGTCTCAGCGGGCGCTCCGATTATTGGAAGTCCACTTTCTCGTTCCGTGAAAGGCGACGGCGACGGATCAGCAAGCCGTCACCACACCTTCATCAGCCTTGGAATTCTTGGCGTGGAACGAGCTAAGAGACAAGAGGCCTTGGAGCGTTTCGCCATCGCTGGTCAAATCCGCCAATGAATATTTGTCGAAGACCTCGAAATAGGCCTTCAGCGCCTCGTGCATGACGCCCTTCAGGCGGCAAGCGGGACGCAAGATGCAATTGCCACCGTCCGGCCGCATGCATTCGACCGGCGCGCGTCCGTCTTCCAGCTTCCTGATCAAGGTGCCAATGTTGACCGAGGCCGGATCGACCGCCAGGCTGATTCCGCCGGATCGCCCGCGGGCCGTATGGATCAGCCCCATATTCTTGAGCCGGAGGGCCACCTTCAGAAGATGGTTCTTCGAGAGCCGATAGCGGTCCGCGACGTCCTGTACGGTAATCGACGGCCCGCCGCTCACGCTCAGCATCATCAGCATGCGCAAGGAATAATCGGTATGCAGCGTCACGCGCATCCCGCATCGTCTCCCACAGCTCCCGTCAGACAGTCCCGAAGGCCGGTCATGCCTTCAACGCCCGGTCGCTCGCCGCCGGCCTCGGATTGGCAGGCAGCCTGTAGAACATCGCGAGTTGCAAGCTGCGCGCGATCCGCTCGGCGCGGTCGATGAAGACGGAAGCCACTTCGGGCTCGCACAGGGAACCCACTGTTTCGCGGAAGTGCTGCAACCAGATGCCGAAATCATCCGGAGTGACATCCGTGAGCTTCATATGGGCCGGAACCGGCCGGCCGTCATAGGAGCGCGTCTTGAGGATCACCGAGCACCAGAACTCGGTCATCTTTTCCAGATGCGGCTCCCAATCGTCGCCGATCTCGCGCGCGAAGATCGGACCGAGCCGCGCATCCTGCCTGACGCGTCCATAAAAGGTCCGCACGAGCCTGGCGATGAACTCGCGATCGATGCCTTCCGCAACGAGAGGCAGTTCGGCGCTGATGGGATGGACTGCGATCCGGCTCATGATGTGCCAACAGGTATTTCCAATGCCACTTTCTAGCGCGCGGCTTGGCCTGATGGCAATGGCTGCATTGTCGCATTCTGCGTTCGGCGCTCATGCCGGACCTGGCAGCGCCCGTTGCAGCTTCACCGTTGGCGCATCTTTCGGGCGGCGTAGCGGGCGTCGCGCTTGCTCTTGAGCTCCGCTTCATAATCCAGCAACTGCTTGACCAGTGCCTGATCGCTTTCTTCCTTGGCGCGCCGGGCGGCTTCAGCGGCGGCCTCTTCGGCGGCGACCTGCGCGATGCGCTCACGCTCCAGACGTTCGGCTTCGGCGCGTTTTGCCCGTTCGCGTTCGGCAGCCCGCTTTTCGCGTTCGGCAGCGATGCGCGCCCGCTCGGCCTGTTTGGCGAGCATTTCCGGCGAGTCGGCCGCAGGCCGCGCCGCGAACTTCGCGAGGAGTTCCTTCTTGGCAGCGGCTGCCGCCGCCCGACGATCCTGAAAACTGTTATTCTTGATAAACGACAATGTTGGCTTCCAATTTCGAACAAAACCCTGATGAGCCGAGATAGGCCGGCTCTTCAGACGAAAAAAGGCCGGGCTGTCAAAGCCCGACCTCTCGACAACTCAACAGAAAGTGCCAGTACATCCGTGGTCAATTTCCGACGATGAGTTTTTGCCTGCTTACGCGGCCTGAAGATTCTCGGCGGCCGTCTTGCCGCTGCGTTGATCCTTCACGGCATCAAAGGAAAGCTTCTGGCCTTCGGACAGAGTGCTCATGCCCGAGCGTTCGACAGCCGAGATATGAACAAACACGTCGGCTCCGCCGCCGTCCTGCTCAATGAAGCCGAAGCCCTTGGTGCTATTGAAAAACTTTACAGTTCCAGTTGCCATGACGATTTCCTTTCAATCGACATAGAGAAATCGGCGCGCGACCGAATGTCATGCGCTCGAACAATCGAGTTGAAAAGAAGATCGCGGGTGCGCCGTAGCGCCGTAACAACATTCGTCAGCAAGATCGATGAAGCGGATATAGAGGACGATTGTGTCCAATACAAGGACGGCTGCGTTCACCAACTGGGCGCGTGAGCCTGGAACAGGCCCGTCGGCGCCAGAGCGGCGACGGGCTGGACAACTCAAGGATAGAACACGCCGCCCAGTGCTCTGCGGGGCTTGGTGTTATTTTCAGGGAGCGGGATGAAATCGGCTTCATCGCCGGGCACCGTGTCGAAGCGGCCGCGCCGCCACTCCTCCTTCGCCTGTTCGATCCGGTCCTTGCGCGAGGAGACGAAATTCCACCAGATCCACCGCGGCCCATCCATCGGCTCGCCGCCGAACAGCATGAGGCGGGCATCGCTGGCGGCGCGCACGACGATCTGGTCGCCTGGCCGCAGAACCAGGAGTTGGGCCGGCTGGAAGATCTCGCCGCCAAGCTCGATCGTGCCGGAGATAGTGTAAAGCGCGCGCTCCGTCACCGAAGGCTCGACCACAAAGGTCGCATTGGCGGCAAGCTGGATATCGGCGTAAAGCGTTTCGGATGCGGTTGTCAGCGGCGAGCGCATTCCGAAGGCGCTGCCGGAAATCAGCCGCGCCCTCATCCCGCCATCTTCGACGAACGGCAGTTCGCCCGCGCCGTGATGGATGAAGTCAGGCTCGCTTTCCTCCTGCGCTTGCGGAAGGGCGACCCAGGTTTGGATCCCGAAAAGGCGCTGGCCGGTCCGGCGGCGGTCCTCGTCGGTGCGCTCGGAATGGACGATGCCGCGACCGGCCTTCATCCAGTTAACGGCTCCGGGTAAAATCTCCCTGTCGGTGCCGAGGCTGTCGCGATGGCGCATCGCGCCTTCGAAGAGGTAGGTGACGGTCGCCAAATTGATGTGCGGGTGGGGGCGCACGTCGATGCCTTGTTCCGTCAGGAATTCTGCCGGGCCCATCTGGTCGAAGAAGATGAACGGCCCGACCATCTGGCGCTTGGTGGAGGGGAGCGCGCGGCGCACCTCGAAGCCGCCCAGGTCGACCGCCCGCGGCACGATCAAGGTCTCGACGGCATCGACCGTCGTCGGCACGCCCAAAGTGGGGTCGGGGCAGGGGCTCCAGCTCATGATGTGCGTCTCCTTTGTGGCGGCACGTGTCGCATCGGGTTTGCGTCGCGGCCGTCTATTGCTTCAATTCGGCTATATAGCGGCTGACGCGGAACTCGGATATCGCCATAACCGGACCGATCCGATCAATCCGCTTGGTGATATTCCGTGGCATCCGCCCGTTCCTTCGAAACCAGACCCGCCGCCAGTTGGGCGACGCATGCGCGGGAAACCGTTCTGCTCGGTCTGCCGCTGATCGCGGCCCAGCTTGCGCAAACCGCGCTCAACGTCACCAACACGCTCGTGCTCGGGCGGCTCGGCCCGGAGGAACTGGGCGCTTCGGTGCTCGGCTGGCAGTTCTTCTTCGTCATCTGGATGTTCGGCTCGGGCTTCG
>CAZEEC010000144.1:0-5314 GCA_964511105.1 uncultured Mesorhizobium sp.
CCGATATTGGAGGAATAGATAAAGACCTCGGGAACGGTGAGCACCCGGCCCTTGCCGCGGTAGTCGCGGATCGTGTGGCCCCCGATGCGGATCGGCGCGGTCGCGTCGAAGCTGTCCGAAAGCTTGACCAGACCGGAATCCAGTGCCATCGCCGTCGTGAAGCCCTTGAAGGTGGAGCCCATCTCGAAAACACCAGCCGACATGCGGTTCAACCGGTCCTTTTCAAGCGCGTTGAACGGATTGTTGGGATCGTAGTCCGGCAGGGAGACCATCGCCAGAACTTCGCCGGTCTTGGCATTCAAGACGACCGCGCCCGCCGCGATCGCCTGATACTTCTCCATTGCCTGCACGAGTTCGTCGTGAACGATGTGCTGGACGCGCAAATCGATGGAGAGCTTCACGGGAGCAAGGTCGCCGGCGACCGCCAGGCCGCTGGCCTGCAGGTCGGCCAGGCCCTGGTCGTCGATATACTTTTCCATCCCGGCGGTGCCGCGATTGTCGACATTGACGAGACCGAGGATATGCGAGGCAGTCGCTCCGCCCGGATAAAAACGCTTCTTCTCGGTGCGAAACCCGACGCCCGGAATGCCGAGTGCCATGATGTCGGCCTGTTGGCGCGGCGACAATTGTCGGCGCAGCCAGACGAAGCCGGCATCTGTGTTCAGCCGCTGATACGTGCGGTTGTAGTCGAGATCGGGCAGGACAGTCCTGAGCTTCTCGATCGCCTCATTGGGATCGACGATCCGCCGTGGTTCGGCAAAGAGCGAGGCCGATTTGATGTCGGTCGCCAGCACCATTCCGTTGCGATCGACAATATCGGGCCGATTGGCGGTCACCCGCGAAGGCGGCGGCCCCCCCTCCGGCAGGTCCTCGATCCCCAAATATACGATGCGGCCGCCAATGACGCCATAGATCCCCATGAAAAGCGCGAAGGTGATCGCCATGCGAGCCCTGGTCGAACCGCCGGACCGTTTGCGCGCGCCGTCGAGCACGATGTCTTTTGGGACGGCGGCTTTGGTGGAGCGGCCCAGCAGCGATACGATCCGACGGACAATCATCATTGCAGAATGCTCCCGGTAGCCGTTTCATCGATGAGCCCGTCTTCCGCGATCAGGTCTTCGATAGCGAGCGGCCGCCGCGGCAATTCCGATATGGTCGCGAACTGGTAGGGTTGAACGGGATAAAGCTGCAGATCCTCCTGAAAGACGTCCGCGAGACGCTGCATGCGCGCGGGCTGCGTCAGCAGGCTCCAATCGGCGTGGAGAACGTCGATCGAATCCTTCTCGAAATTGATCTGGTTCTGCAGGCGACGCACTTCGGCGAGCTGGTTTTCAGCCTCATGCTTTGTCTTGTAGGTAAAGGCTGCAGCCGAAACCATCATCACGATCAGAACAATGTCAGTCTTTCGAAACATGTCGGCTCGTCTCCCCGGCATCGCTGTCGATGACCGGCAATTTAGGCAGCTCGAAAATCGAATAATCGACAGCGCGCGGACTGGCCGGTGTGCGGATCGCAACGCGAAGCCGGGCGGAACGGGCGCGGGGATTAGCGCTTGCTTCGTCTTCGCTCGTTGGCACCGCCTTGCCCCCCTGCTCGAAGGTCGGTTCGACGACATGTAGCGCGGGCAGATGGCGCGAACCTGACGCTTGGCCGGACCGATCCGCGATAAACCGTTTGACCATCCGGTCTTCCAGGGAATGGAATGTGACGGCGACAAGCCGCCCGCGAGGCTTCAGCGCGCGCTCGGCGGCAACAAGGGCGCGGGCAAGTTCGCCCAACTCGTCGTTGACGTGGATGCGCAACGCCTGGAAAACCCGGGTTGCGGGATGGATCTTGTCTTTGGGACCGCGCCCCACCAGCGTCTGGATTGCATCGGCCAGTTCAACCGTGCGCGAGAAGGGGCGGCGCGCCCGCTTGTCGGCGATCATCCGGGCGATACGACCGGCGCGACGCTCCTCGCCAAGAAAGCCGAAGACGCGTGCGAGGTCGCTGATCTTGTATGTATTGACGATATCCGCGGCGCTCATCCCCCTGCCCGACATACGCATGTCGAGGGGACCGTCACTGCGGAAGGAAAAGCCGCGATCGGCTTCATCGATCTGCATCGACGACACGCCTACGTCGAGAACGACGCCATCGACCGGTTCATCTACATAGGCGTCGAGTTGCGAGAACGGCCCCTCGATCAAGGTAAGCCGCCCCTGAAACTCGGCCTCCAGTGCCCGGCCCACGAAGATCGCGGTGGGGTCCCGATCGACGGCTATGACCTTGGCCCCACGCTCGAGAAGAGCGCGGCTATAGCCGCCTGCCCCGAACGTGCCATCGATGATCGTTTGACCCGGCTCGGGTTTCAAGGCCTCGATCACTTCCGTCAGAAGGACCGGAATGTGGCGAGCCGATCCGCCACCGGCATCCTCGCCGGGGCCCACCATCATTCCGGTTCTCCTGGTTGCCGCGCAATTGCGGCGGCTTGCCTGAGCTTCAACAGCCGCGTCCGCACCGCATCGCCATGTGCCTTCAGGCGAGAGGGTTCCCACATCTGAAAGAAATTCCCCCGGCCGACGAATGCCACGTCCGTCTCCATGCCGGTATGCGCGCGCAGGAAATCGGTCACCGTGATCCGCCCGTCCTGGTCGAGCTTCAGAAAAGCGCCATCCCCGTGGCAGAAGAACGACATATCGTCCGCGGTCTGCAAGAAGGGGTCTTCCAACGCGATGCGCTCTTCGTACCGATCGAGAAGATCGAGACCGCCGACATCGATCGCAGGGATCTCGAGCGCCCGCAATGCGTAAAGATCGGTGTAGCCGCGCCTTTGAACAACAGAGCGAAAATGAGCGGGAACCGAGACGCGCCCCTTTGTATCGATCCGGTTGATTGCGCTGGACAAAAAGCGGTCCATCAGCGAACGGCGCGTCGGTTGTCGGCGCCTTGTCGTGGCGCATGATGGACCAATTTGCCGTCTCCCCTCCGCCCGTCGACATGCGTTGGAAATCCCCTGGCAACGCACGCTCATAAGTGAGCCCTGCGGACACCCCGTCCCACGCAAGAATGACGCTTGAATTTGGTAGTAAGGCTATCATGGGACCTTATGGGCGTCAATGGGATCGAGCTGCGATCCACCGGTCGGAGCTCGGACGGCGGACACTTCTTTATGTGCGAACACGGCTAACAGATCGTTAATTCCGCAGCCGGCGGGTCCAGGCATAAACCCGGGTCAGAGCGGGGGCGCAGAGGGTCCCGGTACCGTTCGCCTAGGGTTGAAAAATGAAAACGTCAGTTGGCCTGTAAGCCGGGTTCTGTATGGCCCCGCCACCGGAAGGTGACGAAACGTGGCGGCCATTCCTCTGGGACCCATCTTGCGATGCGCCTCAAGCAACCAACCCGGACGGCAAGGCCGGAAACCGCCTTGAGGGTCGCCCCTCGTGCCGTCCCTATTCGGTTTTGCTCCCGGCGGGGTTTACCTAGCCGCTCCCGTCGCCGGCAGCGCGGTGGGCTCTTACCCCACCCTTTCACCCTTACCCCGCCAGCATTTAGGCTCGGCCGCGACCGTTGGAGCCGAAATACAGGCGGGGCGGTTTGCTTTCTGTTGCACTTTCCCTGGGGTCGCCCCCGCCGGCCGTTAGCCGGCACCGTTTTTCCGTGGAGCCCGGACTTTCCTCCCCGCCGGTATTTCGGCCCGACCGCGCGGCGTTCGCGACGTTGGAGCCGAAATACAGGCGGGGCGGCCGCCCGGCCAACTGACCGCGCTTATAAAGGATGTCCTCCGGCAAAACGCAAGCTACAACCTGCGGCTGCTAACGATTTGAGGACCCTTCCGGCAAATTGGAAAGCAGCCGGTACAACGTCTCGATCGTCGAGCGATCTGCGACGCCGTCGACCCGTTCCTGGCGGAAATGGCGCTGAAATGCGTCGACGACCTGGAAGGTGTCCTCATCGAAGACCGATTGGATTTCGACATCATAGCCGTAAAGCGCGAGCATCGACTGCAATGCTTCCACGCCTTCGCCACGGTCGCCCTGGGCCAGGAAGCGGCCTCCCGTAACAGGTGCCGGCGGCACGAAATGGCCGATGCCGGCTTCGGCGAGTGTTCGCCATGGAAAACGCTCTCCCGGATCGATCTTGCGCCCTGGGGCAATGTCCGAATGTCCAAGCACCCGTTCGGCCACGATCCCATTCCGCTCGATGATGTCCTTGGCCAGTGCGATGACCGCCTCGATTTGGGCGTCCTGAAAATTGGGCATCCCGCCTTCATGGCCGGGATTGACGATCTCAATCCCGATCGAGCAGGAGTTCATGTCGCGGCAGCCTTGCCAGAAGGACTGGCCGGCATGCCAGGCGCGGTCGGCTTCCCGTACCATCTGTACGACGCGGCCGTCCTCGTGAACGATGTAGTGCGCGGAGACCGAACTCGCTGTATCGCAAAGCCAGGCTTCGGCCGCGGCACCCGTTTCCATTCCGGTATAGTGCAAAATCAGGCTGTCAACGACGAGCCCGTCTCGCCGCGCGCCGAAGTTCGGCGAAACCCGGGGCTCTGCCCGTGCATAATCGCAGGTGAAGCCCGTCATGTGTGCATTCGCTGGCGTTCGATCATTTCATAGGCGGCATTGATGGCCGAAAGTCTCGCTGTGGCGATTGCCACGAATTCCTCCGGCACGCCTCGTCCGATCAGTTTATCGGGATGGTTTTCGGCAACCAGTTTGCGATATGCCCGCCTGACCTCGTCGAATGGCAGGTCTGGAGACAGCCCCAGAACCAGATAGGGATCGCTGCCAGCTCCGAACGTATGGCGCGCCAAAATTTGCTCGAAGTGAAGCTCGTCGATCTCGAAGATCTCGGCCACATTTGCGAGGAACGCCAGTTCCCGCTCATGGATAGAGCCGTCGGCTTTGGCGATATGGAACAGCCCGTCGAGAATGTCTTCGAGCATGTCGCAGTTGCGCGTGCCGGAGCCGCAAAGTGCCGCCATCTGCCGCGCATAGGAGTCGTAGCCGGCGACATCCTGTTTCGCTAGGTCATAAAGGCGAGCGACATTCCGCGCTTCGTCGTCAGGAATGTCGAAGATTTGCTGGAACGCATGGACTTCATGCGCCGTGACGATGCCGTCCGCCTTCGCCATTTTGGCTGAAAGCGCAATCATCGCAATCGAAAACGCGACACGCCGTCTAAGTTCGGGATTTCCCGGAAGCAGCGTCTGAATCAAATCGATGAGCGACGTCACCGCGTTTGTGGAAACACGAGTGACGAAATCTCCGAGGCGGAACCAGATCGACATCGATTCCACTCTAAGGAGATTGGCGGCGCTTGGCGAGCCTGA
>CAZEEC010000145.1:0-5307 GCA_964511105.1 uncultured Mesorhizobium sp.
GCGCGGCGCACTGGAGCGGCTGGGCTTCGGCGTCGAACGATTGAGACAAGAGTTCCCGCGCCTTATCACCTGCTCGATCTCCGGCTATGGCGAGGGCGGGCCGATGGCCGACCGCAAGGCCTACGATCTGCTGATTCAGGCTGAAGCGGGCCTGTGCTCGATCACCGGCGGGCCGGAAAGCGCGGCGCGTGTCGGCATCTCAATCGTCGATATCGCCACCGGAGCTACCGCCCACGCAGCGATCCTCGAGGCGCTGATCCGTCGCTCCATTACCGGTGAGGGCTCGAGCATCTCCGTCTCCATGTTCGACGTGATGGCCGACTGGCTGACCGTACCGCTCCTCAATCACGAGAACGGCAACACGCCACTGCGCATCGGCCTCGCGCATCCCTCGATCTCGCCTTACGGCGTCTTCACCACGAAGGACGGCAAGCAGGTGCTGATCTCTATCCAGAGCGACCGGGAATGGCGCAATCTGGCGCGGGATTTCCTCGGGCGCCCCGAACTGGGCACGGACCCGCGCTTCGCCACCAACGTCGCCCGCGTCGCCTACCGTCCAGAGACCGATGATCTGGTCGCCGCCGCCTTCGCTGCCCGCGACCTTGTCGAGGCGATGGAGGCGATCGTGAAGGCGGACGTCGCTTTCGCCTCGGTCAACGACATGGAGGGCTTGTCGCAACACCCGCATCTTCGTCGCATCACCGTCGACACTGCCCACGGTCCGGTCAGCTATCCGGCGCCAGCCGCGATCTTCGAGGGCGAGCAGCGCAGCTACGGCCCCGTGCCTGCCCTGGTGAAGGAAGAGAAATGACGGTTCTGGATATTGACCATCTGCGCCAGTGGATCGGCCGTGAGGAGGTCTGCTCGGAACTGCTCACCACCGCCTTGGTCGAACGTTTCGCGGCTACGTTTGACCGTGTCGACAAGATCGCCGACGGCCAGCCCGCGCCCGCGCTGATCCATCTCTGCCTTGCTCCGCCGGCTGCACCGACTTCGAGACTCGGTCTGGACGGGCACCCGGCTCGCGGCGGCTTCCTTCCGCCTGTGCCTTTACCGCGGCGCATGTGGGCAGGCGGCACCTTCACCTTTCAAGACGAAATCCTGGTTGGGGAGACCGTGACGCGCCGCTCGACCATTAGCGACGTCGTGGTGAAAGAGGGGCGAACCGGCCCGCTCTGCTTCGTCACCGTCGATCACCGGATCGAAAGCGGGGGGCGCCTGGCGCTCGATGAACGCCAGGACATTGTCTATCGTGGTGTCGATGTGCCCGGCGCAAAAAAGACGGCCGAACCGGCACCCAAAGGTCCGCACCAGGTGCGGATATTCCCTTCACCCGCACTGCTGTTCCGGTATTCCGCGCTGACTTTCAACGGCCACCGCATCCACTATGACGCCCCCTATGTGCGAGAGATGGAGGGCTATCCGGGGCTGATCGTTCACGGGCCGATGCAGGCCACCATGCTGGTGCAGCTTGCGGAAAAGATCCGGGGACGCCGCCCGGCGCGGTTCGGTTTCCGCTCGCTCTCACCGCTGTTTGACGATGCCGCCTTCACCCTGAATGCGGTAGAAGACAATGAGGGTCTGAAATTATGGTCGGCGCGCGCCGGCGGGCCGGTGGCGATGGAGGCTCAGGCGCGATGGTAGTCTTCGCAGGGGCGGACCCTCGCTGATATCCGCGCGCCGCTCTTCGTGCCCGCGAGCCGCCCGCCCCGGTTTCGTCAAGGCGGCGGTGTCCAGGACTGATGCGGTGATCCTCGATATCGAGGATATCGCCGAAGCGAGATAAAGTGTGTGGCTTTCCGGAGCCGCCGACTCTAGAACTGCATGTGGCGGGCGATATGACATATGTGCTCGCCGCGCTTGCCAATGCCTTTCAGGAGGAAAAACTCAATGACAGTTAAACTGACTCGAATTGCCGCTGCGGCGCTCTTCAGCACATTCTTCATCGTACCCAGCGCGCTGGCACAGGAGGATTTGCCGTCCTCGTTCTCGGTTGGGACCGCCAGCCAGGGCGGCACGTTCTTCATCTACGGGGCCGGCTGGGCGAACCTCGTCGCCGAGACGCTAGGCATCACCGCCAATACCGAAACGACCGACGGCCCGGTTCAAAACGCGACGCTGGTCCATACCGGCGACCTGGAATTCGGCATGGTAACGATGGGTCCGGCTCTGGCCGCGTGGGAAGGCGAGAGCGAGCTTGCCCCCGGTGTAGAGCACACCAATATGCGCGCTGTCTTCCCCATGTACCAGACGCCGTTCGAGTTTATCGCCCTTGCCTCGTCGGGCATCGAATCGCTCGCCGATCTGGAAGGCCGTCGTGTTGGCGTCGGCCCGGCCGGCGGCACGCCGGGCACATACTTCCCGCAAATCTTCGAGACGATGGGAATGAACGTCAATTCCAGCTTCGGCGGCGCCTCTGACCTCGTCGGGCAGGTGCAGGACGGCCTCATCGACGCATTCGCCTTCGCCGCCGGCCAGCCCATCGCAGCTTTCGCCGAGCTCAATGCCCAGGCCGACGTGAACATCTTCTCGTTCACGGAGGAAGAGGTCAACCAGTTGGTCGAGTCGAACGCGTCGTTTTCGCCGTACACCATTCCGGCCGGCACCTATGAAGGCTTCGATGAGGATCGCCCGACCATAGCGATGTGGAACATGGCTATTGCGCACAAGGACGTGCCGGAAGAGCTGGTTTATCAGGTGACGAAGATCGTGATGGAGAACCCCGAGCGCATGCAGGGCATCCATTCAGCCGCAGTCGAGACGCTGCCCGAGAACGTCGATAAGAACACGTTCCTGCCCTGGCATCCTGGCGCAGTCCGCTGGTTCGAGGAAAACGGCTACGACATACCGGATGAACTGGTCGGTACCGCTGAGTGAGACGTCGTTCTTGACCGATAGATATCGCCCGTCGCTGGTTGCAGCGCCGGGCGATATGCGACAAGACGGAGACCGTCGAGAGCGGAGGCAAGGCGGGTTAGCCGTGACCGGGGACATCGTTCAGAGAGTTTAGAGCGGGGAGGCGCGGCATGAGTGATCAGGCAAAGCCGCAAGCGACCGATGATGTTGCTGTCATCATCGACACGGACATCGACGAGCCGGTTGGCAATAACGAGCGGAGCTTCGTCGGCTGGCAAGCAACAGCCATCGCCATAGCGTGCGCCACCTATACAGCCTGGCATCTCGTCGTTCTGAACTACTGGCCGGTCGAGACCTGGACCTACCGGATCATGCACATTGCCGGAGGCTTGGTCCTCGGCTTCTTCCTGGTTTCCGCGGCCAGATTCGACGAACGCGAGAAGGATGCCGACCCGCTGCGCGCTGTACGCCTTGCGGTTTTGGGCGTTTCCAGCGCCTTGGTCGGCTGGTCCGCGTTCTGCATCGCCACGGCCTGGTTCATCCGCGACGTGCAGGGCGACGGCTCGCCGCCGGACTGGGTCTTTGCCAGTTTCGGCTGGCCATTGGGCGTCGGCTCCGGTCTGGCGATCGTCGGCGGGTGGGTTTTCCGTGGCAAGTCCAGACGGGTGCAGGGTCTTGACATGGTCCTCGCGCTTGCCGCCGTGGTCGTGGCGGCCTATCTAATCTTCGTGCTGACGCCCTTCCGCATGCGGGCCGGAACCGGCCTGGCACAGCCTGCGGATTTCTGGGCGGCCATGATCGGCGCCTTCCTGATCATGGAATTGACTCGCCGCGTTGCCGGCCTGCCGCTCGTCGTCATTTCCGGTGTGTTCCTGGTCTATACCTTCGCAGGGCCATACCTGCCGGGCATCCTCAACCACCGCGGCTACACCGCCCAGCGGTTCTTCACCTACATCTATACAGACCGCGGTGTCCTCGGTCCCGTCACCGCCGTGTCATCGACCTACATCATCCTGTTCATCACTTTCGCCGCCTTCCTCCAAGCCTCCAAAGTCGGCGATTATTTCGTCAATTTTGCCTTCGCCGTCGCAGGTACGGCCCGCGGTGGGCCCGCCAAGGTGGCGGTGTTCGCCTCCGGTCTGATGGGCATGATCAACGGCACCTCGGCCGGTAATGTCGTGGCGACGGGTTCGCTCACCATCCCTCTGATGAAACGCGTCGGCTATTCACCGCGCACGGCCGGTGCCATCGAGGCGGCGGCGTCGTCGGGCGGGCAGATCATGCCGCCGATCATGGGCGCGGGGGCCTTCATCATGGCCGAGGTGACGGGAATACCCTATACTGACATTGTCGTTGCGGCGACGATTCCGGCAATCCTCTATTTCATCTCGATCTACTTCATGGTCGACCTGGAGGCTGCCAAGCTCGGCATGAGGGGCCTGCCGCGCAAAAGCCTTCCCAGTGTCTCCTATCTGGCCAAGCAGTGCTTCCTGTTCGCGCCGATCATCATCCTGATCTACACGCTGTTCTCGGGGTATTCGGTGATCCGGGCCGGCACGTTAGCCATGGTTGCCGCAGCGGTCGTGTCGTGGTTCTCGCCGGTCAGCCGGATGGGGCTTCGGGAGGTCTTCAAAGCGCTGGAACTGGCCGCGCGCATGGCCATCCAGTTGATAGCAGTCTGCGCCTGCGCCGGCATTATCGTCGGCGTTATCGCCATGACGGGCATTGGGCTTCGCTTTTCCTCGATGCTGCTGGCCTTGGCCGATTCCAGCCAGTTTCTGGCTTTGTTCTTCGCGATGTGTATCTCAATCCTGTTGGGCATGGGCATGCCGACCACGGCGGCCTATGCGGTCGCCGCCTCGGTCGTCGCGCCGGGGCTGGTCCAGCTGGGCGTGCCGCTACTGATCGCCCATTTCTTCGTGTTCTACTTCGCGGTAATGTCGGCGATCACCCCGCCGGTGGCACTGGCCGCCTTTGCCGCGGCCGGCATTTCGGGCGACGACGCGATGAAGACCTCCGTGGTTGCGTTCAAGACCGGTCTTGCTGCGTTCATCATCCCGTTCATGGCTTTCTACAGTCCGGCCTTGCTGATGCAGGGGGAATGGGTGGAGGTTCTCCACGTGCTGATCACCGCCTCGCTTGGCGTCTTTCTGCTGGCGGCAGCGGTACAGGGCTGGTTCTTCGGTCGGCTGAACTGGGTTCCACGCATCCTGTTGCTGATGGCCGCTTTGGGTATGATCCAAGGCGATTGGATCACCGATGGGGTCGGCTTCGGCATCGCAGGCGTCATCTTCCTATGGCAGCGCCGGATGGCGTCGACGGAGCCGATCACCCAGACCAGTGAGGCTTGACGCGCCGCCGACGGGGCTGACCACCGCGCTCGGCGTGGTGTTGCCCGCCGCCAGGAATGCGATGGGCATGGCGATGACGATACCGAGCAACGTCCCCAGC
>CAZEEC010000146.1:0-5259 GCA_964511105.1 uncultured Mesorhizobium sp.
TAGGCGGCGACGAAGATGATTTGGAAGAGCGACGTTCCGACGACGACGTTGGTCGGCACCTTCAACAGGTAGATCAGCGCCGGGACCATGATGAAGCCGCCCCCGACGCCCATGATCGACGCGAGGAAGCCGATCACCGCCCCGATGCCTACAACCGGGATGACGCTGACAAAGAGCTTCGAGGTCCGGAAGCGCATCTTGAGCGGCAACCGATGAATCCAGTTGTGTTGGCCACGCTTGTGCGTTTCGGCTGTCTGGCCGCCTTTCGTCCGTCGAAGTGCGCGCAAGCTTTCGAACAGCATCAGACCGCCGACCGTTCCCAGTAGACCGACATAAAGGAGTGACACGACAAGATCGAGCTGGCCGACGCCCCTGAGCAGCGAGAACACATAGACGCCGATCGTCGAGCCGAAGATGCCGCCCAGCAGCAACACCGTGCCGAGCTTAAAGTCGAGGGAACCCTTTTTCAGATGCGCCAGCACGCCGGATACCGAGGACGCCACGACCTGGTTCGCGCCCGTGGCGACAGCAATGGCAGGCGGGATATTGTAGAAGATGAGAAGTGGCGTGATCAGGAATCCGCCGCCGACGCCGAACATTCCCGACAAGAAGCCGACCGCCCATCCCATGCCGAGCAAAACCAGCATGTTGACGGACATTTCGGCAATCGGGAGATAGATGCCCACCGGCTCATCTCGTCTACGTTCTGGAAAGGGAAATACCCTGGGATTTCATGGTCGTGGCTTCATCGTTCTTGCGCTTTGGGCCCTGCGAAGTCAAACCGCCAGCGCCACAATGCCGCAAAATGTTGCACCCGCCGTTAAGGCGGGCGCGATGGTCAGAAATGGCAGCCGGGCAGTGGAGATCGAGGCGGCTAAGTAGTCGCCAGAAGGGCCCGCACCAGCGGCTCGTCGATCTCGCCTGTCGGCTCCATTTCATGGTCCTTCTGGAACGCGGCGATCGCCGAACTCGTCCGCATGCCGATCACTCCGTCGGGGCGTCCCGCATCGTAGCCCTTGGCATTCAGGAGGGCCTGCACCTGCCTGATCGCCTCGCCGATGTCGATCCCAGCGGTGTGCTCCATGTCTTCCGTCCACTCGGCGGGAATGACGACCGCATTGATTTCGTCGTCCAGGGGCTTGGACGACCAGAGGTCCGCTTTGCTTTTCGCCCTTGCAAGGTCGTCGGCCTGCAGGAGCTTGGCGACTTCGTCGCGCTTCGTCGCGGCATCGGCATCACCCGCCTTGGCAACGATTGCGAACCACTTATAGGCTTCGGTCAGGTCCTGCGGCATCCCGACGCCCTTGGCGGCGAGGATGCCCAGATTGAACTGGCTGTCTCGCACGCCCAGTTCAGCTGCCTTGCCGAAATAGCGGGCCGCAGCGCCATTGTCTGCCGGTCCCTCCGCCCCCATGGCGTAGAGCACGGCGAGGTTGTGCATGGCGCTCGCATTGCCCCTGTCGGCCGCGATCTTGTAGAGTTCGATGGCGCGGCCGAAATTGCGGTCCACGCCCGTACCTTTTTCGAACATGTTCGCCAGACGGTATTGGGCCGGCGCGAGTTGAGCGTCGGCGGCGCGCTCATACCACGCTGCGGCTGTCGCCAAGTCGCTCTCGACGCCGCGGCCTTCCGCATAGCGGGCGGCGATCTCGAAGAACGCTCTCGGATCGCCGGCTTCGGCGGCGGCACGCAACGCGGCATTGCCGGCCTCTGGAGGAACGGAGACGGCGTCTGCTGCTTCGACAGGCTCTGCTTCGACCGCTGCAGCGGATGCGCTTGTATCGACAAGCGGCTCCGGCGCTGTGATCGACGCCGTTTCGATCGCCCCGACTTCAACTGCCGTCTCTGCGACCGGACCGGGCAGTGTAGCTAGTACCGGCTCGGCAATGGCGTCCGCTTTGGCGCTGGTTAACAGGTTGGTTTGCGCCTCTGGACCAGTCGCGGGTTCTATCGCTGCAACCGTTTCGCCGCCTGCGGTAACGGTCTTGCCGATCTGCAGCCCCGCAAGCGCGAGCGTCACAGCGACAAGGCCCATTGTGATGGCGCGGTTCTTCGACCTGAGAAGCTTGGAAAGGCTGAAGCGCGACGTTCCTTCCGCCGACTTCGACGATTTGAGCGTCGCCGCTTCCGCGGCTGCGGCTTGTGCTGCGCGTCGTGCGGCGGCAATGAAGTCTGCTTTGGCGGAGTCGGCCTCCGGTATATCCGAGGTTTGTTGGCCTGAGCGCTCGTCACGGACACGCCGCATGATGGCATTCAGGTCGGGCGATCCGCGGCCGGGTTCGATTGGCTGGTTGACGATTGCCGGATCGATCGGCGCGTTGTCGTCGAGGTCAGGATTCTCGATGCTTTCGAGCGCCTGTGGTGGTTGCTTTTGCTTGCGCTTGAGCACGCGCGCGATCATCGAGCGGGGCTGCGCGTCCGCGTCCTGCGTGTCGAAGCTGGCTGCTCTGTCTTCCGCGAGCGGAGGCGCTTTGCTGACCTCGTCCCCGCGAGGTGGCTCGATCGACATGTCCTCTACTTCGGGGTCGAGTGCGGGGGCACCGGCAATGCCGACCCGGACCTGATCGTCGTCCTGGTCATCCTCTTGTTCCATCGTACCCAGCCGTTCGACGATCTTCAGAAGGGTGTCGTGGATCGCTTCAAACGTCTTCGTATTGCGCTCGTCGGAGCGGCGGGCGAGTGCTTCCAGGGCACGCAGATCGTCGGCGAGGCCTTGGACGACATTGTTGTCGCGGTTGGGGACGCCCGAGACTGCACGAACCGCTTCGTCCGCCGCCTGCCGCGCCGCGTCCAGGATAGCGGCATGATTACTTGCGATGACCTCTTCAAGACGTTCCAGCCGCGGTGCCAGATTCTCGAATTGCACGGGCAGTTGGGCCGGAGCCTGGATCGTTTCCGACAAGTTCTTGACCTGCAATTCGAGGCTGCGGACGAGGTCCGGGTCGATCGCGGCCAGCGTTGCCGTTGTTGTTTCGAGCCGCTTTGAAATGCTATCGAGACGGCCTTCGAAACTGTCGGTAAACGCGGCGAAACGCTCGTCCATGGCGGCCATGAGGGCCGTCGGAGACTGTTCGGCCTGAACGGCTTGCAGACGCTCCGTCAGCGCGGTTAGCCGTTGGTCCAGTTCCACGAATAGCTGCCGGCTTCGGGCCGAAGATGCTTCATTTCGATCTTCGATGGTTTGGGAGACTGTAGCGATTCGCCGCTCCACCCCCTTCAGGATTTTTGACAGGTCCGGCGAGGGTGGCATCGCATCGACCTTGCTGGCGATCAAAGTCATCTGCTCGGCAAGCTTGGTAATCGTCTCGTGCGGCATGGCGGCATGCGATGCGATTTCGTCGATGCGGGCGCTCATTGCGGCCACTTGTGGGCCTATATCGGCCGCGGGGCGATCCTCGATCAGCTCGTCAATCTGTTTGGCAAGCGAACCGATGCGCGCTTCGATGCGGTCGAAGGGCTTGCCGTCGACGATCAGCCCGCGTCCTGCGCTGGCCGAGGCTGCGATCGCCCGCGAGATCTCATCAAGACGTTCGTCGATCAGCGACAGCGCGCTGTCGCCGAGAGGTCCCTGCTTTTGGGCGAACCGGTCCATTGCCGCGGCCAACACCTTCAGCTTGTCGTCGAGCGCATGCATGGTTGCCGGTTCGGGCAGCGTGGCGATGACCGCGCCAAGATCTTCCAGCCTTCCTTGGATCGTCTTGATGGGTCCGGATTCCGTGCCGGCAAATTCCTCGAAGCGGCGGTCGAGCGCGCCCCAGCGTTCTTCGACTGACTCCAATGTGGATTGACGCGCGACATCGGCCAGCATCTGCTTGACCGTTTCCATCTCGGCTTGAAGTCGGGAGGCATTGTCTTCCGCGCCGCGGGCGGCAAGAGCGCTGATCATCGCCGCCAGGCGCTCGACCTCTCCGGATAACTCGTCTGCGCGGCAGGAAGCCGGTATAGCCCGCGCCCCTTCCAGCTCCTGCTCGAGTGCGGCAAATTCGCGCTCTATCCCGGCGGTGATCTTGTCGTTGAGGTCGTCGCGCAAGAGTTTGAGTTCGCTTGCAATGGTCCCCGCGGCGTCGATGCTGTCCTCGTTTCGGCGCTGCGTTTCGATTTCGGATGTGAGCGATCGGGGATTGGAAGTTTCTGCCGTGGAGCGCTCGGATATCCGCGTTTCGAGCTCCGCGAGCGTTCGGTTGAGTTCATCGATCGATGTTGACGGGCGCCGCCTGCGGCCGCTGTTCAATGCATCCAGATAGGCTTGCTTGTTTGTCATCCTGATGCCCGTCGTTCTCCCCAGCTCCAGGCCGGTTCTGTTGGCATGCCGGCGTTTTGTGCCGGATAGACGAAGCCGTGAGGCACGAGATACGAGGATCACGGTGAGTCGCTGGAACACCACCTTCCTCACACATGGTAAACAAGCCGTTAACCAAGATTACCACAATGGTGCCAGGGGAAGGCGCAGTGATCCGCCTTGCGGGAGCGCGGGACCCAAATTATATGCGCCCTTAGCGTCGCCTTGCGGAAGCTGGCGGGCGAAAAATCGTCGGGGTGTCCTAGCCTCGCCACAAAAGGCCGCGATAAGCGGCTTTGAATCAAATGATCACGGGAATTGACATGACCATCATGCCGGTTGGCTCGAACGCGGCCTCCTTGTCCACCGTCGCGGGCGACGGGAACGATGAATTGATGCGCATCGGTGACGTCGCGCGCATGTTCGACGTCAGCCTGCGCACGTTGCGCTTCTATGAGGACAAGGGGCTGATCCAGCCGAAGCGCGAGGGCACCACGCGCCTTTACACGGGCCGCGATCTGGCTCGCCTCAAGCTCATCACTTTGGGCACACGCGTCGGCTTTTCCCTCCGGGAGGTCAAGCAGATGATGGACCTCTACGATCCGACCGGCACGAATATGCGCCAGTACCGCTTTGTGCTCGATAAATCGGAGCGCCAAATCGCACGTCTGGAAGAGCAGCGCCGCCAGTTGGATGCCTCCATCGAGGAATTACGAAAGACGCGCGACGGGATCGCATCTGTCGTCGAGCGCCGTCAGCGTGCCAACGCTGCCTGATTGGATTGATTGGCTCGAAGGTTAAAAGGTCGGTGCATTGCCGGCCTTTCATTTTTTCGGCATCTTTGCCGACCAAGCTTTATGGATTTGACGTTTACGCAAACGTCAAAGTTTGGTAGTTGCGTTCGAGGATCAGTGCCCGCGGTTCGGCCGCAAGGGCAGTCTCAGCTTCTTTCGGAGGATCGACATGCCGATCTACAAGGC
>CAZEEC010000147.1:0-5247 GCA_964511105.1 uncultured Mesorhizobium sp.
CAAAGGTATCGGAAACGAAAAAGGCTCCCGATGGGAGCCTGCTTTAGCGCATGGGGTGCTTTCGCCCGGCGGTTACACCGCCTTGCCCACGCGCCTTCCTACTACGAGAATGAAATTCATCTTGCTCATCGACGCAGATTAGGCAGAGCAACAACGAGGTGTCAATGCCGCCGGCCGGCAAAAAACTCCCGCAGCGTCCCGCGTCGTTTACTCATCGTGAACCATTCGGTCGAACAGGGCCTTAACCTGAAGCGCATAAGCTGCGCTGTCTCAGGAGAAGTGGCACATGTATCTTGAACGAACGGATCCCCATGGCGACACGATCAGTCAGGAACGCCGAGCCACGTTCCAGCCGGAATCACGCGTTCTTGGCCGGGTGATCCAATGCGACGGCGCGCGCGCGACAATCGCCGCGACCGCCGATGGCACCCAGGCAAGCAATGACGGTCACTGGGCCGTCGGCCGGATGATCTCGGTCAGCCTGGGTGAAGCCCGGACCGTCGGCCTTGTCTACGCCATCGAGACCTCGTCGGTGGAATGGAAGGAAGATTCCGCCAACTCCCTGATCGTGCGCATCGAACTGGTGGGCGAGGTGCGGGATGACAAGGGTAAGCCAGTGTTCAGCCGCGGCATTACGGTCTATCCCCATGTCGGGGCCGTTGCCCATCGCATTCGCGCGCGCGACCTGGAGGCGATCTACGATCTCGGCGGCCGGCAGGGGGTTTCGATCGGCCGGTTGTCGCAAGACGAGCAGATTTCCGCCCGGATATCGATGGATGCCACGCTTAGCCGCCATTTTGCGGTTCTAGGCACGACAGGGGTCGGAAAGTCCAGCGCCGTTGCGCTTTTGCTGCGCAAAGCCATCGAAACCAATCCGGAACTGCGGGTCCTAATTCTCGATCCGCATAATGAATTTCACGCGGCCTTTCCAGAGAACTCGATCAGCATCGATACCAGTTCGCTTGACATGCCGTTCTGGCTGTTTCGCCTCGAAGAACTCGCCGAGGTACTGTTTCGCGGGCGGGAGCCGGTTGCCGAGGAAATCGATCTTCTGCGTGATTTAATCCCGATGGCGAAGAAGCATTACCAGCGTCCGTCCTCATCCGTCGGTCTGTTGCGGCGCAGTTCGGACGCGATCTCCGTCACGGCGGATACGCCGGTGCCGTACCGGATGGTCGATCTCCTCAAGCTCCTTGACGATCGGATGGGCCAACTGGATTCGAAGGGAGAGCGTCCTCATTGCCGCGCTCTCAAGGCGCGCCTCGAATCGGCGCTTGCCGATCCGCGCTACCGCTTCATGTTCGCGTCGCGCGTGATCGAAGACAATATTCATGAGGCGATCGGGGATATCTTCCGCATCCCGCATCGGGGCAAGACGATCACCTGCTTCGAGCTTGCCGGCTTGCCATCCGAAATCGTCAATTCCGTCTGCTCGGTTCTTTCTCGCCTGGCTTTCGATCTCGCTGCCGGTTCTCGCGGTCGGCTGAAACTCCTCGTCCTGTGCGAAGAGGCGCATCGCTACATGCCCGCCGATCCAAGACTCGGCTTCGCACCAACCCGCCATGCCTTGTCGCGCATCGCAAAGGAAGGTCGCAAATACGGGGCTTATCTCGGCGTTGTCACGCAGCGTCCGGGCGAACTCGATCCAACAGTCCTGTCGCAATGCTCCACGATCTTCGCGATGCGCCTCGCCAATGAGCGCGATCAGGAAATTATCCGCTCGGCGATCGCCGATTCCTCGGCCTCCACGATTGCCTTCCTGTCTTCCATGGGGCAGCGCGAGGCGATCGCTTTCGGTGAGGGCGTGGCCACAACCATGCGCATGAAGTTCGAGATGCTGCCCCCCAAGCACTTGCCGGGGAGGCCGATGGACGACGTCAATCGAACTGATGGAGACAATGACATCGATCTCCATTCTCTCGTCCAGGGGCTTCGCGGAACAGCACCAATCCCGCTGGCGGATGAGCTTGGGCCGCTCGGCCAAGATCCGTTCGAGCGACTGGCGGCCAGTCTCGACTCACAGCCGCGCGCGCCGCAGACATCCGTACGCAGACGCGCCGATGATGACGCGTTAAGGCGCCTCTATGAGGATTGATCGTCAGGCGCAGACGCGATTGCGGCCCAATCCCTTGGCTTGATACAATTGCCGGTCGGCACGCCGGAACAGATCGTCCGCCGACTCCTTGCCATCCCAAACGGCAAGGCCGACGCTCGCGGTCACGCGCAGGCGGATATTGCCCACGCCGATGGTGATCGCCGATATGGATTTGCGAATGCGCTCGGCGAACGCGATCAAGCTCGCTTCTTCCATATTGACTGCAAGAATCCCAAACTCCTCGCCGCCCAGTCGCGCAACGACGTCATGATAGCGGGTGATCCCACGCAAACAGGCTGCCACTTCCTTCAGGACCTTGTCGCCAATGTCGTGCCCATGGGTGTCGTTGATGGTCTTGAAGTGATCGAGGTCAATGATCATCAGCCCCACCGGCCGTCCGATCCTCCCAAAGGCTGCCAGGTATTCATGTAGCGCCTCATCGAAGAAGCGTCGGTTTTGCATGCCGGTGAGTCCGTCTGTCAGGGCCGCCTGTTCCAAGGTGACGGACCGGGCACTCAAACTTTCGGTCATGGCGCGCAGTTTGCCCTCTTCCTGTACCTGCTGGCGGATGAGCGGATAGATGAAGAAGGCTCCGAAGAAGATGCCTGTCGCGAGCAATACGCCAATCGTGAAAAGCAGCTTGGTCAAATAGGCGATGTCGGAATCACCTGCTGCAATGCCACCGAATTCATCAAGGACACCATAGGCATGAAGGGTCAGCACCCCAGCCACGAGCACAACCGCGATAAAGATAAAGAAAGCCGATTCGGCCGGATGAAAGCGCATGCCGTTCCCACAAACCGAGGTCAGACGGCCATCATCGCTCCTCAGTCCTTACTCCAAGTTAACATTTCTTTGGGATTCGCACGCAAATGGGTCCAGGCGGGTCCAATCGGCATCGAGTTGATTGCGGAACCAGGTGTCCTGGCGCTTGGCATATTGGCGGCTCGCCGCCTTCGCGCGTTCCACCGCATCGGGCAGTTCCATCTGCTTTTGCAGTACCTTGGCCAGTTCACGCAGGCCGATGGCCTTCATCGCGGGCACTGAGGCAGGCAAAGCGAGGGCCAGCATCTTGCGTGCCTCATCGATCGCGCCGGCTTCGAGCATTTCGTCAAAGCGGCGATCGATGGTCCGGCGCAGCGTCTCGCGTTCAGGCGCAAGAACCAGCTTGCGGGCCGAATGTCTGTCGACAAGTGGTTGTGACCGGTCGCTTTGCCAATCAAGGATCGAGCGTCCTGACGTGTCGACGACTTCCAATGCCCGCACGATCCGCTGGCCGTCGCTTGATTTTAGTCGCGCAGCGGCGCGTGGGTCGCGCTCCGACAATATCCGGTGCAGTTCGGCTGCACCGCCGTCCGTCAGCGCCTCGCGCCACTTTCGGCGGATGGGCGAGGGGATCTCCGGCATGACCGACAGGCCGTCGATGAGCGCGCGGAAATAAAGCCCCGTGCCACCGACGAACACGATCTGACGATCGCCGATCAGCCCCTTTGCGATCAAAACCTCAACGTCGTTCAGCCATTGCGCTACCGAATAGGCCGTTGCCGGATGCACATGACCGAACAGATGATGCGGGACGCGTGCCGCGTCTTCGTCCGAGGGGCGCGCCGTTAGAATGCGCAGGAACGAGTAGACCTGCATGGAATCGGCATTGACGATGACGCCGTCCGAGGCGGCGGCTATCTCCAACGCCAGCCGTGACTTGCCGCTGGCGGTTGGTCCGGCTATCAGGACGACGTTCCTCAGCATGCCCTTTTTCCTGTCAGAAAGCTTGTCATGTCGTTCGTCGCTGTCCTGATCTCGCACCCGGACCACCCTGCCGTGACCCGGGATCTAGCGAATAAGGCGGTAGAGGCATTGGGCGCAAGTAGCGCTGCCTTGCGCTGGCTCGATGCCGGCATCGCCTGCGACTTCGACCTGCTCAAGGATGCCCATCGAGACGAGGCGATGAAGACCCTACGAGCGATCGTCGGCGATGAGCCGGTCGACATCGCGCTCGTGGATGACGTCAACCGGCGCAAGCGCATCCTGGTCGCCGACATGGATTCGACCATGATCGACCAGGAATGCATCGATGAACTGGCCGATGTCGTCGGCATCAAGCCTTATGTCGCCGCGATTACCGCGCGCGCGATGAATGGCGAGATCGCGTTCGAGCCGGCGTTGCGTGAGCGGGTCGCGCTTTTGCGCGATCTTGATGAGGCGGTGATCGACCAGCTTATCGCTCAGCGCATCACGCTTGCCTCGGGTGGAAAAGCGTTGATAGCGACAATGAATGCAAATGGTGCCGTCACGATGCTGGTATCGGGCGGTTTTGAAAGCTTCACCAGCCGCATTGCCGAAAAATTGGGTTTTCATGAACATCGCGCCAATCGGCTGCTGGTCGGGGAAGGCAAATTGACGGGGGAGGTCGCCGAACCCATTTTGGGTAAGGAAGCCAAGGCTGCAGCGTTGCTCGAAGTGGCGGCCCGCGAAGGTCTGAGTCCAGATGACGTACTTGCGGTCGGCGACGGAGCGAACGATCTCGACATGATCCGCATCGCGGGGATGGGCGTCGCCTTGCACGCCAAGCCAGCTGTCGCCGAACAGGCCGGCATCCGCATTGACCACGGCGATCTAACGGCGCTTCTCTATCTTCAAGGCTATAGCCGTAGCGCATTCGTGGATGGATAAGGTACGGACCGTGGCTTCATTCCACAGCACTCGCGGCAAAACTTTCTTCTCGATTACTCCAAAGGGCCAGCTATGAGTCTCGACGTTTTCCTGGCGCTCATTGGCTTTGCGTTCGTTACCTCGATCACCCCGGGCCCCAATAATTTCATGTTGCTGGCCTCGGGCGTGAATTTCGGGTTCTGGCGCACGATCCCGCACATGGTGGGCATCGGCATCGGCTTCTTCAGCCTCCTCTTGGGAGTGGGGCTCGGTCTTGGGGCATTGCTAGAAGCTTATCCGCAATTTCACACGACGCTGAAAATGGTTGGCGGGCTCTATCTTCTCTGGCTCGCGCTCAAGATCGCGCGCTCGCGCTCGATGTCCGCAGATAGAGGCGGTCGCGAGCGGCCGATGACGTTTCTCGAGGCTGCCGCCTTTCAGTGGGTCAATCCGAAGGCGTGGATCATGGCGGTGACCGCGATGGCGATCTACACCAGCCC
>CAZEEC010000148.1:0-5168 GCA_964511105.1 uncultured Mesorhizobium sp.
AACGCGCCGATCAGCTTGTTGATTTCGAATGAGTCCATCTACCCAAGGCTCCAAGATTCGACCGAGGTACGGCACCGCGTGCCCCACGCGCTTGCAAGATGTCCCCCGGCCCCGGTCGTGCCGGTGAAAATTGCGCGGAAACTAGGTCTTTTGCCGTTCCGTTGCAACACATATAAGGGCCAAATTGTGTGAGACGTTTTGCCACTTTCCCGCACTGCCTGACCTAGGACGATCCTGCCGTAATGTCCCGACTGATCCTGATACCCGCCCGCATGGCCTCTACGCGATTGCCCGGCAAGCCGCTGGCAGCCATCGGCGATCTGCCGATGATCGTTCACGTCGCCGATCGCGCCCGCGAGAGCAATGCCGGGGAAATTGCCGTTGCAACGGATAGTGAAGACGTGGCGAACGCCGTCACGGACGCAGGGTACCGCGCCATCATGACGTCGCCTGACCATCAATCGGGCTCCGATCGGATCCGCGAAGCGCTTTCGATTCTTGATCCAGCCGGTCGCCACGACACAATCCTCAATCTTCAGGGCGACCTGCCGACAATCGACCCGAGGCTAATCGCGACAGCCGCCAATGTGCTTGAAGAGGGCAAGGCCGATATTGCAACACTTGGCGTCATGATCTCCGAAGAGGAGGACAAGACAAACCCCGACGTCGTGAAGATCGTTGGTTCGCCCATTGGCGATAATCGGCTGCGGGCGCTCTATTTCACGCGGGCGGCCGCGCCTTGGGGCGATGGTCCACTTTATCATCATATCGGGATCTATGCCTATCGGCGGGCCGCGCTTGAACGTTTCGTATCACTTGGTCCAAGTGTACTCGAAAGGCGTGAGCGGCTTGAACAATTGCGGGCGCTCGAAGCCGGCATGACCATCGATGTCGGCCTCGTCGACGCCGTACCGGTGGGCGTCGACACACACCAAGACCTTGAACGGGCTCGCGCCCTTATCATGAAGAAAGCCACCCTCGCATGACCGAAACCAACAAGATCGCGTTCCAGGGCGAACCAGGCGCCAATTCCGACACCGCCTGCCGCAACATGTTTCCCAAGATGGAACCACTCCCCGCAGCGACCTTCGAAGACGCCTTCAATGCGGTGGAAACGCGCAAGGTGGACCTGGCCATGATCCCGATCGAGAATACGATCGCGGGGCGCGTGGCCGACATCCATCACCTGCTGCCCGAATCGAAGCTGCATATCGTCGGCGAGTATTTCCTGCCGATCCATTTCCAGCTCATGGTTCTGCCCGGCACCGAACTGAAGGACATCAAGACCGTCCATAGCCATATCCACGCGCTTGGCCAATGCCGCCATATCATTCGCAAGAATCGCTGGAAACCTGTCGTGGCCGGCGACACAGCCGGGGCTGCAAAGCAGGTGGCCGAAGAGGGCAATCGCAGCGCGGCGGCACTCGCTCCGGTTCTGGCCGCAGATCTTTACGGGCTCGACATCATCGAGCGCGACGTGGAGGACACGGACAATAATGTCACACGCTTTATCGTTCTATCGAAGGACAAGTCCTGGACACCACGCCGGACGGTGGACGACCTGATGATGACGACCTTCGTCTTTCGCGTGCACAATATTCCGGCCGCGCTTTACAAGGCGATGGGCGGCTTCGCCACCAATGGCGTCAACATGACGAAGTTGGAGAGCTATCAGCTCGGCGGCACCTTCTTCGCTTCGCAATTCTATGCCGATATCGAGGGCCATCCGGACGACGTCAATGTCGCGCAGGCGCTGAAGGAACTCGCCTTTTTCTCAAAGGAAGTGCGGATTCTCGGCGTCTATCCAGCAGCAGAGTTCCGGGTCAATCAGCGCACATCATAGCAATGGCGTAGCTTCGGCACGATTCAGCCTGCCTCGGCCCATGCGCGAATGAGATGGCTCGCTATCGCGCCGGACGGCGGAATGATCAGTCCGTCGGGATGGGCGCCGGCGATCATCGCGCGCACCTCATCGGGCGCGAACCAGCGGCAGTCCTCCAACTCCCTGTCGTCGAAAACGATGTCGTCATTCAATGCCTCGCCGAAGCAGCCAATCATCAGCGAATAGGGAAACGGCCAAGGCTGACTCGCGTGATAGGCGACACGGCCGATCCGGATCGCCGATTCCTCGAGCGTTTCGCGGCGAACCGCGGCCTCGATCGTTTCCCCCGGTTCAATGAAGCCGGCGAGGCAGGAATACATGCCCTGCGCGAAATGCGGGCCGCGCCCCATCAGGCACTTGTCCGATCGCACGGCAAGCATAATGGCAACCGGATCCGTTCGGGGAAAATGGTCCGCGCCGCAGTTCGTGCAGGATCGCTTATAGCCGCCGATGCGCATCTCGGTCTTGGCACCACAACGGCCGCAAAAACGATGCGAATGGTTCCACGAGAGCAGCGCAGCTCCCTGTGCCAGTTCGCCCAGCGCTTCCTCATCGATCAGGCCTTGCACATAGACCGAGCGATGGTCGATCGCCTTGATGCCCGCCGGCAGGTCTTCCGGTTCGACCGCACCGGGCGCGGCTACGACCGGCCCCTGTGACGACATGCCGAGGAGCACGCCATGATCGAGCTTCGCGCTCATGGCGCGAGCTTCCACCAGACCGAAATAGGCATCGAAGCTGTCACCGTTCAGCTTAAGATAGAGCCGGCCGCCGCGCATCTGCATGATGCGGAGACGCGGATCGGTGAGCGCCATATCGAGCGAGGCGTCAGTGCGGTTTTCAGATTGGCGGTCGATCCTGTTGCCGGCGAAGCCGACAAACTGGCTGGGCTCGCGGAGGGCCGTGGGAAAAAAGGAAAAAGCCATTCGGGCACTTTGTCATGGAGAAAGAGACGACCTGATCGCGTCGATTAAACGATGCGAATCCTCGCGTCGATAAGGTTCCGCCCGACCAAAACCCCAAACAGGACCCGGCCAGCCGGAATCTTCCTTCTTGCGGGCGATGACATGGACATGAAGCTGGCGCACAACATTGCCGAGCGCTCCGATATTGATCTTGTCGCACCCCGTCACTTTTGAAAGCGCCTTCGCCACCATTGTCGTCTCGAAGGAGAGCAAAGCTTGGTCGAGTGGCGTCAAGTCATGAATCTCAACCACGCCGCGTCGTTGTGGGACCAGGATCAGCCACGGCCAACGAGCGTCGTTCATCAACCGCAACCCGCATAGGCCAAGCCATACAACCTCATGGCTGTCGCCCTCAAGCTTGCGGTCCAGTTCGAATCCGCTCGCCCTGTGCAACATGGCTACATCCTCTCCTCATGTGCATTCTTCGAGGCTACCACCTAGCGAACGACGCGCAAGCTAATCGTTCCGGGCCCAATCCAGCCCTTGCATTCATCCTGCGGATTGTCGATATGAAGCGCGGGAGGTTGGTGGTGGACGAGCCACTCGCCAACCGGGTCAGGTCCGGAAGGAAGCAGCCCTAACGAGCCCCGGCACGGGTCACCGTGCCAGCCTCCCACCTACTCCCGGCGTGCGCATGTGCCACTTGTGGCGTTGACGGCGACCCGCTCGGAGATCCGACACTCGCGCCGCGAGAACTGTTCAGGCCGCCGGCCGAAGGCACGAGCGAGACTTCATGGATGAAACGCCGGACAAGGATCAGAGCCGCCCGCAGGGGCCCTACCGGGTTCTCGCCCGCAAATACCGTCCGCGCGATTTTTCTACCCTGATCGGCCAAGAGCCGATGGTCCGCACGCTCACGAATGCGTTCGCCACCGGCCGCATTGCCCAAGCTTGGATGCTGACCGGCGTCCGCGGGGTCGGCAAAACCACCACGGCTCGTATCCTGGCCCGCGCGCTCAACTATAAGACCGAGAGCTTCAGCCAACCGACCGTCGATCTGGCCGTTCCGGGCGAACATTGCGAGACGATCATGGAGGGGCGCCATGTCGACGTGGTCGAAATGGATGCTGCTTCGCATACCGGAATCGACGACATTCGAGAGATCATCGAACAAGTTCGATATGCACCGGTTTCAGCCCGCTATAAGGTTTATATCATTGACGAAGTGCACATGCTTTCGACACAGGCCTTCAACGGCCTGCTGAAGACGCTCGAAGAACCGCCGCCGCATGTGAAGTTCATCTTCGCGACCACGGAAATCAGGAAGGTGCCGATCACGGTCCTGTCGCGTTGCCAGCGCTTCGATTTGCGCCGCGTCGATGCAGGCACTCTGACAGCCCATCTGCAAGGCATAGCCGACAACGAACAGGTGACCATCGATAACGACGCGTTGGCCATGATCGCGCGCGCCGCCGAAGGATCGGTTCGCGATGCGCTATCGATTCTCGACCAAGCCATCGCGCACGGCTCCGGCACAGTCAGCGCCGGCGAAGTTCGCGACATGCTCGGCCTGGCCGACCGCGCGCGCGTGATCGATCTTTTCGAACTGCTCATGAAGGGGGACGTTGCGGGGGCGCTTCAGGAATTTCAGAGTCAGTATGATGCCGGTGCGGATCCGGTGACGGTGTTGACGGACCTTGCCGAATTCAACCATTTCGTTACCCGCGTCCGTTTTGTACCGAGTGCGGCCGACGATGTCTCGATCTCACAGGAAGAACGCCAGCGCGGACGCGAATATGCCGAAGGCTTGTCGATCCGCGTCTTGTCCCGGACTTGGCAAATGCTCCTGAAGGGCATTTCGGAAGTTCAAAGCGCCGCCCGTCCTGTCAGCGCGGCCGAGATGGCGCTCATTCGCCTCGCACATGCGGCGACGCTGCCCACGCTCGACGAAGCGCTGAAGTCGCTTGAAGGGAACGGATCGGGTGCCGCGCCACAGTCGCCTCCGCAACCGCGCGTGACCAGCCGTGCAACCGCAACGACGGTTCCGGCTGACGCAGTCGCGACGGTGAGGACGATAGTCGGGTCAAACGGCGGCGGTCAAAACATGCGACTGGTCCTGGCGGAGACGGAGATCGTTCAACAGGTCGCCGCGCCGCTGTCAGCACCCGTTCAGGAGTCCGCCGACCAGCGCATCGCCTCCCTTGACGATATCGTCGCCCTTTGCGAGGCCAATCGCGATATGTCATTGAAGGTGCAGATCAAACGCTGTCTGCGTCCAGTGCGCTTCGAGGCGGGTCGGATCGAGGTCAGCTTGACCGAAGATGCACCGCGCCTGCTCGTCAACGATCTGATGACACGCCTCCACAACTGGACAGGCCGGC
>CAZEEC010000149.1:0-5104 GCA_964511105.1 uncultured Mesorhizobium sp.
TGGCCTCGATCGCCTATCCGGTGCTCGAGGAGCATGGGCTGCTGCGCGACAGCCGTCTGCGGGCATCCTATGCGGGCAACGGTGAGGCCTGATCAGGCGAAACAAAGAGCCCGGATGCTGGAGAACATCCGGGCTCCGATGCCAGTCCCGATCGTCAGGGACGGGGCAGGGACAAGGGATATAAGTGCCCTACCGTAGCTGTGCTACCGGGGTGATCAGCGGCGTAATCCGGCGGATCGCAACGCGGCGGTTGCGCCGTTCCGGCTCCTGCGTCTCGATCTTCAGATAGCGCTCGCCATAGCCTTGCGTGACGAGGTTCTCCGGCGGAATGTCGAAGACATTGGTCAAGGCAATGGCAACGGCTTCAGCTCGGCGGTCCGACAAAGCAAGGTTTGCCTCGTCGCTGCCGACCGCGTCGGTGTGGCCCTCGATCAGGAAGGACTCGGCCGGATTCTCGTCGAGCATCCTGTTGATGGCGTCCGCCACGCCCTCAAGCCGCATGATCTCGCTTTCGGAGATCGAAGCAGAGCCAAAGTCGAATGTCAGCGTGTCGAGGTCGATGCGACGCGCGATGTCGCGAATGCGGGGCGAATACTTCACCTCGTCGACCGTGTAGATCTCGCGTACCTGCTCGACCGGCGGCTGATGCAGAAAGTCGTAATAGATATCCGGATCCTGAACGCGGTTTGCTTCCAAAATGTACTGGCTGACCGGGATGGTCAGGTGCAAGGGCGGAAGATCGCGACCCGGATCGCGCCAGCGGCGGGGACGATCGTAATCAAAGCGCCGGTCATCGGCATAGACAAGCACATATTCCCGTCCATCGGGGCTAAAGCGCGAGCGCTGGACGATGTCGCCATAGCGATCGCGGATCGTGACGATCTCGACGCCATTGGGGCGCACGATCGTTTCGCGGATCCGTCCGCGCGGAAGCTCCTCATAGTAGACTTCCGCATCGCGGACGAGGCGCGGTCGGTCATCACCGCGGACAACGGTGATATTGTTGAACCGGATGATCGCGCGATCATCGAACTCGCGAACGATCTCGGCTCCCTCGCGCCGTTCGCGACGGCGCTCGCGGACTGCTTGCTCATCGATACGACGGCCTTCCTCGGCGCGCAGCGTCTGGATTTCGACCGGCTCATCCAGTGCCTGGGCATCCTGGTCGGATGTCGGCGGCGGTCCGGCCGGGCGGGCGCGAAGGCTGCGCTCCTCCTCGATCTCTTCCGGTGTCGCGCCCTCGGCGGCGGCTTCGGCCTCAAGGTCGGCTTCGGCGGGCGCGTCCTTCTGGCTGTCGAGGATCGGCGCCAGATCCTGGGTCTCCTCGATGGCCTGGTCTTCCGGAATCACTTCCTCAAGCGTGCTCTCTTCCGGTGCAGCCGCCGGATCGGCGGCGTCCTCCGCAGGCGCCGCATCCGCCGGAGCGGTCTGAGGCTGCGGGGCGGCGTCGGTCGCAGGTTCGGTAGCCGGAGCCGACTCAACTGGTTCCTGGCTTTCGGTGGGGACAATGGCGTCCGGCTCTTCTGCCTGCGAGCCGGCGTCAGCAGGGGCCTCTTGTGGCCCTTCAGTGTCAGCCGGCGTATCCGTCTCGGAATCAGCGCTTAGTGGAGCCGCCTGCGGAGAGGCTTGGCTGCCGGTTGGCCCTGCATCCGTTTGAGCCGGTGCGGGCTCAGGAGCCGGGGCATCCTCGACAGGCGTTTCCTCTGCAGTTGGGGCCGCCTCTGCGGGAACCTCTTCAGGCGTGGCGGCGTCATCTTCTGCCGCTGGCTCTTCCACGGGTGCGTCCTCGGCGGGCGGCTCTTGGGCAGGTGCGGCCTCAGGCTCGTCGGTGGGCTCAGGTTCGGGTACGGGCTCAGCCGAATCTTGCTCAGGCTCAGGTGCCGGTTCTTCCGCCGGCGCATCCTCTGCGACAGGCTCCTCGGCGGGGGCAGGCTCCTCTGCTGGGGCAGGCGTGTCCTCAGCCGCGGGTTCTCCGGCCGGCGCTTCTTCTTCCGCCGGCGCCGCGTCATCGGCCTCTTCTTCAGCCGCTTCCCGAGCTTGGCGCAGCAAGCGCTGTTCTTCGGTCTCTTCGGTCGCCTGAGCAAGCATCATCGGTGCGATGAGCGCATCAATCTTTGCGGCTTGCGCGCCGTCCTGCGGTGCGGCGCTCAACTGAGCCGTAGCCATGATCAGCCCGAGGGCGGTCCCGGCCAAAATCCGCGACTGTCTGTTCATCAGAATATGCTCCTGGAATGGGTCCCGTCCCGGCCTAAACAGAAGGACGTGCATTTTGTTCCGGTTATGGCGACGAGGCGCCGGCTTGACCCGGCGCACAAGCGGGTCCACATGCGCGCCATGTCGACGCCGTTCTGGAAGTCCAAGTCTCTCGAAGCGATGACCGCCGCCGAATGGGAATCCCTGTGCGACGGCTGCGGCAAATGCTGCCTGTCGAAGCTCGAGGAGGAGGATACGGGCGACATCCACTGGACGAGCATCGGATGCCGCCTGTTCGATGCCGATACATGCCGCTGCTCCGACTATCCGGGCCGGCTCGCCAAGGTCGCCGATTGTGTCAAGCTGACGCCGGAAAAGGTGCGCACGCTGCCCTGGCTGCCGTCAACCTGCGCCTACCGCCTCGTTGCGGCAGGCGAAGACCTGAAATGGTGGCATCACCTCGTGTCAGGGTCGCGCGAAACCGTGCATGAAGCGGGCATTTCCATGCGCGGCCGGGTGAGCGCGCTTGAAACCGACATGGAAAGCGTCGATGACTATTTCGATCACATTCTGGACCAGGAACCCTAGCCGGTCCGGAAGCTTCTTACCTGTCTTGAAAATGCCGAGGGAACCGTCATGAGCCAATCCGAAGCCAGAGCCCTGATCGAGAAATATGTCACGGCGTTCAATGCGGGCGACAATCAAGGCATGCTCGATTGCCTGGACGAGGACGTCGCCCATGACATCAACGAAGGCGAGCGTGAGATCGGCAAGGAAAAGTTCAAGTGGTTCCTCGCCATGATGGACCGGCACTACAAGGAGCGATTGGCCGATACCGTCATCATGACCAATGAGACGGGCAGCCGTGCGGCGCTCGAATTCACCGTCCATGGCGAATATCTGGCGACCGCCGACGGCCTGCCCGATGCGAACGGACAGCGCTATTCGGTTCCCGGTGCCATCATGTTCGAGATCGATGGCGGGCTGATTACGCGCGTCACCACCTACTACAATCTCAGGAACTGGATCGCCGCCGTCTCGAAGGGCTGATCCTTTGGCCGTGACCGTCCGCCGCTTGACCAACGCCGAGGTCGAGGCGCGCGTCAGCGACCTCGCCGCGCTGCGGATCGAGGTATTTCGCGCCTTTCCCTATCTATACGAAGGGGACGAGGCCTATGAGCGCGACTATCTCGCAACCTATATGAATGCCAAGGGCGCCGTCATCATCGGCGCGCTTGACGGCGATGTGCTTGTGGGTGCGGCCACCGCTTCGCCGCTTGGCGAGCACCATGAGGAATTCGCCGCGCCCTTCGCATCGCTGGGGCTCGACATCGACGAGTTCTTCTATTTCGGCGAATCGGTCCTGCGGGCCGCCTATCGGGGGCAGGGGATCGGCGTCCGCTTCTTCGAGGAGCGGGAGAAGGCCGCGCGTGCCGCGAGCTTCACCAAATGCGTGTTTTCGTCTGTGGTTCGGCCCCCGAACCATCCGCTGCGGCCGGCGGATTATGTTCCGCTCGACGCTTTTTGGGCCCATCGCGGCTATCGCCGCATCGAGGGCCTGGTGACGCAGTTTTCCTGGCGTGATGTGGGCGAGGCCGAGGAAAGCGCCAAGCCGATGGAATACTGGATGAAGGATCTCTCAGCGGAGACATGAACGTCTGCGCGGGTAAATGAACCGCGAATGAATGACGGGTTTCGGACGGGTTCAGGCTGCGAACGGCATTCTCCCGCCATCGCCTTAGCAGGCGACGCGATGTTCCGATCCGTATCCCCGCATGGAGACCCTGATGTTCAATTTCGCAAAGATGGCTGCGCTCAGCACCTTGATCGGGCTTGGCACACTTGCAGCCGCCCCCGCACAGGCCACCGCCACCAGCCTTCAGTTCCACGGCACTGCCGGCACGGTTACCGTCCAATGGGGCGGCAGCCACCGCGACCATCGATGGGACCGTGGCGGCCCGCGCCACCATCGTCGCGCCTGTACGCCTGGCCAGGCGGTGCACAAAGCCGAACGCATGGGCCTGCGCCACGCGCGCGTCGTCAATGCCAATCGCGACATCATCCGCGTGACGGGACGTTCCTGGCGGGACGGCCGCACGGTGATCCTGTTCGCTCGGGCGCCGCACTGTCCGATCATCGGTTAATTCGCGAAACTGATCCGCCAAAGAGGAACTGCGCCGGGCATAGCAGTCCGGCGCCGTTTCGCGCCTCTATCGGGGAGCGCCGCCGATCGCGAAGGTCATGTCGACATTGACGACATAGCTGTTTTCGCCGACCTCGACCGGAACCGACGCCGCTGCATCCTGAGCGGCAACCCGCATCATGGCGCGCTCTTGGTACGGCATCGGCGGCGGCGCGGCGCGCTCCGAAATCGAGATGACATCTCCCAGTTCGACACCGGCCGCATCGGCCAAGGTGGTCGCACGATCGACTGCATCCTCGACGGCGCTGCGCCGCGCCTCGGCTGTCGCGCCCGACGGATCGTCATTGGCAAAGGCGATCGAGCCGCCCTGGTTGACGCCGAGCGTCACCGACCGGTCCAGGATTTCGCCGACGCGGGCAAGGTCGCGGACGCGCACCGTCAGGCTGTTGGTCACCTGATAGGCGACGATTCGCGGCTCGGCGGTGCCATCATTGTTTTGCGGGTAGACATAGCGCGGGTTGATCGACAGGCCGGCCGTCTGAAGGTCACGATCGGCAATGCCGGCCTCCTTCATCGCGGCGATCACCTCGGCCATCGCCTCATTGTTCCGGTCGAGCGCGATGCGGGCGGTCTCGGCTTCACGCAACACCGCCAAATTGACGATCGCCATGTCGGGGGCAACGACGGCCTCGCCGCGGCCGGTGACGTCAATGGTGGCAAAGGGGCGTTTCTCCTGCGCCTGGGCGGCGAACGGAAGCGCAAGGGCGA
>CAZEEC010000150.1:0-5093 GCA_964511105.1 uncultured Mesorhizobium sp.
GAAGGCGGCGCCGGCCATTTCGTCAAGACGATCCACAATGGCATCGAATATGCCGACATGCAGATGATCGCCGAAATCTACGGTATCCTGCGTGACGGCCTTGGCCTTTCGCCCGATGCGATGGCCGACATCTTCGCGCGCTGGAACGAAGGACCGCTCGAATCCTACCTGATCGAGATCACGGCGAAAGTGCTGCGGACGACGGACGCGAAGTCCGGCGGCCCGCTGGTCGATGCCATTCTCGACCAGGCGGGACAGAAAGGCACCGGTCGGTGGGCTGCGGTCGAAGCGCAATTGATGGGCGTGCCGGCCACCACCATCGAGACCGCGGTCGCCGCCCGCAGCCTGTCGGCAGAAAAGCCGATGCGCCTCCAGGCCGAGGACGTCTATGGCCGCGCCGCGCCGGCGGCGCGGATCGAGGCCGACGCGCAATTGATCGACGATCTCGAACATGCGCTGCTTGCCGCCAAGATCGCCGCCTATGCGCAAGGTTTCGCCGTCATGGAGGAGGCCTCAAGCGAATTTCGCTGGGACTTGCCCCTGGCGACCGTCGCCCGCATCTGGCGGGCCGGCTGCATTATTCGATCGCAGTTCCTGGATGAGATCGCCGGGGCCTTCGATAAGAGCACGGAGCCGGACAACCTTCTCCTTTTGCCGGCCTTCGTGGCGATGATGAAAAGGGCGAGCCCCGCTCTGCGCCGCGTCGTCGCCCGGTCGGTGGAAGCAGGCCTTCCGGTACCCGCTCTGTCTGCGTCGGTCACCTATTTCGATGCGTTGCGGCAGGGCCGCGGCACCGCCAATCTGATCCAAGCCCAACGCGATTTTTTCGGCGCCCACGGCTTTGAACGCATCGATGCCGAAGGCGAGCACCATGGCGACTGGCCACAGGCTTGAGAAGCGATCGGACGATCCGCTTGTCGCTTTGAGTTTGGCCGATTAGGGTCCCGCAAACCGACTCGAAAGGCCATTCATGTCCGACATTTCCGCCGTCCTCGACAAGCTCGACGCCGACCTCGACGCGAGCATCGCGCGCCTTGCGGCTCTGATCAAAATCCCGTCGATTTCAACCGACGACGCCTATGCGGCGGAATGCCAGCGGGCCGCCGAATGGCTGGTCGCGGATCTGGAATCAATCGGTTTTACCGCATCCGTCCGCCCGACTCGTGGCCGGCCGATGGTCGTCGCTCATCATGACGGGCCTGCGGACAAGGCGGCGCCCCATGTCCTGTTTTACGGCCATTACGACGTCCAGCCCGTCGACCCGCTCGAGCTTTGGGACGCCGATCCCTTCGATTCGGAGGTCGAGGAGCGCGATGGCGTCAAGGTGATCACGGGGCGCGGCGCGGCCGACGACAAGGGCCAACTGATGACCTTCGTCGAAGCCTGCCGCGCCTATAAGGCGGCGCATGGCGAGTTGCCCTGCGAGGTCACCATCCTGTTCGAAGGCGAGGAGGAATCCGGCTCGCCCTCGCTCAAGCCCTTCCTCGAAGCCAATGCCGAAGAGCTGAAAGCCGATTTCGCCCTCGTCTGCGACACCGGCATGTGGGACGCCGAAACGCCTGCCATCTCAACGGCCCTGCGTGGGCTTGTCGGCGAGGAGATCACCGTCAGGGCCGCCAATCGCGATCTCCATTCGGGCCATTATGGCGGCGCGGCCGCCAATCCGATCCGCATCCTGGCGAAGATCCTGGGCGACATTCACGACGAGTCCGGACGGGTGACCATTCCCGGCTTTTACGAGGGGGTCGAGGAAGTGCCGAGCCAGATCCTGGAGGCCTGGAATGGTCTTGGCCAGACGGCCGAAAGCTTTCTCGGGGCGGTCGGACTTTCCGATCCTTCCGGTGAGAAGGGCCGCAGCTTGCTCGAGCTCATCTGGGCGCGCCCGACCGCCGAATTCAACGGCATCACGGGCGGCTATACCGGCAAGGGCTTCAAGACGGTGATCGCCGCCGAAGCCTCCGCCAAGGTGTCGTTCCGCCTCGTCGGGGATCAGGATCCGGATGCGATCCGCGCGAGTTTCCGCAAGTTCGTGGAAGAGCGCGTGCCTTCGGACTGTTCGGTGGCGTTCGAGCCTCATGGCGGTTCGCCAGCCATCAATCTTGGCTATGACGCGCCGTTTCTGGTCAAGGCGCAGGCTGCGCTGACCGAGGAATGGAATAAGCCCGCCGTGATGATCGCCATGGGCGGCTCGATCCCGATCGTCGGCGATTTCAAGCGCATGCTCGGCATGGAGTCGCTGCTCGTCGGCTTCGGGCTCGAGGGCGACCGTATCCATTCGCCGAACGAGAAGTACAATCTCACCTCCTTCGCCAAGGGGCAGCGCTCCTGGGCGCGCATCCTCGACGCCATTTCGAAGGCTTGACCATGACCGTTCGTTTCCACAGAGGCGACCTGCCCGATCTCGAAAATTACCAGGGCAATGCGGTGGCGATCGACACCGAGACGCTAGGGCTGAACCCGCATCGCGACCGGCTTTGCGTCGTTCAACTATCGCCCGGCGACGGCACCGCCGACGTAGTGCAGATCGCCGCCGGCCAGACGCAAGCGCCGAATATCGTGGCGCTTTTGAATGACGCGGGAAAGGGCAAACTCTTTCATTTCGGCCGCTTCGACATCGCCGTCCTCTACCACGCCTTCGGCGCGATGGCGGGACCGGTCTTTTGCACCAAGATCGCCTCGCGGCTGACGCGGACCTACACCGACCGGCACGGGCTCAAGGACATCTGCAACGAATTGCTCGGCGTGTCGCTGTCCAAGCAGCAACAATCATCGGATTGGGGGGCTGCGACGCTATCGCCCGAACAACTCCAATATGCCGCGTCGGACGTGCTTTACCTGCACGATCTGCGCGACAAGCTGGTCGCGCGGCTGGAACGGGAGGATCGGATGACGGAGGCCGAGGCTTGCTTTTCGTTTCTGCCGACCCGCGCCAAGCTCGATCTGATGGGCTGGGTTGAAGAGGACATTTTCGCCCATAGTTGAAGGCATCGGACCCAAAAAGTGGGCACCGGTTTCGGACAATCCGATGCTCGCGGAAGGCCTATTCGGCCGCAACGATGCCGGGTTCCGCCGCGCGGCGGCCTTCGATCCTGGCCCAGGCGGGCCGCTCGAACAGGAAGCGGCCGTGCCCGGTCACCTGGATCAGCCCGTAGAGCATCGCCGGGCCGGCAATGCCGGCGACCGTCACCAGCGCCGCGATGGTGCCGACATCGGTGATGATGCCGGTCTTGATCAGCACCGCTCGGGCAACAGCCATCGGCAGGAAGAAGGCGAGATAGATCACGATCGACTGCGCCCCGAGCCAGGAAAGCCAACGACTCCAAGGTTTTGCGGCGACAAGGGCGGCCACGGCGACGACGGCGAGGGCGCCGGCGAGACCCAAGAGCAGCGAGACGAGCGGCAGTTCGGCAAGCCCGTGAACCGCGCCGGTCTCGCCGAGCGGCGCGGTCAGGAGATGGCCGAACTCCGGCGGCGCTGACGTGAAGACGAAGAAGGCGTTGACCGGTACCCAGAGCGTCAGGATGGCAAGCGCTGCAAGGGGTCGCGCCTGCAACCGGGCGGCGATGGCGAAGATCAAGGGCGCGAAGGCGTAGCCTGCATAGAAATAGACGAAGCGGGAAGCAAACTCGTCGACCAGGAGCCAGCCGGTGTGGATCGGCAGGATTTCAAGCGCGGCCGCGGCAAGGAAAACAGCGACTTTCGGCAGATGTTTCAGCAGCCGCGTGACGACGAAGAAGAGGGGCAGGATATAGATGAACCATAGGGTTCCGAACGGCTCGACAAAGGCCATCAGATACTGCTGCAGCGGCGCCGCAACACCTTGTTCCGCCATGATTTCCGGCGCCTTGAAGGCGAACTGGATGGTCAGCCACAGCACGTAGAAATAGGCGAAATGCACGACCTTGCGGTCGATATAGCGCATCCAGGGGCGATCGATGACCAACCCCAGGAACAGGCCGGAAATCAGGAAGAAATCGGGCATTCGGAACGGGCGCGCGAACTCGACGACACGGTGCATCCAGCCCTCTGCCCCCAGGGCGGCGCCGACGCCGAGCGTCGAATGCATCATGACGACGAAGACGATGCAGATGCCCTTGGCGGCGTCGACCCAGCCGACGCGCGGCGCGTTGGAAGCTGTTTGGACAGAGGTCACGCGGGCTACTCCGGACACGAAAAAACGTGCCGGAAGTCATACGCGGATAAGCTTCGCAACGTGTTAACGGGCCCTTAAAACCGTCTTTAAACCTTAACAAAAGGTTCAAAAAGTCCGAAAAATTCTCGAAAAGTCGTCAAGACCGGCCGTTTTTTCTGGAAAACCCGCGAAGTTTTCGGAAATTCCGCGAATGCGCGGATAAGTCAGGCGACTAATCCCCGCGCTGCGTCGGAAGCGTCGCGGATCGCCGCGATATTGCGCGCGTAGCCCTCCGCCGAGCCGCCCTTGAAGACGGCCGAGCCGGCGACAAGGACATTGGCCCCGGCGCGGGCGACGAGCGGCGCGGTCTCGGGCGTCACGCCGCCATCGATCTCGATGTCGATCGGACGGTCGCCGATCAGCGCCTTCACCCGCCGCACCTTCTCCACCACGGCGGGGATAAAGGCCTGGCCGCCGAAGCCCGGATTGACGGTCATCAAAAGCACGAGGTCGAGCCGGTCGAGCACATATTCGATGACGCTTTCGGGCGTCGACGGATTGAGCGAGACGCCGGCCTTCTTGCCGAGGTTCCTGATCGCCTGCAGCGAGCGGTCGAGATGGGGGCCAGCTTCGGCATGGACCGTGATGATGTCGCAGCCGGCATCGGCGAAGGCGGCGATGTAGGGGTCGGCCGGCTCGATCATCAAATGGCAGTCGAAGATCTTGTCCGTGCGGTTCCGGATCGCCTTGATGATTTGCGGGCCGAAGGTGATGTTGGGCACGAAATGGCCGTCCATCACGTCGAGATGGATCCAGTCGGCACCGGCGGCCGCGACCGCCTCGACCTCATCGCCAAGCCGGGAGAAATCGGCCGACAGGATTGAGGGGGCGATCAGGATTGGGCTGGACACGGGGGCGCTCCGGGGCGGGTTTCGGCTCGCCCTTCGCCTAGCGGGTCATA
>CAZEEC010000151.1:0-5063 GCA_964511105.1 uncultured Mesorhizobium sp.
TCGGGCCATCGTCGAGCCCCACGCGGTCGACCATTTCGGAAGCGGCGCGCCGGTGTTTGGCGATCTCGGTTAGTGGCAGCGTGTCAGCATTGAGTTCGCCGAAGGATTGCACGTCCGCGCTCGGCGCGACGCCGTCCTTAACCGGATATTCATAAACCTGCTTGGCATAGATCTGCTGCGCCTCATCGGACGACAGGAACCGCATCAGTTCGAGCGCGGCCTCCTGGTTGGGCGCGTGCTTGGCCAGTGCCATGCCGGACACATTGACATGGGTGCCGGAGTCCTCGTCGATCGTCGGAAAGATCACCTTGATCGCCTCGGCCCATTCCTTCTGCTCGGGCTCGGACTCGTTGTTCATCATCAGGCCCACATAATAGGTGTTGCCGATCGCTAGATCGCACTCGCCGGCCAGAATGTTCTGGGCCTGGTTGCGGTCGCCGCCATCGGGACGGCGGGCAAGATTTTCCTTGAAGCCCTTCATCCATTCCTCGGTCTCCGCCTCGCCCCAATGCGCGATCAGCGACGCGAACAGCGCGATATTGTAGGCGTGCTGGCCAGAGCGGATGCAGATCTTGCCGTTATATTCCGGATTGGCGAGATCGGCATAGGAGATCGTGTCTTGCGCGACGCGATCCTTCGACGCCCAGATCACGCGGCCGCGGCGGGTCACCCCGAACCAGTGTCCGTCCGCATCGCGATATTCGGCGGGAATGTTGGCGTCGATCGTTTCGTCGGCGACGGGCTGGGTCACGCCCTTCTCCTGGGCCGCCGTCAGGCGTGCAATGTCGACGGTAAGGATCACGTCGGCCGGTGAATTCGCGCCCTCGGCGGCAATGCGATCTTCGAGCCCCTTGTCGAGGAACAGCACCTGCGTTTCAATGCCTGTCTGCTCCGTGAATGCGTCGAGCACCGGCTTTATCAAGTCAGGTTGGCGGTAGGAATAGATATTGACGGTTTCTTGGGCCAAGGCCGGGGGCATGATGAGCATCGTGCCGGAAAGAGCGGCGGCGGCAAGGAAAGCGCCGCGCGGCAGCATATTGGAAAGGCGCATGGGACGGTCCTCCAGCTGGATTTGTCACGTTGCCGCGCAACTGGCGAGCGGCCTCGCCCGCACTCTGTGATATATATGATAGTGTCAGTCAAGTTAATTGGCCAAGAATTACAATAGTTTAGAATAATTCTAAACGATGTCTCAGTCGGCGAGCACACGCGTCGCTGGAAACTCGATTTCGACCAGCGTGCCTTCATTGGGCTCGGAACTGATGGCAAAGCGGGCCCGGTTGGCCTCGACCAGCGCCTTGGTCAGCGGCAGGCCGAGCCCGGTTCCCTCACGATGGCTGCGCTTCAGCACATTGACGCGCTTGAATGGCTTCAACGCCTGATCGATTTCCGGCCCGCTCATGCCGATGCCCGTGTCCCGCACACGGATGACGACGGCGCCGTTCGGCTCCAGCGCGGTCGACAGGATGACCTGCCCGCCAGCCGGCGTGTAGCGCACGGCGTTGGACAGAAGGTTAAGGGCGATCTGGCGGATTGAGCGGGGGTCCGCGACGATGTCGGGCAACCTGGAGGCGAAGGAGGATCGGATGATGACGCGTTCGCGGTTGGCCTGCGGCTGCATCATGGCGACAGCCTCGCTAAGCACTTCATTGAGCGACACCGACTCGTAATTCATTTCCTGTTCGCCCGCCTCGATCTTGGAGATGTCGAGGAGATCGTTGACGAGGTCGAGCACGTGGTTGCCGGAGCGGCTGATGTCGCGCAGATAGTCGCGGTAGCGCTCCGTGCCGATCGGGCCGAAGCTTTCATTGATGATCAATTCGGAAAAGCCGATAATCGCGTTGAGCGGCGTGCGGATTTCATGGCTGATGCGGGCCAGGAAATCGCTCTTATGTGAAGAGGCCCGCTCGGCACGTGTCCGCGCCTGGGTCAGGTCCTCCTCGGCGCGCTTCCAGTTGGTGATATCGCGCAGCACGGCGCAATAGCCGCTATCATTCGGCAGGCGGCCGATGGTCATGAACAGCGGTATGAAGCCTCCATCGGCCTCGCGGCCAATCACTTCCCGGCCATCATTCATCACTGAGGCGACGCCGTTGCGCGCGATTCGTTCGACATAATCCTGAGCTGTACGCTGACTTTCGATGGCGAAGAGTTCGCGAAACGGCCGCCCCTCGATCGCCTGGCTGTCGAAGCCGAATAGGGCTTCGGCCGGCTGCGAGATCGAGCGGATCTGGAATGCGCCGTCGATCAGGATGACGCCATCCGTCGCGGTGTCGACAATCGTCTGGAATTCGGCCAGCCGGGCCCGCAGTTCGTTGCTGTCGTCATTGGTGGCTTCGGTCTTTTGAGCGGGCAGGCTTTCAACAATGACCGGTTGTGGCAGGAGCGTCAGCATCAGCGCCTTGGCACGACGCCACGGCACCGCATGAAGATGAGCGCTGACCGGTATTTCGCAGCCGTAGGCGCGCTTCAACATAAGCCCGCCTTCGGCAACCGCTTCGGGAGCGCGCTCGAACAGGGCTTCGAGACCGCCGGCCTCGGTAAATGCGTCAAGCGACTCGTACTGGGTCAGGTCGAAAAACGCCTGGTTGGCAAAATGCAGGCGCTCGCCCGAATGGATCAGCGTCGCCACGGGTAGATGCGCGAGAAACCGGTCGTCCGCGTCGTAAGCTTGACCCGCGTCGCGCGCGAAGGCAGATGGCAGGAAATGGATGTTTGCTCGGGCCGGCTCCGGTTCGAATTCGACTGACAAGCTTGGCGGGTCGCTCTCCTCGAATCGCCTATCGTCAGGAGTGGCGACCGGGTCGGGCAGGTGCGGGAACTCCGCGCCGGCGGTTCCCGCATCCAAGAGCTGCGTTTCCTCGGCTATATCGTTCGGTTTGGCTGACACTTGCCGCTCCTCGGGCTCCCCTTTCGACCCGATCTCGCGCTTCAGCTTGGAGCCGATCTCATGCAAGGCCTGACGGTCCGTAGGCGACAATGCGCGTCCATTCGGCTGCGGCCGCACATCGTCGAGCCGTACCACCTTGTCGCTCGTGCGCCGCCCGAACGTCGTATGGAGATCCAGTGCCGGCGCCTCGCCTTGAAACGGATCAGCCGCGTACGCCACCGCCTCGACGCGTGGGCTTTCCGGTTCCGGCTCGACCGGGGCGCGGTCGTCAACGGCGTCGGACGGACGCGCGACGCCGAAGCCGCGAAACCCTTCGAACAGTCGATCGCGATCGTAAACGGGCAGGGCGGCTAGATCGACCGGTATCCTTACGCCATGGTCCGGCACGGGCCACAGCACCGTTCGTCCCGACCAGGTGTCGCGCCGGTCGAGAAGAGCGGCGATTTCCTCGTCGCGGTCGAAATCGAACCGGACGGCGACGTCACGAAAACCAAGTCCGATCACATCCGCTGTGTCGGCGCCTACAACTGCCAAGAATTCTGGCGAGATCTGGCTGAAGCGGCCGCTCGCATCCGTCCGCCAGACGAAGCGGACTGGCTGGGTGGGAAGATTGCGCGGATCCTCAGGCTCAGGCTCGGGCTCGGCGTTGACAAATGTCTCGGGGGCATCCGCATGCGCGCGATGGGTCTCGGTCGGCCTATCGTCTTTTGCGATCGCAGGCTCGTGGTCCGCGACGACCGGCTGCGCAGGTGCGACATCCTCTACCTCGTCCTCCTCTTCGGCCTGTGGCGCATCGGCCGTGACGAGAAGATGCAGCGCCGGTTCGTCGAGCAGTCGCGCAAAGCCGATTGGCAGAATGCCATTCTCCACCGTTACCAGCTTCTTGACCAGGCGGTCATATTCGCCCGCGACATCCTTGACGAGGTTCCACAGGATCGTGCGGCCGAGGCCGAGCTCATCGAAACCTGGCGTGGCTGCGGCAATGGCCCCATCCGAGTCGATGAGAGCCGCGGCATAGCCCGCCTCGGCAAACCCGCCGACAGCGGCCTGCAGCCGCTCTTCGCCACGCAGGCCGCGTTGTAAGGCTGGGATGCTGAGCAAAATTGCCAGTTCGCCGCGTGGCAGGCGCACCTGTTCTGCCTGAAAGGTGATCATGCTGGCCGCGACGCCCTGCGGCAGGCGCAGCGATACGGTTCGTCCGGCACCGATCCGGGGGAACCCCGAAAGTGACCCGATCTGGCGCTTGGCCTGCACCGACAGGTTGGACCGGCTTCCCATCGCGTCTTCGATGTCGCTGCGGTTGAACAGAAAGGCACCCGGACCATTCGCCCAGATCACCGTTTCAAGCTCGGGCGCAAGAAGCACGAGCACGTCGCCGCGAGCAAAACGCTCGCGCACGCCGTTCAGGACGGCGATATCGATGAAGGAATAGGACGCAGCCGTCATCGGGTTCCTGTGTTGGCGGAGCCGGTCATCACGCTTAACCCTTCGTTAATAGGAGCCGCGCGCCCCGGCGTCCACCGACGAGCGGCCGTGGACGCCGGCCGATTGCCGAAGTGGTTAATCTGCCGCAATGCATATAAATATGTTGCAATGCACAAAAGAAGCATTTATATGTTCGCGGAATGAGCGGGCTTGGCTGCCATTGGGTCATGACCGCGCCCACCTGAACAAGGGACAGATCATATGAGCACTGCTGCCAAGAGCAAAGAGACGCTGGAAGCCGCCGCATTCGATTCTAATAAGGCCGTCGACCAGTTCCGCACGCTCACCGAAGCCGGTATGGAACAGAGCCGCCAGGCCTATGAAAAGATCCGCGCCAACGCCGAACAGACCCAGAAGTCCCTGGAAACAACCTTCGAGACCGCCCGCAAGGCCGGCAACGACATCTCGGCCAAGTCGCTTTCGGCCCTGCGCGCCAACGCCGAGCTCGGCTTCACGCACATGGAATCGCTGATGAAGGTGAAGTCCTTCTCCGAACTGGTCGAGCTTCAGGGCGCTTTCGTCCGTCAGTCGATGGAACTGGCGATCGAGCAGGCCCGCGATTTCCAGACCGCCTCCACCAAGGCGACCGAGGAAGTCATCAAGCCGATCAAGGATGCATTCGAGCAGTCGGTGAAGGAACTCGAAGCCGCTTGATGCATTATTGAGCCAAGTTCCCCGGCCGCGGAAT
>CAZEEC010000152.1:0-5052 GCA_964511105.1 uncultured Mesorhizobium sp.
AACGAGCAGATGAAGGCCATTCAGAAGGAACTCGGCGAGGGCGAGGACGGCCGCGACGAGGCAGCCGAGTTGGAAGAGCGGATCAAGAAGACAAAGCTGAGCAAGGAAGCCCGCGAAAAGGCGGACGCCGAGCTGAAGAAGCTGCGCACCATGTCGCCGATGTCTGCCGAAGCAACGGTTGTGCGCAACTATCTCGACTGGTTGCTGTCGATCCCGTGGAACAAGCCGTCGAGGGTTAAGACCGATCTGGAATTCTCCCAGGACGTTCTCGACACGGATCATTTCGGGCTTGATAAGGTCAAGGAGCGGATCGTCGAGTATCTTGCGGTTCAAAGCCGTCAGAAGAAGCTCAAGGGACCGATCTTGTGCCTGGTGGGCCCCCCCGGCGTCGGTAAGACTTCACTCGGAAAGTCGATCGCGAGGGCGACGGGCCGCGAGTTCGTTCGCATGGCGCTTGGCGGTGTGCGGGACGAGGCCGAAATCCGTGGCCACCGCCGCACCTATATCGGTTCGATGCCGGGTAAGGTCATCCAGTCGATGAAGAAGGCCAAGAAGTCCAACCCGCTCTTCTTGCTCGACGAGATCGACAAGATGGGCATGGACTTTCGCGGTGATCCCTCATCGGCTCTGCTTGAGGTTCTCGATCCGGAACAGAACTCGTCCTTCATGGATCACTATCTCGAGGTCGAGTACGACCTGTCGGGCGTGATGTTCGTGACGACGGCCAATACGCTGAACATCCCGCCAGCCCTCATGGACCGGATGGAGATCATTCGTATTGCCGGCTACACGGAAGATGAGAAGGTGGAGATCGCCAAGCGGCACCTGCTGCCCAAGGCCATTCGCGACCATGCTCTAAACGATGGCGAGTTTTCCGTCGCGGATGAGGCTCTGCGCGAGACGATCCGCACCTACACGCGGGAAGCGGGCGTGCGTAACCTTGAGCGCGAATTGATGAAGCTTGCGCGTAAGGCTGTCACTGAGATCCTGCGCACGAAGGTGAAGACCGTCGAGGTGACGGTCGATAATCTTGCGGATTATCTCGGCGTGCCGCGCTTCCGCTTCGGCCAGGTTGAGGGCGAAGATCAGGTGGGCGTCGTCACCGGTCTCGCGTGGACCGAGGTGGGCGGCGAACTGCTGACGATCGAAGGTGTCATGATGCCTGGCAAGGGCAAGATGACGGTGACGGGCAATCTGAAGGACGTCATGAAGGAGTCGATCTCGGCTGCCGCGTCCTATGTCCGCAGCCGCGCCATCGATTTCGGCCTCGAGCCGCCGCTCTTCGACAAGCGCGACATTCACGTGCACGTGCCGGAAGGCGCGACGCCAAAGGATGGCCCGTCCGCCGGTATCGCAATGGTCACGGCGATTGTCTCGGTGCTGACCGGGATCCCGGTTCGCAAGGACATCGCCATGACTGGTGAGGTGACGCTTCGCGGCCGGGTTCTCCCGATCGGCGGTTTGAAAGAAAAGCTTCTTGCCGCACTCCGTGGGGGCATCAAGAAGGTCTTGATCCCCGAGGAGAATGCCAAGGACCTGGCCGACATTCCCGAGAACGTGAAGAATGCACTCGAGATTGTCCCGGTCAGCCGCGTTGGCGAGGTGCTCCAGCATGCACTGATCCGTCAGCCTGAGCCCATCGAATGGGTTGAGCCCGTGACCCCGGCTGCTGTTCAAGGCGACGATTCGGTCTCCGCCGGCCTCGCACACTGACGCGACTGCAACAAAGTGTCTGATAAACTGGAAAGCCGGGGCATGTCCCCGGCTTTTTGGTTGAAAAAGCCCAGAAAAGCTGGAAATTTTGCCACCCAAGGCCAGCATTCGCTTGGTTGCAGGCGGAACTGTCCGTACACTTCGCTCGCTGCCGGCAGAACCAGTTTCCCGGCCTTTCAACCGAAAGGAAGATTTGATGAACAAGAACGAGCTTATTGCGGCAGTCGCCGATGAAGCAAACCTTTCCAAGGCCGACGCCCAGTCCGCGGTGGACGCGGTATTCTCCGCCATTTCCGGCGAGTTGAAGAAGGGCGGCGATGTGCGCCTGGTTGGCTTCGGTAATTTCTCGGTGTCGCGCCGTGAGGCTTCAACCGGCCGCAACCCGCAGACCGGCGCCGAAGTCCAGATTCCAGCTCGCAACGTGCCAAAGTTCTCGGCCGGCAAAGGCCTCAAGGATGCTGTGAACCAATAATCAACGGTTCGGCCGGCGGGCAACCGCTGCCGGCGCGGCTCTGCGGAGCCGCCAGGAAAGCCTCTGGCCCGACGTCAGAGGCTTTCTGTCGTTGTGCCTGCGGGCAAGATTCGCATCTTCCCGGTTCTCCGGCGGAACTTCTGGCTGCTTTAGGGCTTGCTACGGCATCAACCGTTCGGGCACACTCCTTCTCGGCCCGCGGGTGACAACATGAAGGATGGAGGTCTTACGCGATGCGGAAATTGCTCCTTTCAGGGATGTTCGCCCTGGCTGCCTCGACTTCATTCGCCCAGACCGGAGGAGAGCCGGAAGCGTCTCCCCCACAGGAACCGGCCGCTCCTTCCGCTCCCGGTGCGATCTCTGACCCAGAAGCCGAAGCAACTGTGCCTGCAACAGGTACGGCCGCATCCAATGCAATACCGGTGCTGGAATCCACTGCCGGTGGATCTGCAAACCTGTGTCAGGAACTTCTCGCGTTTATGACAGAATCATCGACAGACGAAGCGGCCGGTGGTGTGCCACCGGCTGGTCAGCAACCGCAAACGGCGAGTGCTGAACTGCCCGAGGAAGATGAGAACCAAATCGACGATCAGGCATCCGTCTCCAATGGGGAGCCCCCCGCCTCGGGTGAGGCCATAACGCCGCAGCCGCCATCCCAGACGGAATCGGCGCAGGAAGCATCCGGACAGTCGGGTCCGGCGGTTGAAGGCCCTGATCCCAATGAGGACGCAGTAGTGGACGATTCGGGGGAAGACGCACCACAAACAGCGGGCTTGAGCGCCCCTATACCGGATTCAGCGGCGCCGGACGTCCAAAAGGAAGCAGTTCTTTCCATCGCCGATGTGGAGGAACTGGCCGGAGCCAATGACATGGCAGCCTGTCAGCGAGCCGCCCGCGAACTTCGGCTGTCTGGCGTGCCAATGCCGGCGCCGCTGCTTGCATTGGCTGCTCTGGACCTCCAATATTTCCAGACCAGCGGGTCGCAACAGCTTCCGGCTGAGGAATGACACCAGTTTTGGCGTCCGTGCGTGGAAGCGGATGGGCAATTCGCTTCAGAAATGTGTCGGGTTCCCGACGCGATCAAAGGGAGAGAGGTCTATGGGGGCTGTCATATCTGGAATTGCCGTAGCGGTGATCATTGCGATCGGTGCCAGTTTCATGCTTCGCAGCGAGCAACCGCCGGCCTGGCATGTCTACAGTACCGAAAGCACCCGCGTCGGGGATCCGGGTAACAATCTGGTAGGGCCCGACTGGCGCGGCCAGCCCTCGTAGGTGAAAATTGACGTTTGGCTTGCAGTCGGCCGCCTCTTCAGGCGGCCGACTGTATTCAAAGATCCGATTCATTCAGCGGGCTCAATACTGGCTCGTTGAGCCCCAGCGCGTTTTGCCTGCTGCTTGTCCAACCACGCGCTGTGGTGGATCCGGGCCCAATTCGCATCGACCTCGCCCGTGCCCATCGCGGTGATCGATCCTTCGACACCCAGCGTTCCAGTGTAGATATGCACAAGGATCGCAACGATCAGCAGGACGCCTATGACGGCATGGACGTATTGCGCCCACTGCATACCGTTGATGTCGGCAAAGGAGAACGGGAACAGCATCATGATGCCGGTTACCGAAAGAGCGATGCCGCCCACGATCACAGCCCAAAAAATCAGTTTTTGCCCGGCATTGAAACGGCCCGCTGGGGGATGCTTGTCGCCGATCATGCCGCCGCCCGCCTTTAGCCAAGGCCAGTCGTATCGGTCGGGCAGATTGTCCTTGATCCAGACGATCAGCATGATCAGGATGCCGAGCATGAAGGGCCAGGATACGAAATTGTGAGCGAACTTCGCCGCGATGCTCCAAGTTGAAAAAGCATCAGGTCCAATGAGCGGCATGATGAGCCGCTTGCCGAAGAAGTAGTTGAGACCGGTGATCGCCAGCACGATGAAAGCGGTGGCCGTCATCCAGTGATTGACACGCTCGACCATATTGTAACGCCGGATCTTGACACCGCTCGGCTCTCCTTCGGTCCGGATCGGCCCTTTCATGAAATAGACAGCCGCCAGTAAGATCAGCATACCCAGGATGACAATACCGCCGATCCAGGGCAGGGCGCCTTCATGGAACTGGCGATAGTCGCGTCCCTGGGGCTGTTGCAGCACCCCAGAGGCGGTATCCGGGATGGATACGCGTCCTTCGATCCTCTGCAATTCCTGGAGGAGTTGTTGCTCATTGACCGATTGTGCGGTCGGATTGAATCCGGGCTGTTCCTGAGCCTGAGCAGGCGCCAGAAACAGACCAAGAGCGAAAATGACCGCTGCAACAGCAGGTGAGATCAGCCGACCAACCCTCACAACCAGCATCTCAACCGTCCTCCCAACCATTGGCGCTCCGGCAGCGGGTTGGTCCCGCGCCGCTCTCGTTCGTGCTGGATCGGTCTAAACCGCGACCGTCTCCATATAAGCTGTCTGCCATCCCCAGGCACCCGACCCGTAGCCGCGCTGTGTGACGCGCTCGCGATAAATCTCGGCTATGATCTCGCCATCGCCGGCAAGCAGGGATTTGGTCGAACACATCTCCGCGCAAAGAGGAAGCTTGCCTTCTGCGAGTCGATTGGAGCCGTATTTGATGTACTCGATCTCCGTGGAATCTTCCTCGGGCCCCGCCGCGCAGAACGTGCATTTATCCATTTTGCCGCGAGAGCCGAAGTTACCGACACGCGGAAACTGGGGCGCCCCGAATGGACAGGCGTAAAAGCAATAGCCACAACCGATACACAGATCCTTGGAGTGCAGCACCACGCCATCGTCGGTCGTGTAGAAGCAATCCACCGGGCAGACGGCCGCGCAAGGCGCGTCGGTACAGTGCATGCAGGCCATCGA
>CAZEEC010000153.1:0-5036 GCA_964511105.1 uncultured Mesorhizobium sp.
GATCTCAATTTGCGCGACGGCCCGACGGGGATCGATATCGGCCGTGAACTGGCCGACCGCGATGTAACGGTCGTCTTCATGACCGCCAATCCGGCCCAGTTGCGCGCCGGCGTTCCAGGCACCCTCGGCGTCATCGCCAAGCCGGTGGCCGACAGCGAATTGCGCCAGGCGATCCGCTATGCGGTGGCGACGCGTGGCCAGCAGCGCGAGGCTGAGCCGCCGCCGCGGCTGCAAGTGTTCATGAGCCCTGCCGCCTCCCGATCACAAATGTCAGCTTAGCCGCGGCGCAATTCAGCCGCCCGGGTCAGCGCCCAAAGCGGCACGGATAGTTCAACTCGCAGTCCATCATTTTCGAACATGCGCTCAAGCGTGCCGCCCATCTGGCCGCGGATGCTGAGCTCGATCAGCCGCGAGCCGAAGCCGGACGTGCCGCCCTCCATCGCTGTAGCGTCAAGCGCGGCGTGTTCCTTCCACGTCACGCGGTATGTGTCGCCTTCCAGCGCCGTCGAAATGTCGATGCCACCCTGGCCGTCGGCAAGACCGCCATATTTGGCGGCATTGGTGCCGAGTTCGTGAAAGACCAGCGCCAGCGGGGTGGCCGCACCCTCGGCGATAGCAAGGTCTGGACCGGCGATCTCGACGCGGCCGCCATGATCGTCATAGGCGGCGAACAGCGCGCGCAAGAGCCCGTGCAGCGACGCCTGGCCGTCCTGCTCCGTCTCGCCCGCGCGGGGGCGCACAAATTCATGCGCCGTGCCCAGCGCCAGGATGCGGCCGCGCAATTCCTCGGCGAAGCCTTGCGCCTGCGGGTGTGAGCGCGCCGCGAGGCTGACGATCGAGCCCAGCACGGAGAAGATGTTCTTGATGCGGTGCGACAGTTCCTGCGCCACGATCTCGCGTTCCTCGGCGGCTATCCGCGATTCGTGGATGTCGGTGCAGGTGCCGAACCAGCGGATGATGCGGCCGGCCTCGTCGCGGATCGGCAAGGCGCGGCCGAGCGTCCAGCGATATTGCCCCGAATGATGGCGCAGCCGGTATTCGATTTCGTACGGGTCGCCCGTCCGGAGGGAATGGTCCCACAGCTCCTTGGCGCGCGGCTGGTCGTCGGCGTGGAACATGCCGACCCAGCCCTCGCCATCGGTCGAGCCGACCGGCATACCGGTGAACTCGTACCAGCGCGCATTGTAATAGTCGTGGCAGCCGTCGGGGGCGGCGGTCCAGACCATTTGCGGCAACGTATCGGTGATGGCGCGAAACCGGGCTTCGCTTTCGCGCAGCTCGGCCTCGCGCGCGCGCAGCTTGCACGAGGCGTCGGCGAGGACGGCGCTAATGGCAGTGAACGGCCGGACGTTGAATTGGCGCGCGCTCACGGCTTCGCCTTCGGCCAATAGCCGCGCCTGCTTGACGAGATCGGAAGCCGAGCGTGACAGGTTGCGGGCAAAGAGCGAGGCGAGCAGCGCCGACAGGGCGAGCGCCAGGAGGCCGAGCAGCGCGAAGAACTGGATGAAGCGGAAGACCGGCGCGTTAAGCTCGCTCTGCCGGACGCCGATCGCCACCCGCCAATCGGTCAGTAGCGAGCGCGAGTAGGCCCCGAACACAGTCTCGCCATCGAGCGTCGTGGCGTCCCAACTGCCGAAATAGCCGCGCGTATTGGCGATGAGATCGGCGGTCGCCTGCTGGCCGACATGGTCCGCATGGCGCCTGTTGCGCGCCAGGATCCGGTCGTTGGCGTCGACCACCGCGATCGTCCAGCTCTCCGGCAACTGGGTCGAGCGGATGATGTCGCGGATCCGCGTCGCCGGCACGACGAGGCTCAACAGATAGCGCGGCGCCCCCTCGACCATGATCGGCGTCTCGACGGCAAAGAGCGGCTCGTCCGCGACCACCCCGGCGAAAAGGTCGAGAATGCGCGGATCGGGCGCCGCGAGCACTTCGTCATCCGTCGCCCGCGGCGTACGCGGCAGATCGGCGCCGAAGGGCAGGTTGACATTGACGATCTGCTGGCCGTCGGGAGTGCGCAAGACGGTGTTCATGCCCAAACGTTCGTTGAGAAGGGCAGCCTTAGCGTAAAAGCCCGCGATTTCGCCGGTTTGCAGTTGCGGCGACAGCGCCAGCACCTGGAGTGCGGATTTGAGGCCGAGCAATTCGCGGTCAATGGAGGCAGACAGGGTGCGCGCCGCGCCCGACGCGTTGATCTCAAGGCGGCCGCGCTCGGCCATGGCGAGCGTGACGAGGATATAGGCGACGAAAGCCAGAAGCGGCAGGCACAAGGCGGCCGCGAATAAGGTGAGCTGTCGCCGCAAAATCTTCCCTCGGTCCCTCGTGCGCGCCTGCGCTGATTCGCTTTCCTGTTTAAGCGGGCTTGAAGCGCGCTGACAACCGCTTGGCACAGCCGTTTGGGGAGATGGCCAAGAATCTGTGGCAGATTCGCCATCAACCCCATGCAAAACTTGGAAAATCCGACGCCAGGGCCTATATTCGGGGCATCTGCAGCGCCTGAGTCGGCGGGACATTCCTCGCGCGCGTCACGACAGCATTTCAAGAGATCGGAACTTCATGAGCGATACGCCTGAAAATCTCCCTGGCGAGCCGGCCGAATATGGTGCCGAATCCATTCGCGTCCTGAAGGGGCTCGACGCCGTGCGCAAGCGGCCGGGCATGTATATCGGCGACACCGATGACGGCTCGGGGCTTCATCACATGGTCTATGAGGTGGTCGACAACGCGATCGACGAGTCGCTCGCCGGCCATGCCGACCTGGTGACGGTGACGCTCAACGCCGACGGATCGGTGACGGTGACCGACAATGGCCGCGGCATCCCGACGGACATGCACAAGGGCGAGGGCGTGTCCGCGGCCGAAGTGATCATGACCCAGCTTCACGCCGGCGGCAAATTCGACCAGAACTCCTACAAGGTGTCCGGCGGCCTCCACGGCGTCGGCGTCTCGGTCGTCAATGCGCTGTCCATCTGGCTGAAGATGAAGATCCGCCGCAACGGCAAGATCCACGAGATGAGCTTCACTCACGGCAATGCGGACGGGCCGCTGGCGGTAACCGGCGCTTATGTCGAGGACCGGCAGCCGGGCACCAATGAAGGCCGCAGCGGCACCGAGATCTCGTTCCTGCCCTCTCCCGACACCTTCACCATGGTCGAGTTCGACTACGGCACGCTCGAGCACCGGCTGCGCGAGCTCGCCTTCCTGAATTCGGGCGTGCGCATCATCCTGGCCGACAAGCGCCATGCCGACGTCAAGACGCAGGAGCTTTATTACGAAGGCGGGCTGGAAGAGTTCGTCAAATATCTCGACCGGTCCAAGAAGCCGCTGATCCCCGCGCCGATCGCGATCCGTGCCGAGCGCGACGGCATTTCGGTCGAGGTCGCAATGTGGTGGAACGACAGCTATCACGAGAACGTGCTGGCCTTCACCAACAACATCCCGCAACGCGACGGCGGCACGCATCTGGCCGGGTTCCGTGGCGCGCTGACGCGCCAGGTGACGAGCTATGCGGAAAGCTCCGGCATCGCCAAGAAGGAGAAGGTCACGATCACCGGCGACGACAGCCGCGAGGGGCTGACCGCGGTGCTCTCGGTCAAGGTGCCTGACCCGAAATTCTCCTCCCAAACCAAGGACAAGCTGGTCTCCTCCGAGGTGCGCCCGGTCGTCGAGAACCTCGTCAACGAGGCGCTCGGCAGCTGGTTCGAGGAGCATCCGGCCGAAGCCAAGGTGCTGATCGGCAAAGTCGTCGAGGCCGCCGCCGCCCGCGAGGCGGCGCGCAAGGCCCGTGAATTGACCCGCAGGAAGGGCGCGCTCGACATCAGCTCGCTGCCCGGCAAGCTCGCCGACTGCCAGGAGAAGGACCCCGCCAAGTCGGAGTTGTTCATCGTCGAGGGCGATTCGGCCGGCGGCTCGGCCAAGGGCGGCCGCTCGCGTCAGAACCAGGCGATCTTGCCCCTGCGCGGCAAGATCCTGAATGTCGAGCGGGCGCGCTTCGACCGCATGCTGTCCTCCGACATGATCGGCACGATGATCACCGCGCTCGGCACCGGCATCGGCAAGGACGAGTTCAACATCGACAAGTTGCGCTACCACAAGATCATCATCATGACCGACGCCGACGTAGACGGCGCCCATATCCGTACGCTCTTGCTGACCTTCTTCTTCCGCCAGATGCCCGAACTGATCGAGCGCGGCCATCTCTATATCGCCCAGCCGCCGCTCTATAAGGTCACGCGCGGCAAGTCGGTGCAATATATCAAGGACGAGGCGTCGTTCGAGGACTACCTGATCGCGCAGGGGCTGCACGAAGCCTCGCTCGAACTGTCGACCGGCGAAGTCCTGGCCGGGCAGGACCTGCATGCGGTGATCGACGATGCGCGCGGCGTGCGCGCCCTGATCCAAGGCCTGCACACGCGCTATTCGCGCGGCGTCGTCGAGCAGGCGGCGATCGCCGGCGCGCTCAATGCCGAACGCATGGCCGATCCGGCCGAGGTCGCCGGCATCGTTGAGACGGTCGCCGAGCGGCTCGACATGATTGCCGAGGAGACCGAGCGCGGCTGGGAAGGACGCGTTAATCCGTCCAACGAAGAAGGGGCGGGCGGCGTCGCCTTCGAACGCACGGTGCGCGGCGTGCGCGAGGTGGTCACGCTCGACGCCGGATTGATCGGCTCGGCCGACGCGCGCGCCATCGACCGCTATGCGCCGCGGCTTCAGGAAATCTACATGAAGCAGCCGATCCTGAAGCGCAACGACAAGTCGGAACTCATTTCCGGGCCGATGGCTCTGCTCGACGCGATCTTCGCGACCGGCCGCAAGGGCCTGACGCTGCAGCGCTACAAGGGGCTGGGCGAAATGAACGCCGACCAGCTTTGGGAGACGACGCTCGACCCCAATGCGCGCTCGCTGCTGCAGGTGAAGATCAACGACGCCACCGACGCGGACTCGCTGTTCTCGCGCCTGATGGGCGACGAGGTCGAGCCGCGCCGCGAGTTCATCCAGGACAACGCGCTGTCGGTCGCCAATCTGGATATTTAGCG